>JAYEOK010000226.1:0-9803 GCA_034722915.1 Thermodesulfobacteriota bacterium | reverse complement strand
ACCTGTTCCGCCAGCAATACTTTAAAAACCGTTACATACAGGGAGTATGCAAAGCTTTTTAAAGTGTCGCTGACGAAAAAATTGCGGCGAAATATGTTCAGGTTATTTAATTCCCGTTCCTAAGTTGAGTAGAAACTACTCAATTTGTGGGCAGGGGGTGGGTAAAAAGGATGCACTACTTTTGATGGCTTTCTTTTTTTAGTAAGAGTGTTTTTCGAAAAACATCTGTCAAAACAGTAGATTATTTGTTTTGTACATTGCTTGGCACGTTTGTTGTAGTAGTAAAAGGAAAATGTACTTCATTTTTTCTCCCCCTCCCTAAGCCCCTCTGGTCCGTTCCAGAGGGGTTTTTTTTTGTTTGTCCGGCATGGGTGGGCAAATCCTGCCGGCGTTAAGCTGGTGTCATCCCCGATCAAGGGGAAAAATCACCGGTTCTAACACCGGTGATGAACGGTAAGCCGGCACTCTTTTCAGTACTCCCTTGAGGGGTATAAGTGCCTTGGTTGTATATTCAACCTCCTAACTTTAAAGCCTTTTTCGTTTTCTTGTTTTTTTACACCCCTCAAGGGGGTACTGTAAAGAGTGACATAAGGCACTAAGGGTGTTTTGTATGATGAAGAGAGGTTTCTGATACAAATTTTCATCCTTTCAAAAAAACATATTTTGTGCGATAGTTTACTATGGTACAGTTGGCAACAAATGTAGAAAAAGAATTGCTCTCGCAAATTCGAAAGCCTGATCTGAGTATCCTTGGCGATGCTATCCGAAAACTTTCACCGATGCAGTGGCAGGAAAGGATGTTTTTTGCAGGTGTGGATGACGTTGATCTCAGGCAATGGAGTGGTGGGTTTCCAGCAACTTTTCGAAAAGAGCTGCAGACGCATCCTGTCTTTGTTCTTTGCTGCAATCCTGGTGGTCATCTTCTTTGTCCATGTTCTTCCAAGGGGAATAAAACGCTTAGGTATATAAAAAAAGGTTGTAAATTCGAGATGAAAAATGAAATTTCAGATCGAAATTCATACCTCGTTGAACGATTCAAATTCACTCTCCCGCTCGACTCCCGTTTCAGGCGAAACCCGATCTTTCTTGGCAGGGTGCCTGCATCCTGCATTGTTGGTTAATGATGACGAAAGACAGTAACCATGCCGCCATGCAAAAGCATCTCCTTGACTGGATAGGGAGTGATGATGGCTACGCATTACTTCTTGCTCTGGCGTCACGTTTATTAAGAGAAGCAGAACAAAACCGGGCCATCGCAGTGATATGGCCATACCCTGTGACAGGGCAGGATGATGAGTATCGTGTCGATGAAATAGCTCACGATTTCTATATATTTCTGGCTGAAAACTTCATACCGCAGCTGCCGGAAAATCCGATACTTGTCCATCTCCTGGAAAGCAATAACCTTCGCAAGCTTTTTGCGTATGCACGCAGAAAATTTCTATGGGTCTGGAAGGAAAAATCGCGCAGTAAGGAGCATAATCCTGCAGGTTATCTGTATAGGCGATTGCGTGAGACCATATCCATGGCTCCGGAATTTCTCAGCGGCAAAGGAGTAAACAACGCCTTTTTATTCAAACTGAAAGAGGATGGTCAGTCAAAAGAACTCATCCAGACCTCTCTTGCAGAAGAATCCATGTCGTCATGGCCGGTTTTCCCTGAAAGCGGAGCCATCAAAGCTGAAAAAGAAATCTATAAGCAGAAATATCTGCACCGGGTTGCTCTGTTTTTCTGGAATGAAGCCTGTAGTAAAACCACTGTGCAGGCTCTTGCAGTGAGAGATTTGCAGAGATATCTTTTGTCAATTCATTCCTGGCTGTTGCGTCCTTCGTCCATTCCATTGGCAGATGATTGTACGGTTTTATCTGTGACTAACGTGGATATGGATACCAGGGTGCATACTGAATCCATATCTCTACAGGCTGAGCATCTTGTCAGTGGATGGACAGGAGAACAATGTGCAGTTTTTCTCATGCGCCTGAAAGAACCACCTGTAAAATTGAAAAAGATAGCCGAACAACTCCGCCTCGGTGATCATAATGCAGTGCATCGACTGTATACTGCCTGTACACATTCCATTATTACGTTTTCTTCAAACTGGCCCGGCCCTCCCCTTGCAGAGTTGCCGGAAGAGTGTGCAGAACTTTTTCTTGAGCAGATCAAAATATGTGCAAAAAATCGTATCACTGTCCGTAATAAGAAAGAAAGGCCTTAATATCTACACAATGTATAACTGACCAATGAACAGGGAAATGAAAAATTCAGGGTTGTATCTGATTTGGAAGACGGCATGGAGAATGCGCTGCTGTCCTCCGGATAACGTGCTTTATGGAGAAAATACGGAGGAATTGCAGGGGCATCTGGAGTCGTGTGCCTCTTGCCGTGAAGACCTGAAACAGATGGAGCACTATGTCGAAGCCCCACTTTTTTCTGCAAAAACTTTCAGTAATGAGCGCAGGGTTCCTGAGCCGGGAGAGCTTTGGTCTCTCAAACAGGAACTTGGCGGCTGGGGCCCCAAAAAACGGTATTATGCGCCACCACTTGTGGTTATTACCGAAGTAAACAAAGACAGCGTAATTGTTCTGCAATCCTGCGGGGATAAAGCACTTGCCGCCAGTGACGACATACCTTTCGGGAATGATCTGCAGGGCTTTATTCAGCCATGGAACCAATACAGTCTTCGCCTGGAGGATCTTGACAGCTGTTACGGCGCAGTGGCTGAGACAGCGATGCAGAATGTGGCGGTGCCAAGGGAACAACAGGCTATTGAACCCGGCTCCCTTCTCTGGTTTTTTCGTCAGATGGAAGTGGAGACCGGATACTTTTTCTCATCGCGTGCTGTTGCCCGACTTTTTGCGGAGCATGAATCTGTAATGATCTCCTGTGAAACAGAATCAATTGATCCCAAAGCACTGCACGAATACTTGACTACTCTGGGGCTTGTGTTTCAACAATCATTACCTGCAGACTACTCCGTGCAGGATTTACTTTTCCATGCCCGGCCAGTGGATGATACTCTTCCGCTGGCAGCAGCAGATAGTGCAGCAGTCACTGATTTTGCTCTCTGTCTGACCATGCACAATGGGAAACCGGAAAAAGTGCAACCCGCCGGGATACATTTTACGCACTGGAACCTGGATAGCGGTTTTTTACATATTGTCGGAAAATTGCCTGAGAGTATGCCGGCAAGTACACAAATATTTATTCGTCTGCAAGTGGAAGATACTGTTTTTGATCCAGTGCCGGGTGAATTTGGAATTGAGAACGATCTGTTCTGGGCCCTTTTCCAGGTAGACAATACAGATGTGGAAAAGGGGGAGTGTCTTGTCAGAATCATCCATAATCACTGACAATCACTGGCAGGATCTGTCAACCATCATTCAGCGTTCCCCCCTGGTCTGTACCTCTCTTCTTAAACAACCGGCTCCTGCGTCGGCTCCACCTCTTTCTTCTATCCGGCAACTTTTAAAATTTTGTACATCACGACAACAGAAACAACTCCTTCATCGTCATATTTTTTCTGCGATAGTTCTTTGTAAAAAAAAGAACTATCAACAGGAAGAGTTGCAGCAAACATGTCGTCTCGATAAAATCTTTCCCGACATTACCCCGGACACAATCCATGATTCATCATGGATTGCTGTGCCACTTCCTGTTATTCGTGAGCACAGGGCAGTAAAGATTCATATGCTACTTGGATTAAAACCCGGAAACGGAAAGTGTATTATGCAGACGGAACCGCAGTTAGGCAGTTCAAGCCGGGAAACGCTGGAACTTCTGGTACCGGACGATAAAGATCTGCTTGTCTTGACCATGCAGCATAACTCAGACAGCCCCTTAAGCGGACGTTCTCTTGGCCTGCCGGCAGCGATTGGAATTTCACTGCTGCAGAATGGCAGACCGTGGCCGCCGCAACTCCTGGCCACCGGTGCATTGACAACAGACGGAGCCATCAGGGCAGTACAGCATATCCGGAAGAAAAAAGGTTTGTTAAGCAAAGATGGTGGTTTATTTTTTGTCCCCGTACACAATAATAAGCCGGATTACGATGACCGTTTGATTGCAGTGAGAACGGTTAAGGAGGCCATCTCGGTGGTGAACCATCTTCACCGGGGGATACCTGATTCCCAAACCATCAGGTTGTTTCAGCTGGCGGCACAGGATGCAGACAGCCTGCTTGAGCGATTCCATGAATTGCCGGTGGAATTCTTCACACTCCATGATCTTGCAGCCGTTTACAAAACAATCCGAAACAGTCCTGAAAAATATAGCAAAAAACTTGTCTCCTGCCTGGACAATAAAAATAATCTGACACCACTGCCCGATAAACTGGTAAGCCTGTTTTCATATGAGGACATCTGGAATCTGGCACAGCTTCACCCGTTTCGATCTCTCGAGTACAGCCTTGCCCAGCTGAGTTTTCAAAACCATTTCGGTCGTACAGACAAAAGTGGCAAGTGGAGTCGTTTGGCCGATAAAATTGCCGTATCCTGCGATGCCAGACAGGAGTTAAGCTCGCTCGCCAACAATGATTTTGTAAATACACGTTTTAATCGTTACGACTTCAGGCCTGAAATTCCCGAACTCTTCAAGCGCCGCCTCGAACACGAAAAGCAACTGCATGAATTACAGGAAGATGGCAGTTGGCAACTGGGTGCCATGTATGGGACTATTGCCCAGAATTTCGGTTTTTGCGGTCCGGCATACCTTGCGGATCTTCAGGAGATGTGTAAACAGGCCATCGCTGCGTTTGGTCGCAGATTTGGTGCTGAACATCCCCGCATATATTCTTATCTGCTGTACGGCCTGCTTGAGAATAACAGATACAATGAGGCCAATACTCTTTTTTCAAAGATGTATTCATTACCTGAAAAAAATCCTGAAAGTTGGATACAGACCGTATTTGCAGAGCGCAGCAGTCACCAATGCAGCTGCCCGTTTACGATAACATTGTTGTGCAGACTTCTGGCAGAGCAGCCAAAGTTTCTTGATATCTGTTCATGGAGAAAAAGCCGACAACAGCTCAGCAGAAGGGTGCTGCAGGAGAACCGCCATCCCTGGCAGCTTAGCGCTGTAAATCTTGCACGATGTTGTTTGTTCTACAAAGAGAAAAATCAGGCTGCAAAACTACTGAACCATGCAGTTTCCATTTGCAGCAGACACGGTGCAACCATGCGTGCCATGGGGTTGCTTCCCCTTGCAGTACTGCACAACCATGCGCTCCAGAACGCCTCACACATATCCCTTGTTGAGCGGATAATATCAGAGATACGGAACCATAATAAGGTGAGACAATCACATTTTGCAGAATTATTTCAATGTAAAGGCGGTGAACACGTTCTTGCCCTCGTAAAGGAAAGGAAGAAAGTGCTATTCCCATTTAGTTACAGATAATTGTTACATTGAGTCGGAAAAAATTCTTTTTTTGCGAAAAAAGAAAAAATCTGTCCATAGAGAAAAGTAAAAACAATCCAACTCACTACAAAAAACGAAGAAAAAACAGAGGACATATAATGCCGGATCTCTTTTTACTTTTCAGCCACTCAATCACACTTGCCCAGGAAGAACAGGCACGACAGGATCTCGGGGTGGAGCAGATTGTTTCGCCGCCGGATTCTATTCGCCTTCTGTGGGCAGCATTACCACCGGATCTTCCTGCATTACAACCCTGCCTTGAACCTGTGATTTCCTGGCTGGACAGTGACAGCAGAGAAGGTGATTATGTTTTGATCCACGGCGATTTCGGTGCCTGCTACCTGCTGGTACAGCATTGCCTGGATACGAACCGTGTACCGATTTATTCAACCACTGAACGTCAGGCGGTTGAAACAAACCTGGATGACGGAACAATTCGGCTGACACATACATTTTGTCATGTCCGATATAGAGCATATGGAAAATAGGGAGAGGTTATATTATGCGTAAGGTTTTTTTGAGTTTTCTGGGCACAAGTGACTACTTACCCTGTAACTATACATGCGGTAAGAAAACAATTTTTCAGAATATCAGGTTTGTTCAAGAGGCAACCATTGCATACCATTGTTCAGATTGGATGGAACAAGATGCCATTATTGTGTTTACGACTGAAGAGTCGCATCAGAAAAACTGGCTTGATAATGGTCATAAAGATCGGGATGGAAATATGATCCAATTAGAAGGATTGCAAAGTAGAATAGAGAATATGGCAAGACCATTTCAAATAAATGAAGTTCGTATAGGTATAGGGAAAGATGAGGCAGAGATATGGAAAACATTTGCCACTATCATGAAGAATATAGACGATGGAGATGAACTTTATTTTGACATTACACATGCCTTCAGATCTTTACCGCTTCTGGCAATGGTGATTATCAACTATGCAAAAGTTACTAAAAACATAACGGTGAAGGCAATTGATTATGGTGCTCTGGAATCTCTTGGGCAAATAACGGATGTTAGAAAAATGGAAGTTGAAGAAAGAAATGTACCTGTTTTTAATTTGCTGCCATTTGATCAACTCCTTGACTGGACAACCGCCATCGACGGATTCCTGATTGCTGGAAATCCTGCAGGTATCCAGAAATTGACAACAAAAAAAATAACCCCTGTTCTGAGTGAGACCCAAGGAAAAGATGAGGAGGCTGCCAGTTTACGGGAAATGTCACGATGTCTTGGGACATTCGCTGAAACGATGGCTGCATGCAGGGGAAAGGAAATAGTGAAATCTGCCAAGAATTTGCAGGCAGCAGTAGAAAATGTACGGGATCAGGAACTCATTACTCCTCTGGCTCCATTGCTTGTAAAACTTAAGGAAAACACAGCATCATTTACCGGGAATGAAGTGAATGACGGCCTGGCTGCCGCAAAATGGTGTCTGAAGCACAACCTTATTCAGCAGGGTTTTACATTGTTGCAGGAAACGATGTGCAGCCATGTCCTTTTGGAAGTAACAGATGTAGATCACTATGCTGAAAAGAATCGGAATATGGTTAATAAAGCAATGGTGATTCAATCTGAAAATAAATCTTTTACTGAGTGGGATAAAGCAGCGCAAGAGAATCGTTCCCTGGTCGAAAATTTATGCAGCTGGTTCGCTAACCATAAGGACTTTAAGGAGCAATTGAAAAATATAGGAAATGACAGGAATGATATAAACCATGCTGGTATCAGAGACAACCCGATGGCTGCGAAAAAATTTAGTGACAGGCTCGGTGCCTACACAAAAGAATTTGAAAAATACGCCTTCACTGAGTGATATTGCTCATACGTTGAGTAATGTGTGAATTCAGGTGAAAAGCATCTAGGAGGCTGTCCGAGAATGCCCTTTCTCCCCAACTCTTCGTTATTTTGAAAAAATAATGCTCAGAATATCAACTATATGCTTGTGCTTATTTTTTCAAAATGCCTCGATTTGAGAAGAAATGCCTATTCTCGGACAGCCTCCTAGACCTTTGTTTATTGGTGCAGGAAGTTTTGAATTGGAAGACTTTTTTAACAGACAGCCGGGGACAGAATGGTAAAAGCACAAAAATACACATTTCACTGCCGTTTCAAAACAGAGGCAAGATTACCCGGGTATCTCGGCTCCACCCTGCGTGGAGCACTTGGCTGGGGGCTGAAAAGAACCAGCTGCGCTCTGAAAAGACAGCAGTGCGAAACCTGCCTGCTCCGTGAACAGTGCGCCTATGCCTGGATATTTGAAACAGAGCGCTACAAGGCAGGAGACGGACGAATCATTAACGCAAGGCCGCACCCCTTTGTTTTGCAGCCTGAGATGAATTGTGCCGGTCACCGGGAACAGGGGACTGACTTGAACTTTTCACTTCTGCTCTTTGATCGTGCCAATGAGTTTTTGCCACAACTTGTGTATGCCATACAGATGATGGGTGAAGCGGGAGTCGGTTCCGGCAGGCGACAGGGGCTGGGACGCTTTCAACTTGAGAAGGTGTCAACAGAGGAAGAAGAGCTGTTCAATGCGGAAAATTCGGTTCTGAAAAAGTGTATAGATATTCCACTGCTTCACCTGGAAGATATGACAGCCACAGAAACTGGATCAGTGAGGTTGATTCTGCAAACACCCTTACGTCTGAAACAGAACAATAAACTGGGACGCGTCCTGCCCTTTCACGTCCTGATCCGAACAACCCTGCGTCGTATTGCCGCCCTTGAAGATGCCTACGGAGGAGGAGAACCGGATCTGGACTATCGGGGACTGGTACAACGTGCTGAAACGATTGAGACAGCTGAGTCAAGCATACGCTGGCAGGAACTTTTCAGATATTCAAACAGGCAGCGAAAAAAAGTGTCACTCAGCGGGCTTGCCGGAAGTGTGTCGTACCATGGGCTTCTGACAGAATTTGTGCCTCTTCTTCGCTATGCTGAGCAGGTCAATATCGGCAAGCAAACTGTTTTTGGACTCGGTAAGGTTGACATAAGCTTTTTTCCGGTGGCAGGTTACACGAGAGAGCCATGTAATATTGCGACACCGCCGTCAAATAACATTGTAAATTAACGATTGAGTCGATAAAATGTAATGATTGCAAAGATAATATTGGAGGAATCATGCATATCTTAAAAAGAAGACTCACAGTGCGCCTGGAGCATTCATTGCTTACGGACCGGGTAACAGCACTGATGGGGCCAAGACAGGCAGGAAAAACCACCCTGGTCAGAAATCTGCTCCGAACTACAAAAGATTTTCAATATTACAACCTTAAAGATCCGATTGTTCGTAAATTATTAACAGAAAACGGAAGACAGGAATTTCATCACTACAGGAATTCCACAATTGTCCTTGATGAAGTACAGACAGTACCAGCACTGCTCGAGTTAATTCAGCTGCAGGTGGATGAATATCCGGAAGCAAAAGGGCAGTTTTTGCTCCTTGGATCCAACCACCTGCTCTTAAACAGACACATAAAAGAATCACTTGCCGGCAGAGTCGCCCTGTTTACACTGTTGCCGCTCTCTTTTGGGGAGCAACTGGAAAATGATGAAAAAACGCTGCTGGAACAGTTGACTGAAACGGAAGGTATGGAAGAATGCAGGGCTGTTCTGGAAAATTTTTACATTCCCGTTGAACGAACATCCCACTATCAGGACATTTTCACAGATCTCAATATGTTTGGTGGCTATCCGGAATTTCTCAACAGGCATAATCCCCGGGATAAACGGGAGTGGTTAAGCAGCTATCATCAGACCTACCTGGAAACAGATCTGCGGCAACTGGTTGAATTGCGTAATCCGGAAACGTTTGAAACCTTTGAGCAACTCTTTTCCCAGCGGGTTGGAAACCTGATGAATATCAGTGAACTTGCCAGGGACTGCGGCAGGTCTGCTGATACCATTAAACGATTTATCGGATATTATCGTCAACTTTTTATCAGCTGGCGGGCAAAACCTTATTTTTCAAACCCTGGCAAGCGGATGATGAAAATGTCCAAATATTATTTCTACGACAGCGGATTATTCCGTTCACTCGTAAATGATTTCACAACTCTTTCCGGCCAGTATTTTGAAAACACAGTTTTGACGGAGATCAGGAAAAATCTGCATTTTTCATCAAATGATAAAGAGCTCTATTTTGCGAGAACCGCAACCGGTGTTGAAGTTGACGGGTTTATCAAAACACCGGTCTCAAAGTGCAACCTGTTTGTTGAAATAAAACAAACAGACAGAAATAAAAAACAGGACATTAAACATTTGAAAAAATATGTGGCTGATGATGCGGAAGGTGTCGGGATACTAGTTAATAATTCTTCGAGAATAGAGAAAATGGATGAACGTATCTGGTCCGTACCTGCAGTCTGGCTCCTTTCCTGAAT
>JAYEOK010000225.1:0-9807 GCA_034722915.1 Thermodesulfobacteriota bacterium | reverse complement strand
AGAAAAGATCAGAAAAATGATGAAGAAAGTCTCAATATTCAAGTATTCCGTAAGATTGAAGACAGCGTCCCCTTATCCCAGCACATACGAATCCTGCTGACCGTATCCGGAAGCCCCCGCCAGATAACCCTTGGCCTTGACAGTGGAAAACAATTTATCCCACTGCAGCTGCAGTGCCCGCTCCCTGTCCGATTGGATAACAGTGGCAGGCTCCAGCTCCAGGTCCGCCCCGGACAATGGCAGATACATCTGACACTCAGAAACAGTGAGTCGCTCTCGCCAGACAAACTGAGTATGGGAAATATTGATGGTCCCTGGCCCGCAGAAGAGATATGGGTTTTTGCGGCAGACCCGAAACTGCGTCAGGTTGAAATCGGAAATGTTTCACCTGTTGACCCTTCCCGAACATCTCTTCCGCAGGAATGGAAAGCTTTCCCTGCCTATCTGGTCAAAAGCGGTGACAGCATGTCACTGATTGAGAAAAACCGCGGCAATCCCAATCCTGTCCCTAACCGGTTGACACTCCATCGAAAGATATGGCTGGATGAGCAGGGAACTGGCCTTACCGTATCTGACAACATAACCGGCACCATGACTCGCGGCTGGCGATTAAATGTGAATCCTGCCCAAAGCCTTGGCAAAGTTGACGTTGAAGGCAGCCCGCGATTGATCACCAGTCTTAAAGACTCAGACAGGATCGGGGTTGAAGTCAGGCAGGGACGCCTTGCACTGCATGCTGAATCACGAATCGAACGGAAAGTAAAAAATGGAAAAATTACAATCCCGGCTTTAGGCTGGGATCACAATTTCCAAAAGCTGTCTGCCGAGTTACACCTTCCTCCGGGATGGAAACTTCTTACTGCCTCAGGAGTTGACCGGGTCTCCACCTGGCTGAACAGGTGGACATTGCTGGATATTTTTCTCGTTATGATTATTGGCCTGGCTACAGCCAGAATCCTTGGCTGGGGGTGGGGTGCTGTTGCCATTTTGACCCTTGTTCTCTCTTTTCACCAACCGGGTTCACCCAGATTTCTCTGGCTTCCTCTGCTTGGCCTGCTTGGTATGCAGAAAATCATCACTGCAAAAACCGGAGAACGCATCTGTCGGATCAGTGGCCTGCTCATTCTTATTACAATTATTATAAGTTCAGTTCCCTACATGATCAATGAAATCCGTACAGGAATTTATCCGCAGCTTGAATATGGTCATTATCACCGACTCACCCGCGATTATCCCATGGGACAGGATATGCCAACCGACGAAATGCGTAGTATGCAAGACGCTGTTGTCATGGAAGAATCTGCAGTGTTGTCTAAAACTCGCCAAACAAACAGCAGAGCAGGACATTACAGTATAGGATCAGCTCAAGTTCATAAAAAACCACAAACAATACAGGTTGATCCACAGGACATGATTCAGACAGGCCCTGGACTTCCGGACTGGAGTTGGAAACGAATAAACCTGAGCTGGGACGGCCCTGTGAATCCTGAACAGAGTATTTCATTTATTTTGCTCTCGCCCTGTATCAATACCGTGCTCGCTTTTGTCAGGGTTTTCCTGCTCGCCCTGCTTATTGCCGGTTTCCTGCGTCGATGTCTGGCCCTTGGCAAATCATTACTGGCCTCTCCATCTGCCAGGGCTCTTGTTCTTCTTTTTTTCTTTCTGACTGCTGCAGGAACACATCCACAAAATGCAACCGCAGAAGTCCCTTCTCCTGAGATTTTACAGGAACTACAGGACAGATTGCTGGCGCCACCTAAATGTGGAAGACATTGCACTACCATCAATTCCTGCATGATCCGTGTGAATAATGATCTCCTGCATGTTGAACTGCAACTGGACTCGCAAATTAGAGGGGCTGTGGCCTTACCTGGAACAAACAGGCTTTTTGATCAGATTATGCTCGACAACAAACCTGCCGCAATCCTGCGTCTGGATACCCGTGGCAACAGCCTCATTCGTGTGGAAGCGGGAAGTCACACAATCATCCTCAAAAAACAGTTAACAGGCCGTAACAAACTCTCCTTTTCTTTTCCACTCCCTCCTCAACATGCACAGGTGCTCCTGGAAAACTGGTCGATCAACGGCCTGCACGAAGATGGCCGCCTGGATAAGCAGCTCACTCTCAACAGGATCAGTCCAACAACAGGAATGGAGAAAAACAGGGAAAATGATGGGAACACTATTCACATTCCTGCCTTTGTACGGGTTGAACGTACTCTGCATATGGGCCTGAAATGGCATGTTACAACCAGAATAGTCCGTCGCAGTCCGGCAACTGTCATTGCCCTCGACATCCCGCTTCTTCCCGGTGAACATGTCACCACAGAGTCATTGCATATCAGTGACAAACATGTACGTATCAATATGGGGCCGGAGCAGAATATATTGAGTTACCATTCCTCGATGAATCCTGTGGACAATCTCCTTTTCACAGCTGAAAAAACATCCTCCTGGACAGAAATCTGGTTTCTCGATGTCAGTCCAATCTGGCATGTTGAAACCGCAGGCCTTCCTGAAATAAATCAGACAAACCCTGCAGGCAAACGATATCCGGAGTATCACCCCTACCCCGGTGAATCACTGCAGCTCCACATCAGTCGTCCCAAGGGCGTTGATGGCCCCACAATGACCATCAGCAGAAGCCGGATAAAGATACAACCCGGGCTTCGTGCTACCGAGACAACACTTTCCTTTGCTCTCACTGCAAGTCGCGGACTGCAGCATACTCTTACTCTGCCACCTGATATTGATCTGCAAAAAACATTAATCGATGGAAAAGAGTTTCCACTTCAGCTTGATAATACTCGACTTATTATTCCGATAAGACCCGGAAAGCAGGACATTGAAATCGGCTGGCGCAGCGCACACGGGGTAGACACGAAACTCATCACTGAACCCATTGATCTTGGCATGGAAAGTGTCAATACATCCATTGAGATGACGATACCTTCTTCCCGCTGGATTCTCCTGACCGGAGGACCTCGCATAGGACCTGCTGTACTCTTCTGGGGTGAATTGCTCGTATTTATCTTCTTTGCCCTGCTCCTTGGTCGAATCAAACTCACCCCGCTATCCACCTTACAGTGGTTGTTGCTGAGCCTTGGTTTAAGCCAGATCCCTGCCCCTCTTGCTGCTGTGGTGGTGGCCTGGTTGCTTCTTCTGGGCCTGCGAAAAACAAGAGGACGTGAAATTACTCAAGTCGTAAGCTTTAATATTGTCCAGGTTCTCCTTATTCTCCTCACGTTTGCCGCTCTTGGCGCCCTATTTTTTGCCATACAGCAGGGCTTGCTTGGTCATCCTGATATGCAGATCGGCGGCAATGGTTCTGCCGGGCATACTTTACGCTGGTATCAGGACCGCACTGCTTCCATGCTGCCCACAGCATGGGTTGTTTCAGTGCCTCTGCTGGCTTATCGTATCAGTATGCTGCTCTGGGCGCTTTGGCTGGCCATGGCACTGCTTCGATGGCTTCGCTGGGGATGGGACTGTTTCAGTGAGGGCACAACCTGGAAAAAAGCTCCTCCAAAAAGGAAAAAAGGGGCAAGAACAAAGAAAAAAGCGGTTCGTCCTGCTAAACCTGTGAGCAAAACAGCAGTACCTGAAACTGCTCCCCAAAAACCAAGAACTCATCCACCAACCTTTACAAAGGAAAGCTAGCTGGTTATATTTTTTCCATATACACATAATAAGTTCAATTTATTCTGATGAACAGGGAGAAAAAGTATGTTTGATTGGATTCTGGTCTATATCGTTGTTTTTTTCTTTGTCTTTATTTTCCAGAGTATGGTGAATTTTTTTGATCCTCCTGCCAAGGTTACCAAAAAGAAAAAAAAGAAAAAAAAAGAAAAAAAGGCACGGAGTTCTGACAAAACGCTATAACATCGTTTTAACTGGGAGGTATACCATGCAAAAAGAAATACTTGTTGCCATAGACGGTTCCGTATACTCAAATCAGTCACTCTCTTATCTCTCCACTCTCTTTGCAGACCAGCCTGACATCCACTTTCAGCTCTGTACATGGATCACTGCCAGTGCCTCTGTCATGCCCTCTGTTGCTGATTCCAAAAACTCTCTCATGCCTGGCGGTGGAGGAGCACAGACAAAAAAAGAAGCCACTGCCGGGCGCTACTTAAATAAAGCCAGCGAAAAACTGACCCGTGCAGGTGTTGCCCCGGAACGTATTCAGACGTCGATTCAGGTTTCCGGCTACAACATTGCAGGCACAATTCAACAAAATGCTGAAAAAAAGTTAGTGGACTCAATTCTGGTGGGCAGACGAGGCCTGGGTGGAGTCAGCGAAATGCTCATGGGTTCAGTGTCTGCGACCCTTTTCCGCAAATGTCACAAAACCCCCTTATGGATAATTGATGGAGAGGTAAAATCAAAAGACATTCTCGTACCTGTGGATGGCTCGCCGGGCTCCCTGATGGCAGTTGATCACCTGTGTCATATTTTTGCTGAAAGGGAGGATGTCCGAATTTGCCTTTTCCATTGCTCCTCTCTGTTTGGCAAGAAACTTCAATGCAAGCCAGAGCTCTTTTATCATAAATGGGATAAGGAATGGTGCGACACCCATCTTGCAAAATCCGACTGCCTCTTTAATGGTCCACGCCAGCTCCTCCATGAAGCCGGCATCCCGGATCGGCAAATTCGGATCCTGCCGGAAGTATCAGACCTTGAAGAAGCGCATGGCATCCTTCGCGAGGCAATAAAACAGGACTGTGGAACCATTGTTATGGGTCGCAGAGGAGTAGGAATGGCCAAAGGCCTCTTCGGTGGTGTTTCAGACAGGACCCTCAAACGTGTTCAGGATCTGGCACTTTGGGTTGTCGGGTAAAATTTACTTGGGAACCACGCTGACAACAGCTGCATTTTCCGGATTGAGATAGGCATGACCAAGACTCCTGACATCTTCAAGGGAGAAACCTTCAAACCCGGACAATATTGTGGTGGGCCACTCTAATTGCTGCGGATAACGTTTCGACAGCCTGAGGACAGAGTTCAACCAGTAGCTGTTCGTCCGAACCATATCTTTGAGCCTGGTAAGCATTGGCCCTTTAGCCCGTTCAAGCTCTTCTTCGCTGATTTTTCCCTGCCATACTTCAGCGGCAATACTCAGCACCTCTTTTTTCAGCATTTCCATCTCACTGGGATCCACGATGAGAATGGCCTGCATCACGCCATACTCCTTATAAATTCTACTTGAGGCATTATAGACCTGTGGTGAATACGTGGCTCCGAGTTTTTCACGGATCACCCGCCTCATTTTGTCAGAAAATATTCCTGCCAGCAGGTGCAATCCTCTGGTTTGCTGGATATCCCAGAAATCATCCGTCTTCCAGGCAACCACCAGCATTCCCTTGTCTATGGAAGAAGGAACAGTCAAGGCGAGCTCCTCACCGTGTGGAAAAGTAACTGCCACTTCCTGTATCTTACTTTCGACTCTTTTGGGTAACACTGAAAAATAATTTTCTGCTAGAGTCAGTACCTCAGGTTCATCAAAATCACCCACAAGAGATATTTCCAGCTCACTGTTTAGAGCAGCTGGAAGAATCCATTGTTTAATCTGTTCAATTTCCAGCTGTGAAAACTCAGACCAGGGTGGCAGGCCGAAAGAATTATTTCCACCTGCCAGAAAAGACTCTCCATGGAGTGTCATTGCACCTTTGACATCAGCAGTAAGCCCCTCATACGATTGCCTGAATCGATCCATGCTCACCTGAAAGGCATCAGTGTCTACTCCAGGATCCGCAAGCAGGCTTTGCAATACCTGAAAAAGCAGTTCAATGTCTTTAACCAGAGCCTTTCCGTGCCACCTAAACGATGCCGGATTAACATGAAATTTCAAATCCACACTGGACCCCGCAAGAATCCTGTCAAGATCTGCTTTGCTGAGTGTACCAGTACCTGACTGGCCCAGCACTGACTGTGTGAGCATTGTCAATCCGGGAGCAGGTTCACTGGATTTCCCAAGTCCGAAATCAGCGGAAATCTGTACCTCATTTTCCTGGAAAGAACTTGCTTTCAAATTCAACACCACACCATTTGCAAAAACAAAGCGTTTTGCTTCTATGGCAGCAAACTGTTTTTGATCAACAATGGGTTGTTTGTTAGTATCGAAGTTCAGATATGGAAAAGCATGCAGACTTTCACTCTTATATGCTATTACTTTCTCTTTTGCCGCAGCCCTGTATGTTGATTCGATAACTGTCAGAGGATCTTTTGCTGCAATAACTGCATTGCCATTCACCTTTACCCTATGGCTTGAACGTGACCAGATTTCTCGAAATTCTTTTTCCACATCAGCAAGGCTCATCCCACTGATAACAGGAGTAAAAAGTTTCTTTTCCTGCTCCGGAGACTGTATCACTCTGTTGGTATTGATTCCTCGAATAATAGAAGAAGTCAATTTTTTAGAATTGCGGTTGTTTGCAGTAAGAACCGCTGAATCAAGTCGTGCCAGCAACTCTTTTTTCACACGCTGTAACTCATCCTCTGTAAACCCGAACTCCAGAGCCTGACGCAGAGTGTTCTCCATGATTACAAGACTCTGCTTCCATTTTTCCGCGTCACATTTGGCACCTATCTCAACATATGCAATCCGATCCAGAAACGTCCCGGAGTAGATATAAGCCGAAGTAAATGGAGTCTCAGTTTTTCGTGCCAGTTCATCAAGTCGATATTGAACAATCTTTCCTCCCATATATCTTCTCAGTTCTCTTTCCTGGAGGGCAAATGAGTCCTGCTCCGGTTTCACATTCCACAGACTTTCAATGCTGGTCTCAGTAAGACCCATTTCAGATTCATGGTGGTAGAAAAAACCAGGATCTGTCTGTTGCAGAAGCCCAAGATCAGGACATGGCGGAACCGGACCTGCCCCGGTGAGACCAGTAAACTGCTTTTCAACAAGTGGTTGAACGTCTTCAGGTTCAAAATCACCCACCATTACCAGAACCATATTTGACGGACGATACCAGGCGTCATAATAGCTTTTCATTATTGCATGATCAGCCTTATTTATTGTTTCAAGAATACCAATTGGCATACGTTCCGGAAGCATGGTTCCATGCATGGAAAACTCTGTCTCTGTGACGTGGGCACGATAAGATGCCGAATCTCTGCTGCGTTTTTCAGCAAGTATCACACCTCGTTCGCGGTCTATCTCCGTCTGCAATAAAAGAGCACCTCTTGCATAATCAGAAAAAACCAGAAGCCCCTGTTCAATATCCTCCCTGCTGCCATTGGGCAGAATAATATCATAGACTGTTTCGTCGTAACCGGTATGGGCATTGGTATCGCCGCCAAAACTCATGCCAATGGATTGAAAATATTCTACAAGCGTTCCAGGGGGAAAGTGGGTGGAACCATTAAAAAGCATATGCTCGAGGAAATGGGCAATACCGCGCTGTTCCTCAGTCTCGTTTAAAGAACCGGCCTGAATATTCAAGGACATGGCCACTCGATGTTGGGGCTCTGTATTCTTTTTCAATATATAACGGAAACCATTATCCAACCTGCCAAAGACAAGAGAGGGATCTGCTTTCAGGTCACTCTTTTCCTGGGGCCAATCCGTACTGAAACAATCTGCCAGTGATATTTGCGGCAGGAACAATCCAACCACAATGAAAAAAGAAACAAAAATACAATTCACTTTATTTTTATACAGAACCATTACTCCTCCTGTTCCGTTTTCATACAATCCAGTCAAGTTGGAAAGTATGGATGAAATACTTTGAATGTGCTACATATCCTGCAGTTGAATAAATATAATACTTTAGCGCTGAGGAACAACTTTTTTGTTATTTTTTCGTTACAATTCAGGAATATCCCACAAAACACACAATGCAAGCCAGAGATGAATACCAGAAAACAGCCGTTATATATGATTTCAACAGGTGTAAAAGTTTCTCAATTCAAGAGAAAAGAAAAGTTATGAACCTTTCAGGAAAAACAGCAATTATTCCCGGTGCCTCCCGAGCAATCGGCAGAGCAATTGCCAGAAAGCTAGGGGCTGAAAATGTCAATCTCGTTCTTCCGACATTTGACTGGCCGGAATCCATTACAGAGATGGAAAAAGAATTTAAGGAAAAAAATTTTTCATTTCTTTCCCTTCCTGTGGATCTCAGATCTGATGATGATGTCAAAAAACTGATCAAAACAACACAGCATCATTTTGGCGCACTCCATATTCTGGTTAACAATATCGAACGTGGTGGAATGCCGGTGGTGCATGGCAGTTATGATCTTCCCCCTAACCGGGATCAGTGGGATCTTGAAATTGCCACTACTCTAAAAGCCAAATGGCTGCTCTTTCACCATTGTCTGCCGCTCATGCTGGAAGCAGGAGGTGGTGCCGTGGTTAATATTTCTTCTATTTCAGGAATCAGTGGACGCAGTGGTGCTGGTGCTCCATTTTTTAACGACGCCTACAGTGCGGCAAACCGTGCAGTGTCCTCTTTTACTGAAACCTGGGCCAGAGAGGCAGCCCCTTCTATTCGCGTCAATGAACTGATGCTGGGGCTCATTCGTCACCGACACGGAGAAGAAACAAGGGGATGGGGAGAACTAAACGAACAGGAAAAAGACAACATCCACAAGCAGTGTTTACTTGAGCGGACAGGTACTCCAGAAGAAGTAGCCGCAGCCACTCTTTTTCTTATTAAAGATGCTGACTATATGACAGGAAGTGTTCTTAGGATAGATGGCGGATTCATATTGGGAAGCCAGAAAGTTCCAGCAATGCCAACGGGAATCCTGGACAGCTAATAAAAGGACACCATCAAATATCAAGAGCCCAATCAGGTATATGCTTTAAAATATAATCCTCAATCATCTCTTTCTTCTGATCCTTCGGCACGTCCTTCACCTCGTCCTCCAGTTCGTCGAAATCAAACCAGCAGACTTCACGATTATCGTGGTTGTACACTGTCAGAATTCGTTTATCCGGGTTACGGATATCCTCTTCCTCCTGAATTGCTGCAACAAATCGTGCCGCCTCTTTCAAAGGGAGATACTTTACTTCTTCACTCATTTCCAACTCCACTAAGGAACGTACAATAAATAACTTGAACAAATTAATGTATTTTTTTCCGTCTTCTGTGTTGCTCGTTGCTCACGTAACCCGTTATGCTCCCGCCTCGCGCCTTGAATACGAAAAAAACTCCTATTAATTTTTGTTCAAGTTATTTATCTCCCGTTCCTAAAACAAGAAAAGGGTGATCAGGAACAGATCCTTTTCACCCTTAAATTAATAAATAAATACTTCCTTAACTCATTCTCAGGCAGGTTTAACAACCGCTCCGGAACGAATACAACGGGTGCAGACTCGAGCTCTGACGGCACTGCCATTTGCTGCAATCATACGCACCCTTTTCAGGTTCGGCAACCAGCGGCGGCGTGTTTTATTATGGGCATGTGAAACATTATTTCCAGTGGCAGGCCCTTTGCCACATATTTGACATACTTTAGCCATGACGATCTCCTTATATTGTTTGATTCCGAAAACCAACACAACTTCCGGATATCATAAAAAAAAATTCTGTAACATAATTATTCAAATGAGAAACTCTTTTTTATAACTGTTTTCAACAAGAATGGCAAGAAATTTTCCAGAACTACATAGTATAATTCTACTCAGAGTGAAACGCCTCAAAACACTTCAGATGATAATCCAGGATTCCTGTTAGTTTTGACAGCTTTTCAGGAGTAAGGCACTAACCCGGTTCAACCGGAAACAATTCAGTTCACTGGATAAGTGCCTTATCAGAATATGTTCAAAAAAAACAAGAAAATATTCTGTAAGGC
>JAYEOK010000224.1:0-9824 GCA_034722915.1 Thermodesulfobacteriota bacterium | reverse complement strand
ACGGGAGATAAATAACTTGAACAAAAATTAATAGGAGTTTTTTTCGTATTCAAGGCGCGAGGCGGGAGCATAACGGGTTACGTGAGCAACGAGCAACACAGAAGACGGAAAAAAATACATTAATTTGCTCAAGTTATTTATTGTACGTTCCTTAGCCATCTGAAATTTTAGCTTTTTCCGAACTTGTCAATTTTGACTATTCAGAAGCTGACTTGTTGATTTATTAATTTACAGTGCGTTGCAGGAGGTAACGAATGGGTAAAAATGTACTGCTGGTTGATGATTCCAGCACAATGAGAAAAATTGTAGGTCGATCTCTGCGTCAGGCAGGTTTGGATTTTGATAATATTTATGAAGCGGCAGACGGAATCGAAGCTCTGGAAACACTTGAAAAAGAAAGTGTAGATATTGTACTTAGTGATATCAATATGCCTAATATGGATGGGATCAGTTTCCTTCGGGAAAAATCTACCCGTGATGGCATAAAAGATATTCCTGTATTTATGATATCCACAGAAACTGGAGATGATATTATTGGTGAAGCAAAATCTCTTGGAGCTATTGGGGCAATAAAAAAACCCTTTACTCCCGAAAAAGTAAGTGAGGTTCTTGGGCCACTTATGTAACTTTATCCGGCAGGAGGGTGGTGTGGAGATTCAAGGTAAGATGATTGAGGCAACCAGGGAGATTTTTTCTTCGATGGTCATGATGGACATAGAAGTAAATGAGGTAATGGAAGATCATGGCCCCCTCAATGATACCATAACAGGTATGATAGGGCTTGCCGGTACTCATAAGGGTGTTCTTGCCATTCATCTACCTTACTCTCTTGCCATGGCTATTACTTCTAGTTTCCTTGTTATGGATGTAAAAGAGATAAACGAGGATGTTCATGATGCTGTCGGGGAGATTGCCAATATGCTGGGTGGCAATGTGAAGACCATTCTTTCTGAGAAAGGACGGGATATTGATCTGTCTCTTCCATCAACCATTTCCGGTTCTCAATACAGTTTTCAATCTGATAAAGCCGTTGATAAAGTGATCATTGAATTCGACACCGGCAATGGTACCTTTATGGTTGAAATGGATTTGGAAAAATAAGCCAGCGTAATATTTTCCATGTACAGATGATTTGCATATTCATCTGTACCTTGAGTAACCAGATATTTTTTGTGTGTGGGTGATAATGCGATGAATGTTGGGCAAGCTATCATAGATGGAACCCGGGAAGTGTTCACAACCATGCTCATGGTTGAACTTGAAACAGGGGATCCCATTGAAGGGCAGGGTGGGGACGTCCAGGCAAATATAACCAGTATGCTCGGCCTGGGAAAAGATATCAGAGGGATGCTTGCCGTTCATTGCCCTGAAAATGTAGCCAAAGAGATTACAGGTACATTCCTTGGCATGGAAGTGCAAGAGTTGGATGGGGATGTTAAAGATGCCATTGGTGAAATCGCTAATATGGTTGCCGGCAATCTGAAAATATTTTTTCAGGAAAATGGTCAGGATATAGAACTTGCTATTCCAACTACAGTTGTTGGCGATTCTTTTCACACCAGTGGTATGTCTGGTGCGACACGGGTCGCAGTTCCATTTACCATGAATGGCTCAACTTTCCTGATAGAACTGAAATATATGAATGCAACCTGAATCTGTTTGTTCTATCTGACACCGGTAAACGGTAAGTAAAGCCGGCATAAGTACCTTATCAGAATATTTTCTTTGAAAAAAACAAGAAAATATTCTGTAAGGTACTAACACCGGTAAACGGTAAGTAAAGCCGGCATAAGTGTCTTGATGGTATACCTAACTTGCTAACGTTAGGAACGTACAATAAATAACTTGAACAAATTAATGTATTTTTTTCCGTCTTCTGTGTTGCTCGTTGCTCACGTAACCCGTTATGCTCCCGCCTCGCGCCTTGAATACGAAAAAAACTCCTATTAATTTTTGTTCAAGTTATTTATCTCCCGTTCCTTAATCGAACTTTCCATTTTCTTGTTTTTTTTATGACAGCTTTTCAGGAGTAAGGCACTAAACTATTCAGGTTATATCCCCAAAACTATAAAAATTCCCCTAAACCTGTTAAGTAATTTTCGGTATCAGTCGATACCTTAATAAGGGTTCGGTAAAAAATAACTTGGACTTTCCAATTCGTAACTGCACCACATCTTCAGCCGATTTTATATATTCACACATCCTCACGTAGCCAGCTACGCTGCGGTTGTGAATATATAAAATCAACTGAACCTGTAGCACATTTACGACCGGAAAATGCCAATTTATTTTTTACCAAACCCTAAGGGAAAATACTATATTTAGAGTTCACTCTTTTTTCATTCTTCTAATTACATGTCTACCAGTAAAGCCAAAAAGAAAATTGATACAATTCTTGAATTGACTCAGGAACGAGTCGGGTCTGAAGTAGGTGGCCTCATGGGCGCAACCCTGACTTTGTCAGATCTTTCCATGCGTCTTATATCCAAGGAAGATTTCTTTGATGAACCTTCTGGAAAACTCATTTTTTCAGAAATGCAATTGAGTGGAGACATCGAAGGTGAGGGCTGTATCCTGATCTCCATTAAAGATGCCATTCGTCTTGGTGGGACTCTCATCATGATTCCTGACAACGAGCTTGAAAAAAATATCGCATCTGAGGAATATAACGAAGAGATTGAAGATTCATACGGTGAAATTGCAAACCTTATTGCTGGGGCCTACAGCAAAACTTTCGAAGAGATGTATCCGAAGAGTTTCCGCTTCATTCGTAAAAATCAGGAGATAATCAGTCCTGCTCAAGTTGATATTGAATCCTCTAAACCAATTCCAAACCAGACTTATTATCAGGTCACTGCAGGGATGAAACTAAATGATGCAGAAATGGGCAATTTAATTTTGCTTATTCCCGCAGCGCCCTTAGGACTTGATGAGGACGCTCCTGCACCGGAACAGAAACCTGATGGTGCAGCTGTGGCTCCTGAATCTGTTTCTCCAGAAGCTTCAACTGAAGATGGTACAGGAGAAAACAGTACTGATGCTCCTCAGACAGAGGAATCAACATCCCCCCAAAAGCCTTTTGATGTCAACAAGCATAAAAAACGTGTTGATGCCTGTCTTAAAGAATGCAGTGCCCGCATTGGAGATGAGGTCGGAGCACTTTTAGGAGATGAGGTTAAACTCTCTGAACACACGACTCGTATTGTTAACAAAGAAGATTACTTCTTTGATGAGGCCTCAGGAAAACAGGTTCTTGCCCATCTGGATACGCTGGGAGATCTGGAAGGAAAAAGCTATCTCTATATTGGACTTAAAGATGCTATTTTTATTGGTGGCACATTAATTATGCTTCCGCCATCTGAGCTTGAAAGTATAGTCAGTGAAGAAGAATTTAATGATGACACTGAAGATGCCTATGGTGAAATTACCAATATTATTGCCGGTGTATATACAAAAGTGTTTGAAGAGCAGTACCCAGGCAAGGTCAGATTTGTCAAGACAGGCCTTGAGCAGGTCGTTCCAATGAAAGTGGATACCGAATCCAATGAGCCTATGCCTGATGCCATATATTATATGGCAACCAGCAAGGTGACCATAGGAAAAAAATCCATGGGCAATATACAATTTCTTGTTCCTGCCTCATTGTTGAAACTCGAGCAATTAGGATCGAAAAACATTGCAGATGAAAATTCAGAATCAATAGCAAAAGATACTGTTACAGGGAAAACTAATGATGCGGCCGGATTTGATCGTGCAGGAGTAAAAGGGGCAGGGGATGCGACACTCAATCCTGAGCTTCTTCTCGTCAGCAATGATGATGAAGCCTGCTCCAGGATGAGTTCTGTACTCAATGAACAAGAAGTGGCTTTTAAAGTTCTGGACTATAAAGAGAGTGTCAGTGATTACCTGCCAGGTGATGTGAAAGCCGTCTTTCTTGTGATGACAGAAGTTGATGAAAAAGGGCTTGGCGTTGCAATCAAAATAAGTGCAGCAAGTGCATTACCTCTAATTGCTGCAGGTCCTGAATGGACAAGAACCAAGGTTATTAAGGCGGTGAAATATGGAGTTGATGATATCTTGATCACTCCTGCAAGCGATGAGGACATCATGGAAAAAGTCAATTCTTTTCAGGCAAAAATGGCAGCTTAGGGGTACTTAGGGATCATTCCCACATTCCCTGTAGATTCTTTTTCTTAATTTTTTCAAGCAAAGTAGTTCTTTTTAAATTCAGAAGCTTCGCAGCTTCTTTTTTGTTTCCCTCGGTCATTTTCATGGCTTTAATAATCAGTTGAGACTCATAGTCGTTAATCAGCTCCTTGAAGTCCACCTGGCCATCTTTCCATTCATTGCTTGAGGGAGGTACTGATTTTGATTGAGACGATTCGTCTTCTGAAACACAATGTGGGGATGATATTCCCTTAAGGATATCGCTAATTAGACCATGATCCACATTATCAGGATCATAATCAATTAGGAGACGTTCAGGGAGGTCTTCCAGTTGAATTTCTTTTCCGCTGCAAAGAATGGACATCTGCTGAACCAGGTTTTCAAGTTCGCGCACATTTCCTTTCCACTCATAAGAAAGAAGGGCAGACATAACACTGAGAGGGATCGTAAATTTTTCCCTTCCCCTTTTAGTTGCATGCAGATCAAGAAAGGTATCAAGCAGAATCGGGATATCCTCTTTGCGATCTTTCAAAGGAGGAATCTGAACCGGGATGACAGAAAGCCTGTAATAGAGATCCTCCCTGAACTTTCCATCTGAGACCAGTTGTTCAAGATCACAGTGTGTTGCCGCCACAACACGGATATCAACAGGAGTTGCTTTTAACCCGCCAACAGGCTCAAATTCTCTTTCCTGCAGAACACGAAGCAGCTTGGCCTGTAATGAAGGCTTCATGTCACCGATTTCATCAAGAAAAAGAGTCCCACTGTCAGCATATTGGATTCTGCCGATTTTGTTCTGAGCAGCACCGGTAAATGCACCTTTGGTGTATCCGAAAAGTTCGCTCTCCAGAAGGTCATCAGGGATTGCGGCACAGTTTACAGGAACAAAGTTATTGTTTTTACGTGCTGAGTGACGATGAATTGCTTTGGCAACAAGTTCTTTGCCTGTTCCTGATTCACCTCTGATCAGAACTGTTGCAAAATCATCCATAGCAATTTTTGTGATCAGATCAAACAGATTTCGCATTATCACCGAATCACCAATTAAACCATAAAAGGCGGAATTTTTTGTTTGAGAATTGTTGGATATTGCTGGAGATTGCAGGTTCAGTTTAGCAAGCGAACGCTTCAGGGCAAGCTGCATCTCTGTCTTATCATAGGGTGTGGTGACATAAAAAAAGAGATTGCGATTCAGGATTTTCTGTTCAAGGGCGTGGTTGCCCTGAGGAATTGCTGCAATGATTAAAAGGTTTGGATATTTCTGTTGAATAGTATCGAGTGTTTTCAGGCAGTCCTTTTCAGAAGAAATTAACAGATCCAGGAAAAGAAGATTGATACCGTGTTGCACCAGAGTATCTGTAAGTTCTGAAATATTCTTGCAGAGATGGACATTGTCAGGAGCAACTTCCTCGAAAAGTCGAATGCAGGTAACATGTTCCTGGTGATGTCGATCTGCAAAAAGAATTGTGGGAGCTTCTGCCATGATATCAGTTAGAAAATAGAAGATAATGCCAATAGAAAAGAAACTTTAAACGTATCATACAGGATAAAAATTCAATAAGTCAGCAAGCTTACTTGATGTTCGGCGCATATTTAAACTCAAGAGCCTTGCGATCTTTCGGATAATTTTAACTCCTGTTGTTGGAGATTTCTTAAGAAGATTCTCAAAGCCTTTACTGGTCAGTGTTATAATCGTGGTGGGTTGTTTGGACAGGACAGTTGCTGACCGTGGTGATTTGTCAATAATAGCCATTTCTCCAATGGAGCTGCCCCTTGTTAAGCGAGCAATAAGAACATTTTCTCCGGTGGCAGACTTTTTTAAAACTTCAAGAACACCGTGGACAACAAATCCCATGAAATCGCCCTTGTCACCTTCGACAAAGAGGAATTCACCCATTTGCAACTGGATATAACTCATATGTTTGGCTAGCATTGTGAGTTCATCAACGTTAAAACTATCGAACATGGAAAGACTCACTAGAAAATCACGTGTTTCTTCTTCAGAATCGGTCAGCTTGTTTTTTTCAGGTAGCATGTGAAGTTATCAATCAATTGGTGACAGATTTATAGTAGAGAAGAGTTTTTCGCGTTTTTCAGCATTCCTTGTCTTTACTGCATTAAGCTTATCACAGCCCGAGAAAAAATAACAAGTAGCTTTTCAGTTTTTTTTAAAGAAACTGGGGGGCTAGCCATTGTCATAAATTGATTTGTGAATGCATGATAATCTCGTAAAGGCTATATTTCTTGATGGCGTTGTGTTCTTTAGTAATGATGTTAGCGTAATTTCTGCGCGTAACGTGCTTAAATCATATGAAAACATACCAACTCGGGTCAGCAAAAGGGGAGAGTTCAATCGTGCTACACAGAAAAGATAGAACAAAAGCCTGTGTATTCACAAGAATTCTGCTGTGTAGTGTTTTTATTGTATTATTTTTTGCACTGACAATAGATGGAATAGCGGACGATCTATTAACCGCAAGAGTAGGAAAGATCATTGATGGCGATACAATCCGAGTTCAGTACAAGGCGCAAAACATATTGGTTAGACTGTGGGGGATTGACACCCCTGAATATCATCAGGCTTACTCCAAGGTCGCCAAAAAATATACAGAACAGCTGGTTAATAATTCTTTAGTACGTCTGGAAGAAAAAGATTGGGATGACTATGGCCGGATGGTTGCCATCGTAACCATGAAAGACGATAGGTGTCTGAATGAGGAATTACTCAAAGCAGGTTTAGCCTGGGTGCATATTTATTACTGTAAAGAAGCAATATGCGACCAATGGAATGAGTATGAAAAGATTGCTCGTCAAAAACGGATAGGTCTCTGGCGGGATAAGTCTCCAGTGCCCCCATGGATTCATAAACGAAAGAGATACAGATAAATAGAAGAAATAGTTAATCTAATAACGACATTATCTTCCAGCCCTTTTTTTTTGCAATTTCGGCCAATTTTTCATCAGGATCAACTGCTATTGCTGTTTCTACTATTTCCATTAATGGCAAATCGTTATGTGAATCACTATAAAAATAGCTGCCAGCAAGGCCCATCTTGTTTTGTTTGAGCCATTGTTGTAATCGTATTACTTTTCCTTCATGAAAACAGGGCGTTCCCTCGATTTCATTTGTATAGCGGCCATCCACGATTCTAGGTTCTGTGGCAAGTAGATTGTCAATACCAAAGGCCTCAACAATAGGGCGGGTAATAAAACTATTTGTTGCTGTAATCACGAGCAAAGTATGCCCTTTATCTTGGTGGTATTTAATAAGTGCTTTTGCTTTTTCACCAATCATAGGCTGAATTACATCACGCATAAATTCATTATGTAAGTTTTTCAATTCATCCATAGAACGTTCAGCTAAGGGTTGAAAGCTGAACGTTGCATATTCGTAAATATCAAGTTTTCCCTGTTTGTAGAGATCGTAAAATCTTTCATTGGCTAATTGATAGCTTTCCTTATCAACGAGTTTTTTTCTAATTAAAAAATTTCCCCATCCGTGATCACTGTCTCCACTGAGCAAAGTGTTATCAAGGTCAAATAGAGCTAAAGTCATATTGCTTCCTAATTTGTTAATGTCGTTTGTTAAGAAATTTCTCAGGCCATCATAGACCAAAACAAATAGAAGTGTAAGAAATATTGGCCTCAGAAAGCAACGTCATATCGTTACATATTGCAAATGTCGCATAATGTATATTATGTTTAGTTTTTATTTGCTAAGTTATGTCAATATGTTATTGGTTTAAAAAGGTAATACTTGTTACTCTCACCTGCCAGCTTCGTTTGCCCTTAAAAAAATTAATTCCTGGAGTGTAAAGAATTTCCTTATGTCTATTTGCTTTGCATTCTGCCTCTAACTCCCCAAGGCCGAAGCCAATGCCCTTAATTTTTATTTTTGATTCTCCGTTGATAAAGCCCATACGCAAATGTTTTTTATCCTTCCCTATAGACGATAATTGAGTGAGTGTTGTGTGTGTGTCTCTAAAAATCGGCTGAGGATTCCCTTGCCCAAAAGGCTCCAGAAGATGTAACTGCTTCAACAACTCACGAGTAAAAAGTTCACTTATTGCAATGTTAGCATCGATTTTATCTGTATATTCAATGGGTTTGCCATTGTTTTGACTGTAAACTGCTTTGTCGAATAATTGCCTGAACTCTTCAAGATTATCTTTGCTTAAGCTCATTCCTCCGGCCATTTTATGTCCTCCAAAGTTAATCAATACATCCTGGCAAGCCTCAAGTGCCTGATATAAGTCAACACCTTGTACAGATCGGGCCGACCCTTTGAGGACGTCACCTTCATGACCACACAGCACAACACTGGGTTTTTTATATTTTTCTACCAGATTGGACGCCACTATTCCTGCCACTCCCACATGATAATCCCCGGCAACAACAATTGTGCTGGTAGCATTGCTTTCTACGCAGGATATATCATCTATTGCCTTAATAAAGTCTTTTATGTTTATGTTTTTTCGTTTTTCATTGTTCTTCACCAAATCGTTTGCAATGCCCAATGCTTCTTTATTTGATTCTGCTAGAAAAAGATGTATTGCGCGTCCTGCCTGTCCTAATCGACCTGCTGCATTTATTTTTGGCGCAATCTGAAACGAAATATCTTCTGATCTGATAAACCTGCAGTCAAGATTTGTTCGCCTGCAGAGTGCTGTTAAGCCTTTATTGCTCTCTTGCACTAATGTTTCCATTCCAGCTTTTACTAAAGTCCGGTTAATCCCTTCCAGAGGAACCATATCAGCCACGGTTCCAATCCCCACAAGATCCAGTAACAGCTTTAAGTTTGGCGCTTCCTGGCGATCTTTGAAAAAACCGATTTTAACTAAATGACTTCTAATACCCATGGCCAAATAGAATGCGACCCCCACTCCTGCAAGGTTTTTATCTGGAAAATCGCACCCCTTTTGCTTTGGATTAAGAACAGCGTCAGCAGGAACTCTTGTGGGTGGCGGTGTATGGTGATCTGTTATGATCGTCTTGTATCCAAGCTTTGTTGCCAGTTCCACAGCTTCATGAGCAGAGATACCGTTATCCACTGTAATCAGGACTTTTTCTACGTGGCTCTCGTTACGTGTTATCTTTTCCAGGGCTTCTTTCTGCAGTCCGTAGCCTTCTGTTAAACGATTCGGAATGTAGTAGTCAGCCTTACAACCAATGGAATGAAAAAATTTGAGCAACAAAGCGGTTGCAGTTGTTCCATCAACATCATAATCGCCCCAAATAAGAATTTGTTGTTCAGCTTTCAAAGCCTTTTCTACTGTCTTTACAGCAAAATCCATATCTTTCATAAGAAATGGGCTTGGCAGATCGCTGAGCTTAGGTTCTAGAAACCGTTTTATAGTCTCCTCTCCACTAACTCCGCGTTGAAACAATAATTTTTCTATGAAGGGATCTAATGTGGTCCCGTCAGAAAGTTTGATAGGTTTATCGCTGGATTTCTGATGATTCATCTATGAGCCGTTAAATATTTTCGACACCAAACATAGTGTTAATTTTCTTGAAATTATCTAGGAGCCTGTCCGAGAACACCCAAACTACGGGTACAAGTGCCCTTTCTCCCCAACTCTTCGTTATTTTGAAAAAATAATGCTCGGAATATTAACTATATGCACCCCAAGGGCATTTCTTACAGGGCACCTGTG
>JAYEOK010000223.1:0-2242 GCA_034722915.1 Thermodesulfobacteriota bacterium | reverse complement strand
CATATTTTTTTCCGTCTTCTGTGTTGCTCGTTGCTCACGTAACCCGTTATGCTCCCGCCTCGCGCCTTGAATACGAAAAAAACTCCTATTAATTTTTGTTCAAGTTATTTATCTCCCGTTCCTTAGCCATCAGAAAAGACCAGGAAACAATTTCACGTTGAAAAAGTTGACGTCCGTATGAGTGGAGAAAGGCCAGTGCTTCTTTCTGGCTGTTCCCCGATAGTTGCAAGCGGTGGAGACGTTCCAGGGGGTGGCTTAAGGCTGTGGTCAGAGTTTTCAGGGTTCCCCGGGACAGCTTGAGTCCGTTTATTCCATTTGCCGTGCATCTGCTGCAGCGAATGCCACTAGTTGCCAGGTGAAAGCTATAGGTTTCACCTGGTTGAACTTGCTGGCCGCAACCGAGGCAACTGTCCAGTTGCGGGCTGTAGCCAATAATCGCATAAAAACGAATGAGAAAGAGTATGAGCAAAGGCAGGGGGGCGCGGCCGGTGTTCAGGCCACTGAATGCCCACACCAGAAGAGGATAGAGTTCTTTATCACTTTCCATTTCCTTTGTGGCCAGCAGGATGAATTCACGGATAACGCTTGCAGTAGCGTAGCAGGACATATTTTTGCGAAGGGTAAGGAAACCATCCGCAAGCTCAGCCTCGGCAATGAATGCTAGACGGTTGTTCCGGGGAACAGTATGGAGGACGTGCAGAGAACTGAAGATTTCCAGTTTGTTGACAAAACGTTTCTTACTGCGTTTGGCACCTTTAGCAATGCCGGTTACCCTTCCATAGTGACGGCAGTACAAGGTAACAATCAGATCTGATTCCCCGTGGTCGCGACAGTTAAGAACTATGGCTGCCGATTCTACCTGTTGTTTGATATGCACTTTTGCTGTTTTTTTTATTTATCCGGCAGCACAGTTTCCTCTTTAATCGGTTCAGGCGTCCCATCTGTCGGGGCTGGCATCAGGGATGTTTCCTGTGGGGTAATTAGCGCACTGATATAGTTTACAGGGTTCCAGTTGAGGTACCAGCAAATTCCGGTAAAAACGATAAGGAAGACTAAGACGAGGGCCGTCATATTGGCTGCAGGAGCGACAGAGGATGGGTGTGCATAATCACTGAATTGCTGGCTTTTGGTCACTGGTGATTGGGCCTGTTGTGTAGACGGCCCTGCTGCAATTCCTCTGCTTTGCCTGTATTTTGCGAGAATCTCTTCTGGATCCAGTCCAAGGTAATTGGCGTATATGGAGTAAAAACCACGACAAAATGCTTCAGCAGGCATACGTTCAAAGTTGTCGTCTTCAATGGCCCTCAGCACTGGTAGAGAGATCTTTGTAGCTTTGCCTACATCCTCAATTGATGCTCCCTTTTGTTCGCGCTGGTCACGGAGAAAGGCACCGGGCGAGAGTGTTGCTTCCAGTGGGGCTTTATCAGGCATTCTTGTCATTCCTTATAACTTTTTAATAAATGCTTCTTTTTTTATTTTCGTAACCCACTCGTCAAAATCACCTTTGAGTTCCTGGTTGTAGAGTTTTTCTCTGATTTCTTCTTTTACTGAGTTCAAAGGAGCCTGCACCACAATTTGTCCATCCTGACCAGAGAGCAGTTTGAAGAACTGGTAGCCGGAGGGGGTTTCGATCACTTCACTGACCTCACCGGCGTTAAGTTTTAATACTGCATTCTGCATATAGGGAGCCATGTCATCTTCCTGAAAAACACCAAGATCTCCACCGTCAGCAGCTGAGGGGAGGTCTGAAAATTTCTGGGCCAGGGCGCGGAAGTCCTGACCGCTGAGAACAAGAGCATGAACCCGTTCGGCACGTTTTTCAGCATCCATTTTCTCTGCATAATCTGCAGGGGCAGATTCTTCTTCATCGGGGGTGTCCCAGGTAAATCCCATTTGCAGGAGGTAGTAGCCGTCACCACTCATATGCTGAGTATAGTGGGTGTCGTAATAGTCAAGAATCATATCGTCAGTGATGATGATCTTAGAACGAATCTCATAATTGACCAGTTTGGACTGCAGTATCTGATTCCGCATGGTATCAAGGTAGGTGTCATAATTCATACCCATTTGCCCCAGTTGAGCATCGAGCATATCCCTGGTTAAATTATTTTTGATAAGCATCTGTTCTGCTGCTCGTTGAAGTTCTTCATCTGACACACTCACGTTCTGTTTTTGGGCCTCCTGGACAATGAGTTCTTTGTCGATCAGGTTGTCCAGAACCTCTTCCCTGGCACGGCTCAGG
>JAYEOK010000222.1:0-2256 GCA_034722915.1 Thermodesulfobacteriota bacterium | reverse complement strand
CGGGTTTTAAAAAGAGAATGTCGAATGTCGAACAAGGAATGTCGAACCGCAGAAGGGGAAGAGCCCTTGATCCGTCGTCTTTTATTCCGATCGATATTCGATATTCCTTGTTCGATATTCGATATTCGATATTCGATATTCATTTTTTTAAGCTTCGAAAAAAATGAAAATTCCTATGCTATCAAGTTATTTATCTCCCGTTCCTAAGAATAATTTTTCGTGTGCGAAAAATCGTCTCAAGCAACGACTAACACACTGTTCATACAAACATTACATCCACAAACCAGACAAGTACTCTCTCCCTTAACATCAGCAGATCAAACCCAAAACTGTCATTTGAAAACAAAATCAATACCTGCTCACTCCTTACCGTTACAAAATAATTTGTTGATTTATTTTTAAAAACAATTATTATATGGGAATCATTTTTATAAAATAAAACAACAAAGGAGAATTACATTGAAAAAGTTTACATGTACAGTTTGTGGCTATACCCATGAAGGTGAGTCAGCACCAGAAAAATGCCCTCAGTGTGGCGCAAGCTCTGATAAGTTTAAAGAGGCTGTCGAAGGCACAATGGCTTGGGCTGACGAGCATGTTATTGGTGTTGCTAAAGATATTGACTCTGATATTCTTGAAGGATTACGAGCCAACTTCACTGGTGAATGTACCGAGGTTGGAATGTATCTGGCCATGAGTCGTCAAGCAGACCGTGAAGGATACCCTGAAATTGCAGAAGCCTATAAACGCATTGCATGGGAAGAAGCTGAGCATGCTGCAAAATTTGCAGAAATGCTAGGTGAAGTCCTGGAAGCTTCTACCAAAGCCAATCTTGAGGCACGTGTCGCAGCTGAACATGGTGCTTGTCAGGGTAAAAAAGATATCGCTGTAGCTGCTAAAAAACTGAACCTGGATGCAATCCATGATACCGTGCACGAGATGTGCAAAGACGAAGCTCGTCACGGAATGGCATTCAAAGGACTTCTGGACAGATATTTCGGTTAATCAATCCCCCCGTTTTAACTTTTCCAACAACAAAAGCCTCTGTATTTTAATAATACAGAGGCTTTTGTCCGTTCAGCAACTTTCAAAAGAAAAAGGCCAAGACCCTCTGTTTATGGGTCTTGGCCTTTTTTCACCTGGTGCCCGCGGTAGGATTCGAACCTACGACTCCAGGATTAGGAATCCTGTAACTATTATTAAAATTCAATATATTACAGCAATTAGGCGTAATTTTGGACGTAATTACTATCTGTTGTATCACTCCTTTTTTTAATTGTATCCAAGACTAACAATACTATTTACAGCTATTACCAGAGGTACATTACACTTTTTCTTGAAACAAGGGCCTAACCGTATGGGCAATCGCTAATTTCCCTACCTGCAAGGGCCCCCTTCCCTCTCCATACATTTTCAATTGTCCTTCACACTACGCATTATTTCATATTTGCTTTTCGGCATTGCCCTTATTTACGGAAAAGTTATGTGGATTGCCTTTCTAGGCATCCAATATTTTTACACACGAACCAAAAGAAAAAAACCTCGTGGTTTCTTGAAACATGGTCTTTACATGCTCGGATTTATACAAATGAAAAATTACCCTGATTATTTCCAACGGGAGTTCCACGAGTGAAAACTGAAATATTTATACAGAAGACCAGTAATCTTTTTGTGGAAAACAGGCTGCTCAAATTCGTGATTGTGGTTCTGGCTCTTGCGGTTTCCTTCAACTCATTCATGGTTTACCGGGCTGTAAAATACCAGCGTATTGTGTTGATCCCACCCAAAATGACCGGCACGGTGGAATTTGTACAGGGAAAACCAACTGATACATATTTGCGGGATATCAGCAGAAGAATTGCCACCCTAGCCACCAGCTATTCTCCACCAACGGCAAGGGCACAGTTTGAAGAACTTCTCTCTTACTTTGCTCCTGAATCATATCCGGATGCATCCAGACTTTGGTACTCTTTGGCCAGCCGGGTTGAGGAATCCCAGGTCAGTTCTGTCTATTATCTGGAGAAAATCAAAATTGGAGAAGACTTCATCGAGATTTTTGGCAATTTGAAACAGTTTGCCGGAAACACACCACTTGATAACACCAGCAAGACATACATAATCCGCTACAGGTGTTACGTTGGACGCACCTTGTCGCTATCTGTTGCAAGTATCATGACATGGCGAGCCTGGAAACTCATCTAAAACTGATCGTTCCGTTCCGTGCGTCCCCCCATTTCTTCAGAACGGAACGTTTAT
>JAYEOK010000221.1:0-30828 GCA_034722915.1 Thermodesulfobacteriota bacterium | reverse complement strand
AAAAATAATGCTCGGAATATTAACTATATGCACCCCAAGGGCATTTCTTACAGGGCACCTGTGCTTATTTTTTCAAAATGCCTCGATTTGAGAAGAAATGCCTATTCTCGGACAAGCTCCTAGTACCGTAAACCCTAAATATGCGATATCGATTAACGACTTGTGCTTCCCATAAATCAACAGATTGTCATGAAAATTATTATCGGTTATTTGGGGTTTATGGTACTAGGTAGTTAAATAATCATTGTTTATGAACTCACCAACATCAATCATGACTTGCTCTAGTTCCCTTGTACCTATCCATGAAATCCCTTTTATTTTGTTAAACCAGGTGAACTGTCGTTTTGCATATCTTCGTGTATCTCGCGTTAAACATTCAAGCATTTCCTCTTTTGTCCACTCGTCATTAAGAAACTTGACCATATGACTGTAGCCAATAGATTGCATTGATTTGAGATCAGGGGTGTAACCAGCTTTCAGCAATCCTTCGACTTCCTTCTGGAAACCGCTTTCAAGCATGATATGGCTCCTCCTTCCGATTCTCTCATACAATTTTTTACGATCACATGTCAGACCAATAATTAAAATATTGGGAAATCGTACGCTTCTTTCTGACTTGTGTTCCTCTATCAAAGCCGACCATTGCTTTCCGGTTCCCCGGTAAATTTCAATTGCCCTGACAAGTCTGTGGGTATCATTTTTATGTATTCTTTCCGCGGAAACTCTATCAAATAAAGACAATTGTTCATGCAGAGCATCACGTCCCTTCAGCGCCAGTTGATTTTCTATCTCTTTTCGTATTTCAGGAAAGGAAGGCAATTGTGTTGACAAGCCGTTTAAAAGAGATCGCAGATATAAACCTGTTCCTCCAGTGAGTAATACCTTTTTGCCCCTGGCAATAATATCCAGTATGGCAGTAAGTGCTAATTTTTCATAAAGCGTGGCATCAAACGATTCGTCAGGAGTAACCACATCAATTAAATGATGAGGAATGTTTTGCATTTCATTCTTTGTAATTTTTGCAGTGCCAATATCCATATATCGATACACCTGCATGGAATCCACACTAATAATTTCAAAGTCAAATTTTTGGGCCAGTTCAATGGACAAAGCTGTCTTTCCAATGGCGGTCGGCCCGATCAGGACAACAATCGGCTGAACAATTGGAAAAAAATCTATTTTATTCATCATCTATTGAAAAGCTGAAGTATGGTGTGAATTTTTGCAATCGGACAGTACCTATTCCTTTGATCTGGAGAAGATCGTCAGGTTTTGCAAAGCCTCCCTGGAGTTCCCTTGTACTGATTATATTCTCGGCAAGATCAGGACCGATCCCTTTAACAGACATGAGCATTGTCTTGTCACAGTAATTAATCGCAATTGGTTGAAAGAAAAAAGGCGCAAACCTATAGGTAGCAGGTGAATTTAAAGCAGTGATCCGGTGATGTTTTTCAACATTTCCCGCATCAGAAAAACCCAAAGTTTCTTCTGATGTCAGCTGAAGCTCCCTCTCGAATAACAAAGAACGGGAGGAAGAGAAAAAAGTGGTGAAAATTTGAAACAAACAAAAGAGGACACAGAAGAACAGAGCAACACCCTTCCCTGTCCCCTTATCTTGTCTGCTGATATGGTTAGCCTTGTTTAGCGTGACGTTGTTCATCGCGCATCAGCTTATAGTTGATTGAATCAACGAGAGCCTGCCAGGAAGCTTCAATGATATTCAAAGAAACTCCGACAGTCCCCCACTGTTCAGTTTGATCTTTTGATTCAATAAGAACCCGCACTTTCGCTCCTGTACCCTGCTGTCCGGAAAGCACTCGCACTTTGTAATCAATCAGTTCAAGCTCCTCCAGGGCCGGATAAAACTGGGTCAAAGCCTTCCGCATAGCTTTGTCAATGGCGTTTACAGGGCCATCTCCAGTGGACGCGGTATGGACTTCCTGACCACCAACCTCAAGACGAATAGTAGCCTCTGTTTCCGGGGGCTCGTCCATATTCCGTTTTGCGTTAATCGCCCTGAAGCCTTTTAAAGTGAAAAAATGTGGCTTCGCACCAATAGCACGACGCATGAGTAGTTCAAAGGATGCTTCAGCACCTTCATACTGGAACCCCTGGTTCTCCAGATCTTTCAGTTCAGCAACAATGGAAGCAGCAACAGGGCTATCGGAATCAAGTTCAATACCGAATTTTTTTGCCTTATGCAGCACATTTGATTTGCCTGCCTGATCAGAGATAAGAATCCTCCTGATATTACCAACTGTTTCAGGGTTGATATGCTCATACGTTAGAGGATTGCGTTTCACAGCAGAGACATGAATTCCACCCTTATGAGCAAAAGCGGAGCGCCCGACATACGGTTGGTATTTATTGTGCGGCAGGTTGGCAAGCTCATCAACAAGCCTGGATGTGTCATATAGCTGATCGATATTCTTAACAGACTCGCACAGGTACTTCATTTTTATACCAAGAGCCGGTATGATTGAGGCAAGGTTGGCATTTCCGCAACGCTCTCCATAGCCGTTCATGGTTCCCTGTACCTGTTTCACGCCAAGGCTTAAAGCCAGCAGAGAATTGGCAACAGCTGTTTCCGAATCATTATGAGCATGGATGCCCAACTCCACATCAGCTCCCTGTTCAGCTACAAATTGCTGCACACGTTCAATGATTGGCTGCACTTCGTGTGGCAGCATACCGCCGTTGGTATCACAAAGAACGAGACATTCTGCTCCGCCTTTAATGGCCCTGCCTAAAGAGGCAAGTGCATAGTCCGCATTCTTTTTGAATCCATCAAAAAAATGCTCGGCATCATAAAAAAGATTTTCAACATGTGGCCTTAAATAGGCAAGAGACTCTTCAATGATGAGCAGGTTGTCTTCGAGTTCTATTCGAAGTGCATCATGAACATGAATATCCCAGGATTTTCCAAAAATTGTGATAACAGGGGTTTTGGCATCAAGTAATGCCTGCAGGTTTTTATCTTTTTCACAAGGGTTTGCAAAGAGCCGTGTTGCTCCAAATGCAGCAAGTTTGGCATGATTCAGCTTCTCGTCCTGCATGGTTTTAAAAAATTCAACTGCCAGAGGATTGGATCCCGGCCATCCTCCTTCAATAAAATCAACACCTAACTCATCAAATTTATGACTGATCCGGATTTTGTCCATCACCGAGAGGTTGAAATTTTCTGCCTGTGTTCCATCTCTGAGCGTTGTGTCGTATATTTGTACGGTTTTTGTCATCTGGCGCACCATTTATATGATTGTTTCTTCTTCGGGTACATTATCCTTATCTAATTCAAAGGCATCATGGAGAGCACGTATGGCGAGTTCTGTATATTTATCTTCAATGATGCATGAAACTTTGATTTCAGAGGTGGAAATCATGGATATATTAATACCCTCTTTTGAAAGCACATTAAACATGGTGGACGCAATACCGGAATGGTTTCGCATACCAACACCAACAATCGAAATTTTGGTGATAGCATCTGAACCATGGACCCCTCCATTTGCTCCGATTTCTTCAATAACTGTTTCAAGCAGCTGTACTGTACGCTGGTAATCAGAACGAATGACGGTAAATGTCATGTCTGTCAGGCCGTTACCGGTATCCTGATTCTGAATAATCATATCAACAATAATATCTGCATCAGAAATGGGAGTGAAAATTTTTGCTGCAATTCCAGGTTGGTCAGGCACTCCTGAAATAGTGATGCGGGCTTCGTCTCTATTATAGGTCACACCTGAAACAATTTTTCCTTCCATCTCTTTATCCTCCTCAACAACCCATGTTCCTTCTGTTTCTGTAAAAGTTGAACGGACATGAATTGGGACGTTATACTTTTTTGCAAATGTTACGGATCTGATATCGAGCACTTTTGCGCCCAGACTGGCAAGTTCCAGCATCTCGTCATAGGAGATTTTATCTATTTTTCTTGCCCTGTTGCAGATGTTCGGGTCAGTGGTATACACCCCTTCAACATCTGTAAAAATTTCGCAGGCATCCGCCTGAAGTGCTGCAGCAAGGGCAACAGCTGTGGTGTCAGAACCACCACGGCCCAGTGTCGTGACGTTGCCATGTTCATCAACACCCTGAAACCCTGCAACTACCACGACCTTTCCCGACCCCAGTTCAGCCATAATCTTTTCGCTGTCAATAGACTGGATACGGGCTTTCGTATGTGCGTTATCGGTGTTGATCTTTACCTGATCGCCAAGAAAAGATATACAGTCGTCACCCATGGCCTTGACAGCCATGGCAAATAAAGAAACTGTGACCTGCTCTCCAGAAGAAAGCAATACATCCATTTCTCTGGTGTCAGGCATATCCTGCATCTGCAGAGCAAAATCAGTCAGACGGTTTGTTTCTCCTGACATGGCGGACAACACAACCACCATCTGGTTGCCTTCTTTTTGCTTGTTGAGTACCCGTTTGGCAACGTTTTTAATCTTCTCAGGGTCTGCGACAGATGTCCCCCCGAATTTTTGTACAATTAACGCCATCTACTTGCAACTCCCGTGTGCCACAAACTCCTCATATAAAAAATTAACGGCAGACTTTGTGCAAGTCTGCCGTTAATCACCTGTTCCGTTATCAGCTCAAGATACTTTGAAAACACTGATTTGCTATAATTTAGTACCTGCAAGCAAAAATGCAACATTTTCTTCTGTTACACAGGAACCACACAATACTATCGTTCCAATAAATAACGAAAGTCTTTATGCACCAATGCTAAACTCCGGCTCATACCCGACTGTAAACAGATTCGAGTCTTTATTACGGATACTCATGAAATGAACGTTGTCTTTATCAAAAGGACAAACAGGGTTTGCACAATGGGAAAATCCAAATTTTTCATAAAAACATGGATCACCTAAAACATAAATTGTCTGAGTCTTTACGACATTCTGTCTCAAGGCAAAACGAAGCAGTTCAGAGCCTACCCCCTGCTTTTGAAATTCAGGCTTCACAGCAAGTGGTGCCAAATGCAAACCACAGATATCAGTCCCGTTATATGCATTTGAGAAAGCAATATAGGCAATGATTTTATTGGTATGAATACAGACCCACTCATGCACATCCTTCTCATTTTGATGGAAGTTTTCAACTAATTGAACTTCATATGTACTGCGAGGGAACGCCTGTCGTAACAGGGCGGTCACTTTTGGAAAACATTCAGAAGTGAGTTGGCGAATTTTCATTGATTTCCTATCTGTAGCAGGAGTTCAGTCCTGTGTCAGCTTCTTTTTGAAGCGTTTCAAGCATATTAGTACCTTACAGAATATTTTCTTGTTTTTTTCAAAGAAAATATTGTTATAAGGTACTTATGCCGGCTTACCGTTCATCACCGGTGTTAGGTTCGTTGAATAATTTTGCACACAGTTTACATTTTCTGTACTGAATAATTTCTCTGGCTTTCAGTCCGGAAAAAGAAGCTATTGCTGATATGCCTGGATTCCGAATGTGATTATACAAGCTATTCTCTTCACTTTTCTTAAAGAGCTCATCAATGCTGCTATCCTTCAAATTACCAACATGGAAAAAATTTGTGCGTGTAAAATGACTCCCGGCATCGCAACAGGCAAACATATCAAGATTTGGGGCAAGATAAGGATTCATGGGACAGCAGTTCGCCTGGTAATCTGTACATATGGGAGTGCGATCAAATGATGCTGCCCTACCGGCAAAGATTAGGAACGTACATTAAATAACCTGAACATCTTTCTTGCCCTTTGTTCCGCCAGCAATACTTTAAAAACCGTTACATACAGGGAGTATGCAAAGCTTTTTAAAGTGTCGCTGACGAAAAAATTGCGGCGAAATATGTTCAGGTTATTTAATTCCCGTTCCTTACCGGCTCAGGGAAAAACCTGAGATAATGCTCTCTCAGATAGTTTTCAAAATCATCATCCTGCTCTGAAAAATCAGTTACAAATGAAACAAAATAATCCAGCCCATTTCTTTTACAACTCTCAGCTGCGTTAACAATATTTCTACGGCCAATATTTCTCTGGTGCCACCGGCTGTAACTCAAGCGCATTTGTGACAACCCGTTTTTTTTGAGCTGGACAATGCAGCGGTCTGCAGACTCAGGAGTTTTAGCCCAAAAGCTGTTACTGACAACCCGAGTGTATATTTCATATTCCTGACAGAGACAAACCAGTTCGGCCATCTCTACTATAATTTGTTTTGCCTGAGCCAGTTCCATTTTTGAATGTTGCGGGGTGGCATCTGCTGCAACACAGTGTTCACATTTAATATTGCAGCGTGTTGAATATCCAAAAGCAATTTTTCTCATAATTTTGTTTTGCTATACAATATCCTTGCTGTATGGTGATTCCGTAACTATTCAGCAAGCCTGGAGGCCTGAAAAACAATGACAGACCAAGAAGTATTTCATATTGTCCTGGTGGAGCCTGAAATTCCCCCAAACACAGGATCAATTGCCAGATTGTGCGGGGCAACCAACACAGTGCTTCATCTGGTGCGCCCCCTTGGATTTTCAACAGATGATAAGCACCTTAAACGCGCTGGTCTTGATTACTGGAAGTTTGTTGACATTCGTTATTGGGACTCTTTGGATAATTTTCTGGAAGCCCAGGAAGAAAACAAATTATATTTTCTCACCACCAAAACCAGCAGATCCTATGTGGATGCACCTTTTAAACCCGGTGATTATCTTCTGTTTGGCAAGGAAACAAAAGGCCTGCCGGAAGAAATCTTAACGTTGTACGCAGATCGCTGTTTTACCTTGCCCATGGCCAACCCGAATATCAGAAGTTTAAACCTTGCCATGACAGCCGGTATTGTTTTGTACGAAGCTTTACGCAGGAAGTAAAACAGGATCACATCTATAATCAATGAGAATCCAATCATAACCAATGGCCCAACTATTACGACCATTATCACGGGCGGTGTGAAGACCGGTTTCCGCCCTTGTTGCAAGTGACTCAGTGTTGTCGGTGGATATCATTTGTGCAATCCCCATACTTGTGGTGAACTTGATTGCTTTGCCACTTGAGAGCATGTGCTGTCCCCTGATTTTGCCCAGTATTTTTTCAGCAATTCTGCATGCATCTTTGGTTGGACAATCTTTTAATACAATAAAAACCTGATCACCGTCCCAGCGACACGTTATATCTGAAGCTCTCAAAACCGACTGAATTAATTTACTAAGAATCCGCAGCAGTTCATCACCGACCCGATACCCATATTTTTCATTTATGTTTTTGAAATGATCTATATCTATTATGATTACGGATAAGGGTTCAAGGGTTCGATTTGTATCAAGAAGCACATGCCTGAACACATTAGAAAAAGCATGGCGTGTCATAAAACCTGTTAAGAGGTCGAAATGTTGCGTGTTGTATGACTGTTTGCGTAATTTCACAAAAAGGAAATTGGCCACTGCAAAAACAACGAGAAGCAGAATACTGCTCGTCAGGGAGATCCTAAATAAATTTTCTGTGTGTATGGTGCAACTAGGATGGCTGCAAAGCGAATATGACACAACTCCACTTAACACAAAGCCAATGAGCAAGACACTGTTTAGCAACAGCTGGAGAAATAGATTTTTACGATTTACTTTCATGAAATCTACAGGTGACGAAGAGGAAGGAATGTGGTAACACCAGCACTAACTTATGGGGGGCCGTTTCAATTTCCGGCTGTCTGCTTTTTGTCGTATTGACTTGTCAGCAGAAATTTAAATATATTCTTTTTTTAACAGATTTGAATTCATTCAGGTATTATTTTTTCTAGAAGGAGTAATAAAAAATGGTTGAACGTGTCTACAATTTCAGTCCCGGCCCTGCTACTCTGCCAGTTGAAGTATTGCAGCAAGCATCCAAAGATATAGTTAATTTCCAGAAAACAGGTATGGGGCTCATTGAAATGAGTCACCGTTCCAAAGAATTTATGGCAGTGGCGGAAACCACAGAAAGCCTGCTTCGTGAACTCATGGAAATACCTGACAATTACAAGGTACTTTTTCTTCAAGGCGGCGCTTCAAGCCAGTTTTTCATGATTCCCATGAACCTTCTTGGCAACGGAAAAAAAGCAACCTACCTTAACACCGGCACCTGGTCAAAAAAGGCAATCAAAGAGGCAAAACTTTTTGGCGCTATTGATGTTGCCTATTCAAGTGAAGAGCAGACATTTAACAGGGTGCCGGCTCAGGATGAGTACAGTGTAGATCCTGATTCTGAATACCTCTACTTTGTTTCCAATAATACTATTTATGGAACCCAGTTTTCTGATATGCCAGTAACAGATAAGATGCTGATAGCTGACATGTCTTCAGATATTCTGTCCAGAAAGATTGATGTGTCTAAGTTTGGGATTGTTTTTGCCGGAGCCCAGAAAAATTTGGGCCCTGCCGGTGTTACCATTGTCATCATCAGGGATGATTTGCTGGACAAAACACCTGACAACACCCCTACCATGCTGACCTACAAGACCCATGCAGACAAAGGCTCAATGTTCAACACTCCTCCCTGTTTTGCAATTTATGGTGTGGGAGAAGTCTTGAAATGGCTTAAAAAGCAAGGTGGTGTGGAAGCCATGGAAGCACGGAATGTTGAGAAAGCCGGTCTTCTCTACGACTGCATAGACAGCACAGATTATTATCGTGGTCATGCTGAAAAATCTTCTCGCTCTTTGATGAATATTGCATTTAACCTTCCTACTGCTGAGCTTGAAGCAAAATTTATTGCTGAAGCGGCCAGTATTGGATTGAATGGCCTGAAAGGGCATCGCTCCATTGGTGGTTGTCGTGCATCTATTTATAATGCCTTCCCCAGAGAAGGTGTGGAAAAACTTGTAACATTTATGGGTGAGTTTGAAGCCAACAATAAAGGCTGATCTGAGGCCCATCCATGAACTACGACGGTGATATCATTCGCCCGCCCAGCGAAGCGAATTCCATTATTATTCAGGTAACCGTTGGCTGTTCCCACAATCGCTGCACCTTTTGCGGCGCGTATAAAGATAAAAAATTTCGTATTCGAAGTAACGAGGAAATTCTCGAAAACATTGCTTTTGCCGCCCGATACTGCAGGCGGCAAAAGCGTGTGTTTCTGGCAGATGGTGACGCACTTATCTTATCACAAAAACGTTTGCTGAAGATATTCAATCAAATCAAAGAGCATCTTCCCTGGGTTAATCGAATTGCTACATACGGGAACGCAAAAGCAATCCGTTCAAAAACGATTGAAGACTTTGAGGAGCTGAAAAAGAAAGGCTTACATCGTATTTATATGGGTCTTGAAAGTGGAGACAACACGATTCTGACAGCTGTAAATAAAGGCGAAACCGGCGATTCCATGATTGCAGCAGCACAGCGTGTTAAAAAAGCCGGAATTTTTCTTTCTGTAACAGTCCTTCTGGGCCTTGGCGGAATCAACAGAAGCCTTGACCATGCACAGGAATCCGCCCGTGTATTAAGCCTGATGCAGCCCAGACAAATTGCTGCTCTTTGCCTTATGCCTTTATCCAACACTCCCTTGGGCGCAAGTTATGAAGCTGGTGAGTTTCAGTTACCGGATAGTCATGGAATGCTCCTTGAGTTGCGTGAATTAGTCAAAAATATCGAGTGTAATCCTGTCCAGTTCATGGCCAACCATGCGTCTAACTACCTTCCGCTTAGCGGCAGGCTTGTTCGTGACCGTGCAGCAATGCTTGAATCAATCGAACAGGCACTCCTTGGCAATCAGGCTTTAGTACCAGAACATTTCCGAGCTTTATAAAAAAATGAGTACGAAAACAGATCTTAGAAACCTTACCCAGGAAGAATTAGTCCACTATGTGGAATCCCTTGGCCAACCCGCATTTCGTGGCAGACAGATCATGGCCTGGCTCTATCGGCCGGGTATTACAGAATTCTCCCAGATGACGGATCTGGCAAAAGAATTTCGTGCAAAACTTGCAGAACACGCAAGGATCTTTCGTTTCAAAAATCCTTTCATTCAGCGTTCCAGTGATGGCTGTGTCAAATTCGGTTTTACCCTGGAAGACGGGAATCTGATAGAAGCTGTCCTTATCCCGGAACCTGATCGCAACACATTATGTGTTTCGTCACAGGTTGGTTGTGCCATGAAGTGCACGTTCTGTCTCACTGCCACCATGGGTTTTACCCGAAACCTCACCCCTTCTGAAATTGTTAATCAGGTATGTGCTGTGGGGGACTTTCTTCGTGACGAGCCAAAGTCAAAATTGATTGGTCCGGATCGGGTAACCAACCTGGTTTTCATGGGAATGGGTGAACCCTTAAATAATCTGGAAAATCTTATTAAGTCCATATCAATTCTTACTGAACAGCGTGGACTTGATATGACGAACAGGCGCATCACGGTCTCCAGCTGTGGGATCGCAAGTAAAATGACCGAACTTGGCAATCGGACTGATGTAAATCTTGCCATTTCACTGCACGCAGTTGACGACAAGACCCGTGACAGCCTTATGCCAGTGAATGCTCGTTATTCCCTTGAAGAGTTGCTGCAGGCCTGTCGGGACTTCCCAATGCCTAAACGCAAACGAATAATGTTTGAATATATCCTGCTCAAAGGCATCAATGATTCGGATGAAGAGGCACACGAATTAGCACGTATTTTAAAGGGAATACCTTGTAAAGTTAACTTAATAGCTTATAACGAATCGCCTGGCCTGCCCTTTAAGAGTCCTTCAAGGAACAGAGTGTATGCCTTCCAGAAAATTGTCCGGGATGCCGGATATTCCGTATTTATACGAACCAGCAGAGGAGAGGATATCTCTGCTGCCTGCGGCCAACTTGCCAAACAAAAAAGGGAACAACCAGAGGTGAACAATGCCTGAACTTGAGGAGTGTACGGGATATCAATATTTGCGGGAAACCGCTTATGACCGTGAAACAATCAGGCAGGTTCAACGCCCTGCCATTGCCCAGGTGGATACATTTAAAAAATATCCTGATGCTGAAAAGGTGCAACTCCCCCGCAACTGGCAACTGAAAGAAGCACGCATCACTCCCCTGCTCCAGAACAGACGTTCTTTACGTAAATACGAGGGAAAACCGGTTACACTGGAAGAACTTGCTTTCATGCTCTGGGCCAGTCAGGGAATTACCGCGAAATCAGGTAACTATTCTTTTAGAACTGTCCCTTCAGCAGGGGCACTGTATCCAGTTGAAACCTATATCAGTGCCAATCAGGTGGAAGGCCTGCAACCTGGCCTCTATCATTTTGATGTGGAAAATTTTTGTTTGCACAGATTGAGTGATAGTGACAGTGCAGAAGCCGTTGCCACAGCCTGCCTTGATCAGAAATTCATGGCCAGGTCTGCTGTTATCTTTCTTTGGTCAGCCGTTATCAGGCGCTGTATGAGCAAATATGGCAACCGGGGCATGCGTTATATCCTCCTTGATGCCGGTCATATCTGTCAGAATCTTCTTATGGCAGCAGAGGCTACCGGCAACGGCGGCTGTCCTGTTGCAGCCTTTTATGATGAGGAGGTTAATGAGTTGCTGAGCCTTGATCCCAAAGAAGAATCAATGCTTTATGCTGCTGCTGTTGGGAAAAAGCTTGTCATGAAAAAACAATGTCCTTTGTGACAGATATCAAATATGCCAAAAGTTGATGAACTCGTAAAAAGCTTTCTACTCCGTCATTCCCGCGTAGGCGTGAATGACGGGATAATTTAAAATCTGTTAAATCTGGGGACACAATAGCATTTAAGCAGTTATCTGTGAAAGAAATGGTATCCTGTCCCCGGATTCTACTGTTTTCAACATTTGCAAGGCTTGGTAATATGAAAAATATAATTACACACAATAAAACAACTCTCTACGCACTTGTAGTTACTTTACTCACCGGTTGCAGCAGTTCGATCATAGCGCCGTTGAGTTCACCCAACAACGATTTCCTGGTAACAGTCACGAAGGAATGCGGTACCCTCACCCTCGGCGGACAGACTATTAATTCCATGTTCGGCATGACCAGCAGCGAGCCCTTATTCATTAACTTGACCAGTGATCTCGCCGCTGGGCGTATCAGCAAGTCCAATTATGCCGCGACCCTTAACAGCGGTTTTCCAACCGGTGGTAATGATGCCGCCATCAACTGTGTTCTAGACAAACTCGACAACCAGGGGAAGTAGATAAAAGGGTGCAGAGTGGAAGAAAACCTGGCTGGGGTGGAAATTTGATTTTAAGAAATGAAATAATGCTGATGGTCTTGTTGGCCTGGATGCAGCCATTTGGGAAAATAGCGAGATCAGCTTTAACAGCAGCCTTCTTTTCCAGACTGTTTAGTACCTTACAGAATATTTTCTTGTTTTTTTCAAAGAAAATATTCTGTAAGGTACTTATGCAGGCTTTACTTACCGTTTACCGGTGTTAGTACCTTATAAATTCTTTTCGTGTTTTTTTGAAAAGAATTTGGTGAAGGTACTTATGCCGGCCTCACTTACCGTTTACCGGTGTTAGTACCTTATAAATTCTTTTCGTGTTTTTTTGAAAAGAATTTGGTGAAGGTACTTATGCCGGCCTCACTTACCGTTTACCGGTGTTAGTACCTTATAAATTCTTTTCGTGTTTTTTTGAAAAGAATTTGGTGAAGGTACTTATGCCGGCCTCACTTACCGTTTACCGGTGTTAGTACCTTACAGAATATTTTCTTGTTTTTTTTGAACATATTCTGATAAGGCACTTATCCAGTGAACTGAATTGTTTCCGGTTGAACCGGGTTATCTACACTGCAGACAGCTCCTGAGAAAGCTCGATCTGTTTTTTTCCATGCTGCAAGTTCATCAAAGGCAGCTTGCAAATCCACCAGACGGTCGCTCAACTTCTTCACTTCAAGGGGTCTGCGCCATACAGCGGCGGCACTGCAACAAATGTTGCCATAAAAAGTATTGCATAGAGTAATCGATTAATCGTTTGAGCTCTCCTTTGTTGTTATCTGTTGAATTTATTGGCGGATTTTCGGGATAGACTGTGCAGATATTGTACAGAACCACAATTGTCCTGAATTTAAAATCCACACCTTCAACAGCTTCTGCCGAAAGAGGTACTGTAATAAGGAATAAAAATTCAGACTCTCCCTAAAGCCCAACGAAGAACCTGATAACCAGTGCGTTGACGAAGTCGATAAAAAAACCACAGACCAGCGGGACAATGATAAATGCACGGTGGGCGGCCCCGTATTGTTTGGCGACAGACGACATATTGACAATCGCGGTCGCTGTTGATCCCAGGGTGATCCCGCCAAAACCGGCACTGATCACTGTGGCTTCATAATCTTTACCCATCAGACGGAAAACAACAAACAGGGTAAAGCATACCGAGAGCAGGATCTGGCAGAACATGACGGAAGAGATAAAGGCAACCAGCCCTTGTAATTCCCAAATTTGTAAGCCCATCAGAGCCATAGTCAAAAACATACCCAGGCTGATGTCTGAAATGAGCGCAATCCCCTTTTTTGCACCGGGATAGGCCTCATCTTTTTTCATGTACCAATTCCGGCAGTTGCCAATCAGGATACCGGCCATGAGGCAGGAGACAAACATCGGTAACTGGAAATCTACCGCTTGCAACAACTTGTCAAAAAAATAGCCGAGTATAATTGCAACGTTAAGCCAGAGCCAGGCCCAGAGCAGTGCGTAGGAATCGATCATCGTGCTCTGCTCATTGCCATGGACAACACCGATATCGAGGGACTCTTCCTGCGGCGTTATGATTTTGTACTTAATAATCAGGTAGCGGGCAATAGGGCCACCAATCAGGCAGGCTGAGATCAAACCGACCGTATTCGCAGCAACGCCAATTTCAAGAGCATTGCTGATATTGAAGTTCTCAACAAAAGTCGGACTCCACGCCAGAGCCGTTCCAACACCGCCGACCAGTGAAATTGAGCCAACCAACAGGCCAGCTTTGGGATCCATCCCGAACAGACTGGCAACGCTGATTCCAACGAGATTCTGTAAAACGATAAAGACGGTGGCCAGGATCAGTAGAATGGCCAGCGGTCGGCCACCATTTATCAGGGTGCGAATGTCGGTCTGAAGACCGATCGCACCAAAAAAATAGAGTAACAGTACATCTCTGACCCGCAGGTCGAAGCTGAGTTCAAAGTTGAGGAAATAGTAACTGAGAGCGACTAGTACGGCACATAAGAAGCCCCCGATCACCGGTTCAGGGATACTGTAACGTTTGAGCAGTTCAGAGCGGCTTATAATCAGCTTGCCGAGAAAGAGAAGAATGATGGCCAGGGTAAAAGAGGCAAAGCCTTCCATAGTATAACTGCTCATAAGTTCAATTTCCCTGGAAAGATTATACGTTCAGTCTCGTATGAAATAATCATTTCTTTTTTCTATTCTCTGATTTGTTTCGTATATTACTAAGAGTTATATCCCCGTCAAAAAGGCTTACCGGATACTCCCTGATGCCATCATTCACCGTGATGGTATCCTTGCTGATCCCCTCGCCTCCATCGACAACAGTGTAGTGCAGATCACCACTCATAAATGTTACGGTGTTTCCGTTGAGTTGAATGTCACTGGCCGGTACTTCATCACCGAGGGGGTTGTCAGGCAGCATATTAAACCGGCTGTACCCGACGACTGGCATTCCAAGGGAAAGATCTTTCATAAAGCGACGTAGATACCCTTCTTCAGGTAAGTATCCGGGCTTTCCCTTTGTACCTACCGCAGGTTTAACTTCAAATGTTGCCCAGAGTTGAATAGTACTGAGTGTGCCGTCCTGGTTATAATCAAAGGTCATTGGTTCGGCATAGGCGATGTCACCTTTCAGGGTTGGGCGGGTTACATCAGAAGCGAACAGAGCTGACTGGGGAGCAAGACTGAGCGTTGAGAAGAAAAGAAAGCTAAGGGCTATTCGAGACAGGGTAGTTGTTTGCTTACGAATGTGCATTGTTGAGCACCTCCTCTGCTTCTGATATCCTTTTTCCCACCAGTTCGTAAACCATTTTGCAGGTCTCCACATAACTTGAACTCACTTCTGCAGTATGACGTACCTCACCGGCAATATGCTTGTCCTTGATTGTTGTTTCCAGCCAATCGGCAAGTCTGTCAAAATCAATTGAGGGCAGGGATTTACTCGTTGGTTCCAGGAACCAGTGAACCTCACTGAGACTGCCGAGAAGGTGTTTATGGATGCCGCTTGGCATAAGCATACGCCCGGCAGAAAGCCATTGACTGTATGGTACCGGTTCCAGAAGAGTTTTAGCTTTTTGTTTTGATAACTGTTTCATTCTCTTTAGCCCTCCTTGCCTATGCGTTGATTTTTTTCCAGTTCATCGGCAACAAAAGCAAGATCCATTGCCGCAAGGCTTGTACGGGTGGGCCAGCCGGTTTCCGGATCGCATCCCTCTAAGGTGTAGAACCTGGACTTCCAGTCTTCAAACTTGTCCCGGTCAAGGCTGCGGCGCATCACATCCTGATAATGCCATTCTCCTTTCTCGTCACGACAGGGCCAGAAGAAGAAGGGTAAAAGCTCACCCTTGGTAAAGGGCTGGTCATAGATGTAATCGGCAAACTTGACCACATCCCGGTGCCGACCCTGCAGGGTCCAGATGGCATTGTCCAGGGCCCAAATCTGTTTGCCGATCTCAAGACCATCAGCAAGGCTCATTGTATCACCGGTTACTGCGTTCCAGAAAACATGTTCACCAGCCTTTTCCGAGCCAGTGGCTCCATGAGAATCCGGAGTATGCGTATTAAAAAGATCTGCCCAGCGAAAATCACAGAGCAGAGTGGAATTCTTCCAGAAACGACTGTAATGAATATGCCAGCGTGTCAGCTGCATGACATCATCGGAGTACATATTGGGGGTTGAGTAATCAAGAGCTGCTGGACTATCCACATAAGGGGCTAGTTTCGAGGTGACAATTTCAGCCAGTTTGTCGGCCGCAAGAAAAGGCCTTTGCCCAAAGAGTATGGAGATGTTTGCCTGCCAGAAAATCCAGTTAAAGCAATGGGAGTTCATGTCGCGATCACACATGATGGTCTCAAAACCCCATTCAAGCTCAGCTCGCGGGTCATAGCCATGCTCAGGCATTCCCCAGTAAGGAAATTGCAGCTTTCCGGTTTTGTGATCTTCTTCCCGTCCCCATTTGTAGGCGGCCTGTACCCAGCCATCAATGAGGTCTTTACCTATGTCATTGCCGGTGGCAATAGCCTGGAGGAACTGTTCAGCAAATTCAGGAGAACCGATCTTCTCCCAGTCAAGGCTTGAGGAAATAGCTTTGTCAGGGCCAAGCAGTCCTTCATGATAGAGATGCTCCAGCCAGTGCAGTCCCTCACCAAGAGGATAGGTGTTAATACCCAGACGGTTGCAGAGCTCGCCCGAGCGCATGATGATTGCAGAGGCTTTCTGTTTATCGCCCTTGACCCATTTCTGGGCAAAAGAGGAGTACCATGATGTCTCCTGACAGCTCACCTCGTTACCATAGCCGATATCATACCGTCCCCGGCAGCCATTGATACAGCCCTGGCAGGATTGAGTACGCCTTTTTTTGCTCGGTTCGTCACAGAACAAAACGGGTTTGGCAGGCTTGCCAAACGGTCCCCAGTGACTCGCATCCGGATTGTCAACATCGCCGGCGTAAAACTCCTTGGCGTCAAATCGTGCCTGAACCAGAGCAGCAGGATCTGCGATTTCCACCGAGCCTGTGCCATAAAAAGATATGGCTTTAAGATTCTTGGAGCCCCACACTGCGCCAAATCCACCCTGACCGGCACCATTTCCGGCATCGTGAACAAGGCAGGCCGTGGCCACCTGATTTTCACCGGCAGGCCCTATGGCTAATACCGCTGGTTTCTGGGTCGAATAACCGCTGCCCTTTGGAGTGGGGAGCTGTTGCCAGCCGTCAATGGTTTCTGTCTCTTCCTCAACGGTCTGCCAGATAGACTCCTGGGTTGTTTTGGTGTCTTTACCCCAGATATCTTTTGCCGAACGTATGTTGACTGAATCATTGCGAATGTCAAGCCATACCGGTTGTGCAGCCTTACCGCTGATGACAATGGCATCCCAGCCCGCATATTTCATGGTGGCAGAAAAACGTCCACCGAAGTTAGATCTGGTGAACCAGGAGACCGGATAGAGGCCAACCCCCACACCGACCACTTCACAGCGACCGCCTGCCGAGGGCACGTTGGTACCACTGAAGGGTGAAGTCGCAATACAGACAACATTTTTGCTGTCCCGACCGTCGGTGATTGTCTTATCCTCACACAGGTCCCAGAACAGTGCAGAACCCATGCCGTGACCGCCTCCCCACCGTTTGTACTTCTCCGTTGGAATAGTCTTGGATGTCCCTGTAGTCAGATTGATATGTAAAATTTTCCCTGTAAAACCAAACATCTGTTATTGCTCCTGTTGAGGAATACTATAAGTCTTTTTATTCAACTCTTGCTGTGCAGATCTTCTCGACTGCCACCAGTCTTTTCCCAGCCTTTGCCGCGCAAATTCACTTCATAGCCGTGGGGAGATTTCTGGTCGGGCATCTTGTCGATAAAGGCAATGGCCCCCACCGGACAAACCTTGACACAGGCCTGGGTATTACCAGGCCCGCCTTTTTCTTTCAAATAGGGGGTATCTACGCAAAGATCACATTTCTGCACCTTGCGCTGGACAGGATCCCATTGCAGTCGCTTGGGTAAGTACGGACAGGCGGCAATACATTGCATACAACCGATGCAACGGTCCGGATCAATCCTGCGCACCATGCCATTCTCGCTGTCCACATGATTTGCATTCACTGGACAGGCGGAAACGCAGGGGGCATCCTTGCACTGCCTGCAGATTGACATGGTGATATCATCCGGCCAGTTGGCAAAGGAGTTCTGCTCGATCTGTATCCTTGAAAGGGAGAGAGATGCCTTGCCGTGATGTGTCAGGGAACAGGTGGTCATACAGGTTCCGCATCCCATGCATTTACCCATATCCACCACAAGAAACCCTTCACTATGGGGCATCACCAGCAGATTGCCGGGCAGCAGTATTGCACCTCCTGCTGAAGCTGCAATTCCTGCCGCTCCCAGGGCCTTCAAAAATGTTCGGCGATTAATGGTTGAGCCTGCTTTTCCACTCATGATTTTTCCTCTGTACTGTCCTTTTTGTTTAACTGCTCAACCCAGGACGCATGTTCATCTTGAGCAAATTCAAGGGACACATGGCCGGTAAACATTGATTTTAAAAGAGGCCACGACCATGGCACAACTGCTGCCAGCAGGACATGAAAGAAAAATAAAATGAGCATGAACAGTGCTGAAGCATCATGAACCCAGGTGCTGGAAGCCAGTAAGGCAGTGGGGATATCCATCATCCGGGGCAATATCTTGATAAAGCCTGTGAGGATCAAAAGGGCTGCAACCAGAACAATGGGGACAAAGGCCAGACGTTCTGAGCCATTATACTTAGTGGGTCGGACTCTTTTTTGAGTAAGTTTGAAAATATGAGCATAATGGGTAAGCCCCTCGATCAGCGAACCACCATCAGGCATGTGTTCTGTAAAACGGTATGGAGAAATAATGGTATTTGCCGCCCAGAAGAAGCCGCCGAAAACAAATAACAGTGCGCCTATAAAGTGGAGATCCATAAGCCAGGCAGCACCGCTCACACCGGGAACAAGACGCGGCAGAAAGAAGAAGCCCAATCCCACGGCGGAAACCAGAAGTAAAATACAGCCGCCTGCATGGGTCCAGTGGCTGAATTTTGCACTGAGATCATGCCGCCAGACCCTGTCTTTATCAATATAGGGGTCGGTGCGAGGAATTAAGCCACCCAGCAGTATACCTGTAAAGGCCGCAGCAAACAGCAGCCATGACAGTGTATCAAACAAAAAAGAGACTTCTCTGCCCGCCTCTCCCTGTACAGCAGCAAGGCAGTCCTGTGCGCTTCCTGAAAAAAACAGGAAGAAAAAGGCCATGCATAAGCTCACTCGTATTTTATTTTCCATAGGGAAATCTCTGCTCAATTTGTGTGTAATCATAGGGTCACTTTTTTAGAATTCTGAAGTCGTATTCTTTGCAGTAATTCCTTAGCTCCTGAAGAAGAGCGGAATACTCCTGTGTTCGAAACGATGCCTCCTGTGATAACAAGCCGCCCCAATAGTGCAGGGGCCATGCTGCATTTATGATAATCCATACAGGTTTCCCGAAAAACAAGACTGCTGCGAAAGAGGGGCAGGAGTAACGGACGACATATCTTTCCTCCACTGACAAATATTCTTACATTTATCAATAAAGTAGTATATGGTTCTTTGTAACCTAATTTAGGATAAATATTTTCTGGTAACATATTTCAAACAATAGAAAATTTTCCACGAATGCTAACTAGGAGCTTGTCCGAGAATAGGCATTTCGTTCAAAATCGAGGCATTTTTACAAAATAAGCGCAGGCATATAGTTAATATCCCGAGCATTATTTTTTATAAATAACGAAGAGTTTGGGCGAAAGGGCATTCTCGGACAAGCTCCTAGCAATAAGTTCCACTTTTATGGTGAATGTAATGGCATCTGCCGCCCGCCACACTGCTGAAAATATCTCTGCTGATGCTATCCGCAATCAACTTCAGCGAATACTCGCCAGTTCTGAGTTTACTGCCACCGAAAGTCAACGAAAATTCCTGGACTTTGTTGTAGTGGAGACACTTTCCGGGAACAGTGACAAAATTAAAGGATTCACTGTGGCAACCTCTGTATTCGGGAGGGGTGACGAGTTTGATCAGGCAAGCGATCCCATTGTCAGCATGCAGGCCAACAAATTACGGCTGGCCCTGGAACGCTATTATCTGGTTTCCGGTCACAATGACCCAATATATTTCGACATCCCAAAAGGTACTTATGTTCCTGTTTTCACCGAGCAGTCACCATTTGCTTCTCTTGCAGAATCCAGAGTAGCTGGAGCTAAGGTAGCAGTTGTTGAAGAATCGTGGCCCACACTCTTTATTCGTCCCTTTTTAAACCTGACTGGTGACGCTTCGCTTAATTGGCTGGGATCAGGATTTGCAAGTGAACTCAGAATGCAAATGACCTGGCACAGAGATATCCAGGTATTAAAAGGTATTCCTGATGGGAACAATAAACGGGCAACAGACACCAATGCCAGATTTGTGATTGATGGAGAAATACTCAACGACAGAGAAGGGTCCAAGGTAATTGTCACGTTGACAGATACCCTGAGCAATTTGCAACTCTGGTCTAAAGGGATCAGTTGCGGCAGTGAGCCATCTCAACTGGTTACTTTTCAGAAAAGAATTGTTCAGATTGTTGCTGCTCAGATAGGATGTGAACATGGCGTTATTGCAAATAAAATCCTTTCGGAATCTGCAGATAAGACTCCTGAACAATTAAAGACCTACGAAGCAATCCTGAGATTTCTTGAATATATGCAAGCTCCAACTGAAGAGGGTTTTATACAGGCCTTGTATGCTCTGGAACGGGCCAGAAACCTTGAACCGTTATGCGGTAAAATATGGTCCATGCTTGCACGCCTTTACATCATTATATACGCCTATGAAATCCCCGGGTTTAGAGTTGATGATGCAAGAAAAAAAGCAGTTTCCCATGCAGAAAAAGGAGCAAAACTCGCACCCGACAATCAGTTTACACGAGTAATACTGGCATTTGTCAGAATGATAACTGATGAAAAAACTGCTGCTCAACGAGAGGTTCAAATAGCCTATAACCTTTATCCCGATTCTGTGGTCCTCCTTGACACTATCGGGTACGTTATGGCCTTATCGGGAAAATGGGATCAAGGATCAGAGTTGATCAGAAAAGCGATTAGAAGGAACCCCTATTCTCCTGATTATGTACACTACGCACTTTGGGCAAACTGGATCAGACAGAAAGACTACAAACAGGCCTACCAGGAAACAATGCATCTCAGAAGTCCACAGATCTTCTGGGAACCGTTGGTAAAGGCCTCCACTCTTGGAAACATGGGGCGCCTGGAAGAGGGGAAAAACTGTGTTGCGGACCTGCTCGTCCTCAAGCCGGATTTCCCAAACCGTGGTCGCATCCTGATGGGAAAATTTATTAAATTTAAAAATATTGCCGAGTCGACTGTTAGCGGGCTGAAGAAATGTGGGCTGGAACTTGTATGAAGAACAAAGTAGCATGATTTTTTAAGGATTCATTTTAGTGCCTTACAGATAGTTTTCTCGTTTTTATCGCAAGAAAATTTCTGATAAGGCACTTATCCAGTGACTCTGAAAGTTTTCCGACTCTCTGGCCTATCTCTGGTAGCAGGGCAGGCTGATGACGACCTCAGTACCGTCAGTCTGGTGACGGCTGATGGTGATTGACCCGTCATGGAGCTGCACAGCTTTCTGAGCTAGACTCAATCCGAGGCCAACGCCATAAACCTTGGTGGTAAAAAATGGTTCGGTAACCCTCTTTTCGTAGGCCTGCCTGATCCCCGGCCCTGAATCCTTAATGTTAATCCGCAGGTTGTCTTCTTTTCTTTCCAGGGAAATGGTTATTTCCCCGCCATCTTCCATGGATTCAATACTGTTTTTGATAATGTGAACCAGCGCCAGATGGATCTGCTCTTGATCGAGGCTCAGTTCAGGGAGTGGTTCCGGACATATGAGAATGACCCGGATAAGCGAACTGTCTATTTCTGAATGGAGCAGACTGATTACCCGTTTGATCAGAGCAGCAATATCAGTGGGCTGCGGATCGTATGCAGGTTGACCAGTAAAGCTGAATAAATTTTTGACAACCTCCTCCAGGCGGTCAGCCTCCCTGGCAATTACCTCCATATAGGCATTGAAATTTTCAGACGGGCCCTTGTTCAATAGTCTTTTGACCAGGCCACCAATGGAGGATATGGGGTTGCGAATCTCGTGGAAGACTTTTGCCGAGATCTGCCCCAGTGCAGCATGGCGCTCGGCCTCGACCAGTAAACCTTTATCACGGTTAACCACCACATTCAGCTCATCGATCTGGTCCTTTTGTTCCATCTCTTTACTGACATCTGTGAGAAAGCCCGGGGACAGGCAAATGTTGTCCTGGAAAAAAGTGGTGACCAGTGCCTGATCTTTCAGCCAGATCGGGTTGATGTCTGGAACTTTGACTTTGTAAACCGCATCGACAATGCCCGTCTTGATACTTTCCTTCCGCAGTTGTGGTCGGCAATGGTCAAGTTCCTGGCGCTGAAGGATTTGTTCTTTGATATCTGGACTGAGCTTTACATGTCGATAAACCCGTCGGTCCACAATTGCCTGACAAAGTGAGTCGGAGACAGTTTCCATAGAGGCTCCGAATAACTCAAGTAACCTCCAACTGGCAAATTCATACCAGATAACCGGACTACCCACCTGCCAGGCGGCAATGTAGGGCATGGCTGCCAGGCCTATACGGTCGAAATGCGTCAGGGCCTTGATCTGATCCTCAAGCATTTTTTTGAGGCTGTCACTATAGTTGCTGTTGTTGAGAATGCGTCCGTGGTAAGTAAAATGGTCATCCATGAGCTTGTCCTGCTGTATTTAAGAATTCTTTCAATGGAGGGAATACAGAGTAGGGGGCAGGCTGAGGTCTCTCTTTTGCTGTTTTCAGAGAATGGATGCTATGGCATTGCTCAACTGTTGCAGGTCAAAAGGTTTGGTAACAGCAGCACTAAAGCCATAGTCCCTGTAATTGGCCATGGCCGGGTCATTGGAATATCCACTTGCCACAATGATTTTTGCAGCCGGATCAATCTCTAATAATTTTTCAGCAGCTTCCTGTCCGCCCATGCCTCCTGGTATAGTTAAATCCATAATCACAATATCAACAGAGGTACCATCATCCAGCAATTCCTGATATTTATTGAGCGCTTGAGCACCATCGTTTACCAGAATTGCTTCATGGCCGAGGATGGACAGTTGCGCTGCGGCCACATCCCGCAGCATTTTCTCATCGTCCATTACCATAATCCTGGCAGCCTTCACCGCCGGTAATTTTTTAAATTTCTCTGTAATCTTATTCTCACAATCAGTAAGACGCACAGCAGGCAAGTATAAGGTAAAAGTTGTCCCCTTTCCAGGTGTCGAGAAAACGGTGAGATATCCATCATGTTTGTTGATAATTGAGTGACAAATTGCCAGCCCGAGTCCACTACCCTCCTGTTTTGTTGTGAAGTAGGGATCAAAAATTTTGTCTATAACCTCTTGGGGAATGCCCACGCCAGTATCCTGAATATTAATGCGGACGTAATCACCCTTATCTACACTGAGGAGGGACTCGGAAGCAGGGTCTTCAACGTTTGCACATTTGATGATTATAGTACCACCTTGCGGCATGGCGTGTTTGGCGTTCAGAGTAATATTTTGTATAACCTGACCAATCTGTCCACTATCCACATCAACCATCCAGAGATCTTCTGGATAGATAAAATCAGAGGCAACCTGACTGCCGTGAAGAACAAACCCTGCAGCCTCACTAATAAGTTCAGGGAGAGACGTTATCTCCTTTAGAGGATCTCCACCTTTTGAAAAAGTGAGTAACTGCCCAGTGAGTTTTGCGGCACGTACAGTTGCCTTCCTTGCATTTGACAGCAGAGAAGTTGTTCTGCTGTCCTCTTTAGCCACTCTGTATGTTGCCAGTTCAATATTGCCGAGAATGGCTGAGAGAATATTGTTGAAATCATGGGCAATGCCACCTGCAAGCACTCCGACGGATTCAAGTTTTCTGACTTTGAGCAGCTCTTCCTCCATCTTCCTTTCATGGGTAATATCCCGGAAGACCAGGACAACGCCCACGATTTTACTCTCTTTGTCTCTAATGGGGGCTCCACTATCAGCTATGCCACGCCTGGAACCATCTTTTGAAATGAGCATTGTATGATTGGCAAGCCCTATGATTCTACCAAGCTCTATTATCCGTTGCACAGGACTTGCACATTTCTGACCGGTCTTCTCATTTATAATGTTAAAAATTTTACTGGATGCCTCGCCTACTGCTTCTTCATTGGTCCAGCCACAGAGTTCTTCTGCCACCTTATTGATAAAAACGACCCTGCCTTCCATGTCCGTTGTAATAACACCATCACCGATGGAACGTAGTGTGACACTCAACCTTTCTTTTTCCGCCTGAAGAGCTTTCTCAGCATTTTTTCTCGCACTGATATTCGTGGCAATTTCCATGCGTACAAGTCTGCCGTCAGTCCAGCGAATTGCCTGATCCCGGCATTCATACCACTGTTTGTCACCGGTGTTCTGAAATTCCCACACATGGACGCCCCTTGGATTTCCGTCTGCATCAACCAGAAGTTTATTTGTACAAAAGCCGCACGGTCCATCCTGATCCTGCTGGAGTGCCTGATAACATCTCCTGCCAATCACGTCACCACTGAGCTTTTGCAAATGGCTGTTGACGAAAAGAAGTTCATAAGTCTCCATATCAGCCACATAAACGACAGAATCCAGGCTGTCCAATACTGTCTGGAACCGTTCTGAATTATTGGTTATTTCTTTATCTCTGGAAACTATTGCGTCCATGATGGTATTAAACTCGACAATACCGCCAGAAGCCTCAGGAGAGAAGACAAGCCCAGTTTCCTCACCGGTATTCTCCAGGGCATCAATAATATTACCCACTGGCCCGGTAAAATACTTACTGAAAACAATACGCAGGGTCAAAAACAGGAGCAGGAAAAAAAACAGCAAAAACCCAAAATGATAAGAGAGATTTTTTTGCAGTGTGTCATTCAACACAGACGTTGGAATACAGTAGTAGACCTCCCAGCCGGCAGGTTCAGGAAACTGCTCCTGCAAAGCTATATACTTTTGTTTTTGATAAATAAATGTAAAAATTCCACGGGTGTCAGGCAGGGAACGATCTTTTAGGTCAAAACCAAGATTATGTCGGGTTTCCATAAAAGAACGGTTGGGATGATATAAGGTTTGACCTGTGCTAGAAAGAACAAAAAAGAGTTCTTTTTCAAACAGCTTTCCCGCTTCAAAACTTGCCATAAGTGGGATAAAATTTTCCAGGCTACGCTCCACGACCAGTAAATACCCATCATTGAGAGGATACTGGATGATCACCACAGAACGATTTGTGAGCAAAGATTGATAGTAGTGCCTCACTTCTCTCTCCTCACTTGATGTTTCAGCAGTCATGGCACTGAAATCAAGCCCTTCATATTCGTGATAAGGCTCGGATATCTTGACAACCTTACCATGGGGGTCAAGAACGTAAAAGCTATCTCCATGGTATTCAAAATATCTGGACGCATTAAGATGAGACAGTAACTCCTGCAGGTTATTCGAATGCGATTTGAGTATTGATTGTACGAAGGTATCTGTGTGAAACAGTGCATCTTGCATAAGAGCCCTGGCTACATTAATTCTGGCATGCATGGCCACGGAATATTCCAGACGAATCTTGCGGTATTCTTTAAAAGCAGTCAATAATGCAATAAAAAGAAAAGCAGCAAGTGCCACAACTGAAAGAGTCAGATTGATTCTTTTTTGCAGGGATTGCAGGGACACTTAGAGTTCTCCATTATTACGGAACTGTTTTTCCCGTATGACAACTTCATATACAGGCCGTATTACATCACCATATGGATCAAATTGAACGTGTCCCATGAGTGTGTCATATTTTCCTGCCAATAATGCCTTTTTCAGCTCAGCACTGTTTACAGAAGAACACCTTCTAAGAGCATCAGCTAAAATCATGATCATCTCGTAGGATCTTGTGGATCTGGCTGTTACATTTTTGTGAAATTTTTTCTGAATCTCCTGGGAAAATTTACGGTACCCAGGAAGAGTGTTATCCGGATCGATGAAGGAAATGATACTTAAGCTTTCAGCACTGTCTCCGGCGTGGCGCATTAATCCAGGCGTCTGTGTCCAGACTGTGCCGATAGAGTGTCCAGCGTATTCGGATGCCTTGAGTTTTTGCAGCGCCACCCCTGTCATACTTGCTTCGGTAAGGAGAATAATCGCTTCAGGCTGTGAGCCAAGCAACTCATCCATTATCTTGGTCCAGTTGGCTTGCTCCCGGGACTTAAACTGCACTTCAGCAATTGGTCCGGAAAAATGTTTTTTTACACTATCCGCATAATCCTGAACAAAGGCGGCATTCGTCATATCCATAAGAATTGCCACGGAATGAGCATTTTTTTTCTGTAGTAAAGCAGCAGTTTTTTTCCCGTATAGTTCACAGTCCACAGAAGTACGGAAAAAAAGATCATCCTGGCCACTCAACTGAGTAGTAGCAGTGTAGGCTGTGATGAGCAGCGTGCCACGGGACGTAACATAAGGGTGCGCCTTGACTGTATTGGAGGACAGGCTATGGCCAATTATTGCAACTACACCTTCCCGAATAAGTGTTTCATCCGCATGTTTGACCCCTTCAGCACTATTTTGATCATCTCGAATCAGCAATTCCAAAAGACGTCCGTTGATCCCCCCGGAGCTGTTTACCTCTTCGACTGCTAAAAGTGCTCCGTCCCGAATATGCTCTCCGGCTTCCCCTCCACGACCACTGAGGTTTATTGCCAGGCCAATTTTAACTGGTGGTTGCTGCTGATTACAGGACAGGAATAACAGGGGAACAAAACAGAAAAATAACAAACGATACAGAGAGGGCAATGGACACTTCATTGGGCGCGCTCCTTGTTTGGTTATTTGATGATCAGACCGGGCTGGGTTGGAGCCCGGAAATAGAATTGTTCTTTGTTTCGATTTGTTAATCTGGTTGAAGTGGGTGATAAACAATAATAACACATTTTATTATATCAAAGCATACATGGAAGTCAAATGGTATTGACTCTGGGGATTTTAAGAATACTCAGATATTCAGGTACTTGAATAGGAGGAGGCGAATAAGGAACTGTACTTAAAACTATAACGCCAATAAACCGGGAGCCTCATCTTCCGCTCATAGGCTTCTTCATACTGGCCGAACTTCCGTCAAAAAGATTCCAGTTTTGCATACAAGCTCCCAAGACAAAGAACAAAGCAAGAACAAAGGCAAAACAAAGGGGTCAAGTCTCATCTTGGCCTTACTTTGGAAAAGGATTTTTTAATTCATCGCCATAAAACAAAAGAAACATTATGTTGTGAGTTAAATTATGTAACGAGTTTTTAACAGAATCACGAAATCACGTTCGCTGATTTCATTCCTTTTCAAGAGCTTTTAAATTCTATTTTCGTTTGTGTTTTCCACGGAACGTTGTTGAGCTTCCATCATGATTTATTGAATCCCGGTTTTATCCACCGAACCTGTATGTTTTTCTTCCAGATTACGATATTATTTCTTATTCCGTCTGCTAAAAAAAGGGAAGGCTCGAATCATCACTTCGAACCTTCCCCTATGGGAATCCGCAAACAACTTCAAGACGTAAAAGACGGAAACCACCACGCATTCCACTGAAACACGTCTGTGAAGCGTTTGCAATTTTTGAAAAATGATTGTCAGGCTTCTATTGCACATTAATTGTAAACATTGCCACCAAGGTTTTCTGCTTTGCAGGTGTTGCTACAGAGGGCAGTGCTATTGCTGTAGCGAATGTCGTTTTATAGCACAGATGGAATCCAGGAGACGTGCTCAACAACGATACCGGCAAACTGAAAATGGCCGTGGAACACACCGGGAAGCGGAACGACGCAGGCGAATCAGAAAAACTCGAGGTATTAAGAAACGGTATCCTGTCCCCGGATTCTTCGGGAATCTCAGTTGAACCATGACAAATTGAGCAAGACAGAAAGAAATAGAATGCTCAATGATCTTTATAGCACGGTGACTGGTTTACTATTCAACAAAGACTAGGACGCAGAGAGCCAAGGTGCCTTAAGCGCCGCCTCAAAAGCTACCAATTATTAACCAAAACGAGACATGAAATGAAAGAAATGGAACACCGAAGCAGATACCGTGCTACAACTTAAACTAGCGCCATTCTGGTCTGTTCCCCAAAACTTGTCCCAAAAAACCCTCAATATCATTATCATTTGACTGACAAGCACCAGAGGTGTACAATGCTACACACAAGGAGGTGTACAATGAGAACAAATGTAGTGCTTGATGATGATCTAATAAACGAAGCTATCAAATTAACGGGTGTAAAAACAAAAAAAGATGTGATTTCATTCGCGCTGCAGGAACTTGTTACAGCAAGAAAACGACGCAACCTTCTGGATCTTGAAGGGAAGATAGCATTCAGAGATGATTATGACCACAAGGCCATGCGGGAAAACGGATGATCCTGGTTGACACATCTGTTTTAATTGACCTCTTTAAAGGTAGTGACAATGACGCCGTTCGTTCTTTACGGGACGCAATTCACCAGCAGATTCCATTTGGAATCTCTTCTATTATTTATCAGGAAATTCTACAAGGCGCTAAAACAGGAAAGGAATACAAAATACTTCAGGAATACCTGTCGACACAGCGTTTTTTTAACCCAAAAGATCATCTTTTATCCTACAGTGATGCGGCGGATATTTACTACAAATGCCGTAAAAAAGGTATCACAATACGATCCACAGTCGATTGTCTCATTGCGCAAACAGCCCTTGACCATGATCTCTACCTTCTTCACAATGATAAGGATTTCTTTGCGATGAAAACTGTAATAGACTTCCGTATCTACAAAGGAAGTTATGGAAGATAAATTCCACTCTACTGTTATCGATTTCGAGTTAATTGCGGTCATCAAAAAGAAAATCCGAGAAAATCGTTCGCTCATATAATCAAAAAGGATCAAATATAATTATCACATGGATATCAATGAGCCTGTTGTTCTTGCGAACACTTTATATATGTAATATATTAATATTAACCATTAGCTAGGCATTAACAGTTATTAGATATTAATAATAAGGTGTAATATGATGTATTTTGCAATGACAGATAAGGCTGTCGCAAAAGAGATTGGCGGGCGCTTAAAAGATTTGCGATTAAGATCCAATAAAAAACAAAAAGATATAGCTGAGTCTGCAGGTCTGTCCATGACAGCTATTCAAGGGGCTGAGAAAGGAGAGACAACACTCCTCACGTTTATCAAAGTTTTGAGAGCCTTGGATGCTCTTGACAATCTGGATTCTTTTTTACCTGAAATTGAAATAAGCCCTCTCCAACTTGCGAAACTTGAAGGACGTAAACGTAAGAGAGCTTCCGGAAAATAATGGTAAAAGGAGGACTCTATGGATAGTACAGCTTATGTGAAATTGTGGGGGGAAATTGTTGGGGCTGTATCTTGGATGAGCGACAGAGGCTATGCTGCCTTTGAGTATGAACCCTCTTTCTTAACTCAGAACCTGGATATTTCGCCTATTCATCTGGGGCTGACCAAAGCTCGTTCCGGACATACTTTCACTTTTCCGGGTATTGATCGTGAAACATTCAAGGGATTACCCGGGCTGTTGGCCAGTTCTCTTCCTGACTATTTTGGCAATAGTGTCATAGATGCGTGGTTAGTACGTAAGGGCCGTGATCCAAGTTCCTTTAATCCTGTTGAACGTCTTTGTTATATTGGAACCAGAGGTATGGGGGCATTGGAGTATTCACCGGTGAAAGCCCCGGCAAACTTGAAGGATTCGGTCAGTATTGAGGTGGCAAAATTAATAGAACTAGCCCATGATGTTTTGACCGAACGTAAAAATCTTGATGTTCATGTCGATGGAGGTGATCGTGAAAAAGCCGCAGCTATGCTTGATATTTTACGCGTTGGTGTATCAGCTGGTGGTATGGTGCCAAAAGCGGTTGTTGCTATAAATAGTGCTAACCATGTGCTCTCTGGTCAGGCCGAAGTTCCAGAAGGTTACGATCATTGGATTATAAAATTTGATGGAATTTCCGAAGATGCTCAAAGGAATTTTAGAAAGCCGGTGGATAACTGTAAAATCGAGTACGCTTACAGTCTGATGGCAAAAGCAGGAGGCATTGATATGACGGATTGCCGGCTGCTGGAAGAAAATGGCAGAAGTCACTTTATGACCAGGCGGTTCGACAGAGAGCATAATGAGAAAATACACGTTCTTTCGCTCGCTGGTATCGGGCATTTCGGATGGAACCCTATCGGTACTGTCGGCTATGAAAGTGCTTTTCAAATCATGCGCATCTTAAAACTGCCCTACCAGGAGCAGGAACAACAATTTCGTCGAATGGTTTTTAACGCTATCTCCAGAAATGTCGATGACCATGTGAAAAACATCAGCTATACGATGGACAAATCAGGTAAATGGAAGCTGTCTCCTGCTTACGATATTACTTTTTCAGTTAATCCATTAGATGCTTTAGGCGAAACCCATAAAATGACCATCAATGGTCGGCAAGATGAGTTCGTTTTCGACGACTTCATAAATGTAGCTCATACTATGGAAATTAAAAAAGCTGAAGAGATAGTAGGTGAGATCCTTGATGTGGTGAGCAGGTGGCCGGAGTTTGCAAAGGAAGCCAACGTCTCACCAGAAGCTATAAATTATGTGGGCAACTTGCACTTGGATGAACAGAGCCTTGCCGAAGGACTATCCATGAGATAGACCTTTGTTGATTCTTACACCGGTAAACGGTAAGTGAGGCTGGCTGTCCAGTAGATGGTCAAGTTGATGGTTAGGAACGGAGCGCAAATAACTTGATAGCATAGGAATTTTCATTTTTTACGAAGCTTAAAAAAATGAATATCGAATATCGAACAAGGAATATCGAATATCGATCGGAATAAAAGACGACGGATCAAGGGCTCTTCCCCTTCTGCGGTTCGACATTCCTTGTTCGACATTCTCTTTTTAAAACCCGCCCGCAGGGCGATAAGTTCAACATCTCGCATCTTGTCTTCAGGCCATCTTTGGCCGATCATCAATCACAAAGTCCTCAACGTAGCCCGCTACGCCTGCGGCT
>JAYEOK010000220.1:0-2268 GCA_034722915.1 Thermodesulfobacteriota bacterium | reverse complement strand
CAGATCAACCAGAGCTTCATCGAACTGGCAGAGGGCACAGGCCTGCGAACGGTTGCAATCTATGGTGGTGTTGGCAAGAAGCCTCAATTAGATGCATTTAAACGTGGGGTTGAAATCATTATTGCCTGCCCGGGCCGTCTTCTTGATCACCTGAACAATCATGGTCTCAAGCTGGATCAAGTGGAAACCCTGGTGCTTGATGAAGCGGATCAGATGTTTGACATGGGATTTTTTCCGGATATCCGCCGCATTCTCAAGCATCTGCCGCGTAAACGCCAAACTCTGCTTTTCTCCGCCACCATGCCGGCGGACATCCGAAAACTTGCGGACGAAACACTCACCAATCCGGAAGAGATCCGTATCAAACTCGAACAACCTCTGGATCTGATCAGCCAGGCGCTCTATCCTGTGTCCAAAAGACAAAAAGCCGCATTGCTCCTTCATATCCTCAAGGAAGGACCAACTGAAGGATCAACCCTGGTCTTCACCCGCACCAAATACGGTGCCAAGAACCTGGCAAAAAAACTTATTAAAGCTGGCTTCTCAGCTTCTGCTCTCCAGGGGAACATGTCACAAAACCAGCGTCAGAAAGCACTCAGCGGTTTTCGTGATGGCAGCTTTTCAATCCTTGTTGCGACTGATATCGCTGCGCGTGGTATTGATGTTTCTCTGGTGGCCCAGGTTGTTAACTTTGACCTGCCCTCAACAGCCGAGGCCTATACCCATCGGATTGGCCGTACCGGGCGTGCTAAACGCAGTGGCCGTGCCATAAGCTTTATCTGCTTTGACGACAAAACCATGGTCAAAGCCATTGAACGGCTTCAGGGAAAATCCATTGAACGGATTACTGTGGATGGCTTTGCTATGGAAGAGGGAGTTGCCGAGACACAAACGCAGAATCGTCGGCCAGCCAAGCCACGCCAAAACAAGAAAAAAACGGGGCAGCGCCGTTCAGCAGGACAACAACAGAAACGCTCAGGCAGCAAGCCCAAAGCAAAAGCAAAAAAAAATCCGAACAAAAGCATCTCCGGTAATATCTTCGGGCTTAATCAAAAAGGGAAATAATATTTCGAAGGCAGGACAAAGATATCAGGAAGCTCCTGTCACACCCTCATATTCCTGCACTGCAATTTCCCAAAAAGCACCCACCTGAGGGAGAAGCATATTCTTTTTGACAGTACATATTCCAATGGCTAAAGATTGCAGTTCAGGACTCACATCAAGAAGATCAATCTGTTCTTTTAAAGGACTTTTTTCCAAAACCAGCTCTGGAACAACCCCCACCCCGCAACCAAGAGCAACCATGGCGATGATAGCTTCATTTCCTGCCACCTGAGCATATATATTGGGAACCACTCCTTTCTCCTGGAACCAGCGATCACTCCGCTCCCGGCTAAGCCCAAAATCAGCTGTTATAACCGGTGTTCTCTGCCAATCAATCTCTTTTCCGTTGTACGGTACTGTTTCCGGGAATGCAACCGGCACTATAAAAACCAGTGGAGTTTCCAAAATGTTTAAAACTTCCACCCGCTCAGGCAGGCTGTCCGGGAGAGCCGCCACCGTGATATCCACTTCCCGGTTCTGTAACTTGGTGAGTGCCAGAGCCGCATCACCTGTCTGGAGATTGATATGTACCTCGGGATGGGCAGACCGAAATTTTTGAAATATGGCAGGCAAGATGGAATAAGCAGCGGTAACGGAACAGTACAATGAAATTTCTCCACTCAACACATTCTCCCTGGAAAACTCTCCCTGAAGCAATTCATAGCGCTGGATCACATCATCGGCATAGGACCGAAAAGCCTTTCCTGCCTGAGTAAGAATCACGGATCGGTTATCACGAAGAAAAAGTTGCTCACCAAGTTCTTCTTCCAGGCGTTGAATAATTCTGGTCAACGCTGATGGTGTTACATGACAGGCACGGCTGCTTTGGGCAAAATGGAGGGTGCCGGATAAATGCTTAAACAGCCTTAGTTCGCGAATATTCATTTGCGGTTTTCGGTTTGAGGTCCAGGGTGTACGATTTGAGAAGAATACCTCATTGTTTCATTTTTTGCAACACTACGTTACAAACAAATCACTTTACGCAACGGCAATTCATGATATTGTAAGCTTATTAACACCGGTAAACGGTAAGTGAGGCCGGCACTCATTTCAGTACCCCCTTGTGGGGTGTAAGTGCCTTGTTGGTATGTTCAACTTGCTAACGTTAAACGAACTTTTCATTTTCTTGTTTTTTATGACAGGAATTAACGAGTAAGGCACTAA
>JAYEOK010000219.1:0-31315 GCA_034722915.1 Thermodesulfobacteriota bacterium | reverse complement strand
CCCACCGTTACCCCGCATCATGACATGATAGAAGCCACCCGGTACATGTATCCGTGCTTTTCTGGCCATGCAGGCATAGTAGACAAAAAAGACACCTTTGTCAAATTATAAAAGCCTGACCCCATTTCATTTTTGACCCATTTTCATTTTTCATATTTACGCAAGGGTAAACGCTGCTTCGGTTCATCTGAAGATTGCCCCTGCTTGTGACGGAATACTTTAAATTTTGTGGGGTCATTTATGGTTGTTTCAATACGCAGTACGTTTTGTTCGTTGTAAAGTTTGACAGAATTTTTGTCAGTCCAATGCCGAATGCGCAATCCATCGTTAAAATCACTGACTCTTGTAATAACATCTGTCTTTGAGTTTGCGTAAGGTTTGTCCGCTTTTGTCAGAGGACGATCAAGATATCGCAACACACGAGAGCTGGTTCCAATTATATGGGCATGACGCAGCAGTGAACCCATGATGGGATTCAGCTTGTTCGGTGAATCGAGAATTAAATCCGTCGCCCATTCGCTTTGCCATAACGTCCAGTAATAAGACAGATAGGGTCCAAGAATATTTGCCATCACAGGAAAGACAGTGGGGAGAAACCCTTCCAGTAATTCTACAAAACGGACATCGAGCTGTGTGTCCATTAACAGCTGAGACTGTTTATAGTCTGCTATATGGAGAAATTTGTTTCCCTTGGCCATAAATTCTATCCCATTTTTTTCAAGACTTCGACGCAACCACTCCCGACCATTCAGGCAAACCTGAATATTATAGGGAAACCATGTCTGCAATCGTATATTCATGAAACCGAGTTCTTCATCGTCAAAATAGAAATATAAATGTTTGCAGCGAACCGGATAGTTTTGCAATTGTGGGTATCCCGTCTTTTGGCAATACACAGCCCGATAAGATGAGCCACCTTCAAGGCATGACCATACTCCGACAAGACCTTTCTCTATGTGTTCAGACTTCTGTCGTTTATGAGCCAGTTCCTCCTTTCGGATACGCCAACTGGAGACAGGTTCGACACCATGGCCACATGTTTTTTTTGCGTACTGTTCAGCATTCTCTATTAACGCTGCTGTTTGAGTCAACATCCATTGTTTGTAATCCTTATTGAGGATACTTCTGGATCTGCAGAAAGACATCACCTCACTGGAAGTCATCAAAGGAAGCACAAGTCCTTTAAAAACTATTCGGTCGAATCCACTGAGAGTTCCCTTGACCAGACCGGAAAACCTTTTTATAAATTCTTTCATGAGCTGCCTCCTGTTGATTGGAATGAAATTTGTTGAGATCTTTCATTATACAACAGAGGCAGCTCATACCTCGGACTCATTTGGGTTGCGGGTATCCCGCCTTAGTACCTTATAAATTCTTTTCGTGTTTTTTTGAAAAGAATTTGGCGAAGGTACTTACGCCGGCTTACCGTTCATCACCGGTGTTAGTACCTTACTCCTCAAAAGCCGTCATAAAAAACAAGAAAATGAAAAGTTCGTTTAACGTTAGCAAGTTGGACATACCAACAAGGCACTTACACCCCTTGAGGGGGTACTGAAAAGAGTGCCGGCCTCACTTACCGTTTACCGGTGTTAGTAATATCTACGAGGTCTGAAACACAGGGAAATGATTATGAAACAATCAGGGAAATGATTATGAAACAATTTATCAGTAAAATGATGTTTTTTGTTATGCTGGCGATGCTGCTATCCCCTCTAAGCCTGTCAGCCGGTACCACAAACCCGAGTTTTGACTGCACCAAGGCTGAGTCTGAATCCGAAAAAATGGTATGCAGCGATCCGCAACTGGCACGTCTTGACCGTGAACTGAACAGAGTTTACATGCTGGCCTACAACAATTCAGCACTTGATAAGACCGGTAAAAGATATCTGAGGGCAGGACAGGTCGGCTGGATTAAGGGGCGCGACGAAACCTGGAAGGTGGAAGATAAACAACGTTATGTGAAAGAGCTCTACGTATTCAGGATTATAGAAATTCTCAAAAAATATCCTGCCTCACGTGCAGCAGACAGTGAAGGGATTAGCAGTGGGCCGACAACTTATGACTGCTCAGGCGAAGTATTGGAAGCCTACTACGTGCAGAGCGATCCTCCAATGGCAATGATTTATTTTAAAAATCATCCCTATGTTCCTCTTTACCGGGTACCATCCGCCAGCGGCGCAAAATATGCGGTGGAGGATTACCATGGGATAAGTATGGAGTTTTGGGCCAAAGGCAAAGAGGCATTATTTACGACCTTTGAGGGGCAGACATTACAGTGCCGGGAAGTAGAGTCGGCTGACGCTCCGGAAAAGAGTGCTTCCCTGGATTCTGCATCGTTTCCTGATATCGAGAATTACCCCCTGCTGAAAAATGCTAATGCTCTTCTTATGGGAAGAGTTATTGAAACAATGCGGGCTGACTGTCCGGGGGGGGCCGCTGGGCGTAAATTTCCACTGGCAGAACCGGAATACAACAGCAAGCGCAAACGTAGTCTGGAAGCCTTTCAATCTGCTTTATCCGACTTCACCCCGAAAAGAGCTGCAGAAATGGATACCCTGCTGCAGGGAAAATCTATTCTGGATTTACAGTCTCTGATGGATTCAGGCAAGCTGAGTTCAAAAGAGTTGATTATATACTATGTTGATCGTATTAAACGTTACGATATCGACAAGTTAAACTCAGTAATGGAACTTAATCAGGACGCCCTGGCAATAGCCACTGCACTGGATAAAGAACGTACATCTGGAAAAACACGCAGTGCAATGCATGGTATCCCTGTCCTGCTGAAGGACAATATTGCCACCGGTGACCAGATGCACACCACAGCGGGTGCTGCAGCACTGAAAGACTGGGTGGCAGACCGGGATGCCTTCTTAGTAAAACAGATCCGTACTGCCGGAGCTATTATTTTAGGAAAAGCCAATCTTTCCGAATGGGAAAATTACATGGATCCCTGTATACCTAACGGATTCAGCGCGTTAGGCGGGCAGGTACGACATCCCTACGGCCCTTTCGATCCGCTTGGATCCAGTACCGGCTCTGCTGTCTCCGTTGCAGCTAACCTCACCACTGTCAGCGTGGGCTCTGAGACATCCGGTTCACTGATACAACCGGCTCGTGTCAACTCTCTTGCTGTCCTTCGTCCCAGCCAGGGGCTGGTCAGCCGTGACTATGTTATTCCATTGGGAAGTCACCTGGACACTCCCGGCCCCATGGGGCGAACGCTTAACGATGTGGCGGTTCTTCTTAATGCCATGATCGGTGTTGATGCGGGTGACCCTAAAACCAGTGATGCTTCAGCTCTGGCAAACACTGATTTTACACAATTCTTTTCTCTTGAAAAGGCAAAACAACTGAAAGTGGGTGTGATCCTTTTTGAGCAGATCATAGCAGCCGGGAAAACTGCCATGGAGAAAAAAACAGGTGACCCTATGAGTGAAGAAGATCTGAATTCGCTTATTCCATTGGTAGTAGAGGGTAACCCCTACACGGCAATACAGGCGCTCAAGGCACAGGGGATTAAAGTGGTTGAAATAAAACAAGCAGATTTGCCAAAAGATGTTGACACTGCACAACCGCAGTTGTTATACGGATTTCATGCAGATCTGAATGCTTTTTTCAAGGGGCTTAGCAAGTCTGCTCCCATGACCACGACTAAAGAGGTCGTGGAATTTAATCAAAAGGATATGGCCAACCGTGCTCCTTATAACCACCGTTATGTCGAGTGGTCAGTAAAAAGTGAACAGACCGCGGAAGAATATGTACGTCTTGTCGGGGAGGCACAGAGCTATGCCAGGGCCTGGATGAAAGCCATACTTACCAAATATGATGTTGATGTTGTGGTCACCGCCATATCATATGCAAATAATGCAGGTGCCGCTGGCATCCCTGCTCTTACAATTCCCACAGGACTCGATGTCACTGGAAAGCCGACTGGCCTTATACTCTCTGGCGATTATCTCTCTGACCCCAAACTCTTTGCAATCGGTTTTGCATTGGAACAGGCCATACATGGCCGGGTGGAGCCCAATCTTGAAAAGGTGCTCACAATAGTATGAAAATTATGTTAAACTCATTTTTCCGGCAAATTTTATAATAGTCAGTGCCTGAACGAAAAGTTCTATTCAGAGAAAATTAGATATACGAAACAGGTAAGCACCCTGTCTCTTTAGTGCCTTACTCGTTAATTCCTGTCATAAAAAACAAGAAAATGGAAAATTCTATTAAAGTTAGCAGGTTAAACATACCAACAAGGCACTTATGCCGGCCTCACTTACCGTTTACCGGTGTTAGGGTGTTTACCTGTTTCGTATTTCGTGCTTCGAATTTCGAATTTATTTTTGGCCATCAATGGTTTTCGTTCAGGCACTAGCTATGCAATACTCGCAGACAAAGGCTTTGATTAAAAATCGCACTTTTTTATCCGCTCTCCTCCTGCTCATGTTTTTTCTAACTGGCTGTGCTGAACCAAATTCAGTGCTCATGATGCCTGCGCCGGTTATTTATCATGACGCTACCGTAGATCCCTACTCTCACCTCAGCCAAGAGGGAAAAACAACATCTGTACCAGTGCTTTATGCTACCAATCGCAAACCACAACCGTCTTCCGCGGAGATTCCCTATGGCAATGGAATGAGTGACGTATTGCATCTCGGAGAGGTGAACATTCGTTTTGGTGATTCGTTGACGAGTTGGGAGGATTTGTACAGGGCTTCAACTCGTGCCGATCATCCCGATCCGATATATATCAGGCTTGAGGAAACCGTTGAAATAGCAGCGGTTCCAACAGATGAGCTTCAATCTGGCGAATTGTCCTATTCTGCATCACTCCAAAATTTTGCAAATAATATTAACAACCAACTGGCCAATGCCATAGACAAAGAAATTATTATCTATGTTCATGGCGCGAAGGGGAGTTTTTTGAAGTCAGTTGTTTTGACTGCTGAACTTGATCACTTTTCAGGTCGGGATTTTATCGGGATTGCCTTTTCCTGGCCCTCGCATCAGGGTATTCTCAGCTACATTGTCGGGGATGATATTCAGAGGGCACTGCATTCAACCGCCTCTCTGCGGACCCTGCTGGAGTTTCTGGCAAAATACACCAGGGTTAAACATATTAATGTGATCTGCTATAGTGCTGGAGGGAAACTGGTTTCCAAGGCCATATATGAAATGCGTCAGAATCATCCACTACTGAGTCCCAAAGAATTAAAAAACACCTTCAAATTAGATACTGTTCTTTTTACTGCTGCCGATCTATCAATTGAACGATTTATGGAGAGACTTCCGTCAATCAGTGAAATGACTCAACAGGTTGTGGTAACAGTCTCAGATGCTGATAAGGTATTGTCTTCTGCCAAGATATTTATGGGGGGCGATGATCGAATAGGTACCAGAGAAGCAGAGGCAAGGGAAGAAGATTTTGTTTTGAAAAATCATATAGACAATTTTGAAATAATTGATTTTTCTTTTGGTCAGGAAGTAAGGGGCTTTGATATCACAGGGCATCATTATTGGCATAGGCATCCTTGGGCAAGCAGCGATATTATTTTTCTTCTTCGTACCGATCTGCCGGCCAGATATCGTGGGTTGAAATTCACAGGCACTGAAGGTGTCTGGTATCTTTCCGAGGAATATCCCAGTCAGGTAAGAAATGCAGTCAAAAGAGAGCTTCATGGTCAGTGGTAAAAAAATAAATACGAATCAATCATAAAGGATCAGACACTCCGCAAGGGGATAAAGTCGGGAATCCTTTTTTTGTTTCCTGATTGAAAAAGTGATTATGAAAATACCCATGAAGACCAAGGACATACCCCTAACATGATATCCCAGCAGGGTTTCATCTAAAAAAATGATGGCCAGGATAGTGCTGAATACCGGCATCAGGTGAATAAATAGTCCGGCACGATTTGCACCCACCTCCCTGATTGCCCGAGTCCAGCAGATAAAGGCAAGAATGGTGGCGAACAGGGCCACGTATCCTATGGTTAACGTTGTGGCCATATTTATCTGCATCTGTTTTCCGCTTTGTATTTCAAACAAATAGCAGGGTAAAAGAAAAATCAGTCCCACAAGCATGATACCGGTTTGATAGGCGATTGGAAGCAGTCCATCGGGATAATTTCTTGAATTTGCTGAATAAAATCCCAGACAATGGTAAATATTCGGATAGCACCTCATCTTCGTCCAATCCAGCGTGTTCACATATGAGTCAATATAGTTCACACGCCGGATTGAACGAACCTGAGGCACTATCCAAACATTTACAATTTAGTGGTTTGGGCTGTTTTCAGGTGCAATCCGAATATTTACAGACAATGGCTGCTGCCAGCATCAACAGGTCTCCCTGGTTAAATGGCAACTGCTGCAATGCCAGCACATCACCCTTGGCAATAATCATCAATACACCGCTGAGAAAAATGAGTACGCCAAGAAACTGTTTTCGATAATATGCCGCCCTGTTGCATGTCTGTTTTTTTGTATTGGTTTTTTTCTAGTTACTCAACAAAGGAGTTCTTGGCAAAATAGCATTTGCTATAAAATGTACTTTAGGTATTATGGAAAAAAGCGCACAACGTATTTAACAATAAAGCGAGTATAGCCATGCTTCCAGCCATAACCCGTCAAGCATCTCTTATCAAATTATCGCAGCCTCAGCCTAAATACCATCGTTTTTTACACGACAAAATCGATTTCAATGAACCTTTGATTGGAATTAAAGGTGCACGAGGTAGCGGAAAAACGACATTGTTACTTCAGTATGCTTTAAGTTCTACCATTCCCCCAAATAGAATCCTCTATGTTGCTTGTGACCACCCTGCAATGGTTGGCCTTGATCTCTATGCTATGGCGCAAGTTTTCTTTCAGGAAGGTGGGCAGTTGCTGCTAATTGATGAGATTCATAAGTCGAAGCATTTTGCTGAAGAATTAAAAGCAATTCGCGATACATTTAATCTTCAAGTGATTTTCTCAGGATCTTCCGCACTTCGTCTTGATCATGAGCTTGCTGATCTTTCACGAAGAGCCGTCGTCTATGAATTGCCGGCACTCTCTTTTCGTGAATTTATAGAACTTGAGACCGGTCAACAGTTATCAGTTTTTTCACTTAAAGAAATTATCACTGATCATCAGCTGATATCAGCTGAAGTTTGTGCAACTATCCGTCCAATTGAGTACTTCAAAGAATACCTGAAAAATGGTGCATACCCATTTTTTAGAGAGTCTAAAAAAAGCTATATCCAAAAATTACTGGAAGTCGTCAATATTACTATCGATTCAGACTTGTGTGGCCTCTATAATATTGACCCTCGTAAGCTTGATAAGCTGAAGAAGATACTCTACATGCTGTGTTCAACACCACCGGTGGAATTAAACAAATCAAAACTCAGTAGTGCTGTTGGCACATCCTGGCCGACTTTATCCAAATATCTAGAACGAATGCAGGCAGGTAGCTTGATTTATAGTGTACGTGCAGGAACAGGTATGCGAACTCTTAACAAGCCGGACAAACTGCTCTTAAATAATCCAAACCTGTTTTACGCATTATGCGCTATGCCTAATATCGGTGCTATTCGTGAGACATTTTTTGTTTCTCAACTGTCCTATAAACACCAGATACATTATCATAATCGTGGTGATTTTATAGTTGATGATACATTCATCTTTGAAATAGGTGGCCCTTCAAAAACAGCAGAACAACTTGAAGACCAAAAAAACAGTTATGTGGCTGCTGATGATATAGTTACCGGTGCTCCGTGGCAAATTCCGCTTTGGGTCTTCGGAATGAATTATTGATGTTCTCTTTTTTCCTTGGAATTCCCAGCCCACTCTTCCCTTGTCACCGAGAAGAGTCAGCACTCCTTTTTTTGTTTCCTGATTGAAAAAGTGGTTATGAAAATACCTGTGAAGACCAGGGACATGCCCCGAACATGATATCCCAGCAGGGTTTCATCTAAAAAAATGATGGCCAGGATAGTGCTGAATACCGGCATCAGATGGATAAATGGTCCGGCACGATTTGCACCCACCTCCCTGATTGCCCGAGTCCAGCAGATAAAGGCAAGAATGGAGGCGAACAGGGCCACGTATCCTATGGTTAACGTTGTGGCCATATTTATCTGCATCTGTTTTCCGCTTTGTATTTCAAACAAATAGCAGGGTAAAAGAAAAATCAGTCCCACAAGCATGATACCGGTTTGATAGGCGATTGGATGCAGTTCCTCTGGGTAATTTCTTAGATTTGCAGAATAAAAGGCCCAGACAAGGGCTGCTGCCAGCACCAGCAGGTCTCCCTGGTTAAATGTCAACTGCTGCAATGTTACCACATCACCCTTGGCAATAATCAGCAATACACCGCTGAGAGAAATGAGTACGCCAAGAGATTGTTTTACATTCAATCGTTCCTGATAGACGATCCAGGAAATGATAACAATGATGACCGGAATACAGGAATTCACCAGCACCGCATTGATGGCAGTGGTAGACTGCATGGCAGTATAGATAAGCGTGTTGAAGCCGGCCACGCCCAGAAGGCTTTGAAAAAATATAAAACGGCTATGCTGTTTGAGTAAGGCTCGCTGTTCGTAGACACGCCGCAAACCAAAGGGAGCAATGATCAGTAAAGCTATGGCCCAGCGCCAGAAGGCAAGGCTGACAGGTGGAATTTCTGTATGCATTCCCCGGCTTATCACAAAATTTCCGGACCAGAAAAGGGCACTAAGGGTCAGTAATAGATATGGCATAAAGCTCTCTGGGAGTAGATCGGCATTGCCGGAAGTTGAATTCAATAATAAAATGGATTGACTTTCTAGAGTTCATACACAAATTTCCTATGAAAGACACACTACTTTTACCAGAGAGGTACATCACATGTCTGAAAAAAAAGGTCCAAAACATTATCAACGTTTGCAGGAACGATTTCCCGAAGTTTTGAATGCAGTGGAAAATCTGGGTTCAACAATCCGTGCTGCGGGTCCGCTTGACGGAAAAACAGCCGAACTTATCCAACTTGGCGTTGCTGCTTCAGCGGGTTCCACCGGGGCTGTGCGTTCTCATGCCAGGCGAGCATTACAGGCCGGTGCTACAGCAGATGAATTGCAGCACGCTTTGCTGCTCCTGATCTCGACCATTGGTTTTCCCCAGGTTGCCGCAGCGCTTGCCTGGATTGAGGAGACTCTGGAAAAACATAATAGTTAAGGGTTCGGTAAAAAATAACTTGGCATTTTCCGGTCATAAATGTGCTGCAGGTTCAGTCGATTTTATATATTCACAACCGCAGCGTAGCTGGCTACGTGAGGATGTGTGAATATATAAAATCGGCTGAAGATGTGGTGCAGTTACGAATTGGAAAGTCCAAGTTATTTTTTACCGAGCCCTAAGGCTGCAATTGTTGTTTTATCTGGCTTCCAGGTCCAGTAAAAATTGCTTAATATCAAGACCGCCTGCATAGCCTGTTAATTTTCCTGATTTTCCTATAACCCGGTGGCAGGGGACAACAATGGCAATGGGGTTCATTCCATTAGCCCTTCCTACTGCCCTGACAGCCCTGGGGTTCCCAATTAACTGAGCCTGTTCTGAGTAGGAGCATGTTTTGCCATAGGGGATTGATAACAGGGCTTGCCAGGCTTGTTGCTGGAATTCTGTTCCCCTGAAACCTATTGGTAAATCAAACTTTGTACGTTCTCCTGCCAGGTATTTCTGGAGCTGGAATTGTGTTTGTTTCGTAATCGCATTATGTTCAGGTTTGATATCGTCCACTGTTTTGTTCACGGATTCCCAATTGCAATCAAAGGTTATGGACCTGAGAGAATTGTCGTCAGCAACGATATGTATACAGCCAATTGGGGATGAGAATTTCTGGTAATACTTTGTCATATTGTTTTTCGTTTTAGATGGGGGCGCAGGATGATATTTCTGCAGTCAGAATCTGTTCGTTACTTCATGGTTTCATTGTAACGTATCATTTACCGGATAGCTGGAAGTTTTCTGACATAAACGTTTTATTTGTTAAGAAAGTCATGAATTTAAACTGTTGCTTTTCCATGTCTGCCATCATATTGATGGCTACGTAGAAGATAATAGTGCTATAGTGGAAGATTAAATTGAGATTTTTTTACTTAAAAGGGAGCTATGAACAGATTAATTAATTTGCTTGGGATTCTGTTTCTGTTGTGCTGTCTCTTTCAGACAGGACATGCAGAAACATCCGTTGCCGCGTCCGGTGAGCAGCAATCTTTCCAGGAGTGGCTTGACTCTTTTTATTCGGTTGCTGCAGAAAAAGGTATAACACGTGCTACCTATGACCGGGTTTTTGCAGGTGTAACAACACCGGATGAGAAGGTGTTGAAAAAGGCAGCCTATCAGCCTGAGTTTACTACTGAGATCTGGGATTATCTGGATGCCCGGGTGAATCCTGTATCCATTACCAATGGCCTTATTATGGCAGGGGTGTATAGGAAGACCCTGCAGGAGGTTGAATCTCGTTTTGGCGTGGAACCCTCTGTGGTGCTGGCTATCTGGTCAATGGAGACCAGCTATGGCGCCGCTCTTCTTCGAAGTTCACGTCTTCATTATGTTCCAAGGGCTCTGGCAACCCTTGCCTATGCCGATAAACGGAGGCGGAAATTTGCAAGATCACAACTTATTGCAACACTTGAGATTATCCAGGCAGGAGATGTAACAGTTGAGCAATTAACAGGTTCCTGGGCAGGTGCCATGGGACATACCCAGTTTATTCCCACAAGTTTTCTGGCCTATGGTGTGGATATGGATGGTGACGGACGTCGGGATATCTGGCGATCCATTCCCGATGCTTTGGCAACAGCTGCCAATCTGCTTCATTCAAATAAATGGCGCACAGGAAAAAGCTGGGGCTATGAAGTGAAGGTTCCAGCCAATGGCGAACGTTTAAAAGGGCAGACAAAAACACTTGCTCAGTGGCAGAAACTTGGGTTTCAGCGTCCAACAGGAGCAGAGTTTCCTGAAATGGGAGAAAAAGCAGAGTTGAAAATGCTCGCCGGAGAGAAAGGCCCAGGCTTTCTCATGCTTCGTAATTTTTTTATTCTTAAACGATATAATAATTCTGATTTTTATGCCCTGGCTGTTGGCTTGCTTGCCGATAGGCTTGCCGGGAAAAAGGGACTGGTTCAGTCCTGGCCAAGGCCTGCCGGATCACTTTCTGTGGATGAAAAATTTGAACTGCAGGAATTACTTAAGGAAAAAGGATTCTACTCCGGCGGGATTGATGGACATCTTGGCTCCAATACAAAAAAGGGAATTAAAGCATTTCAGCAAGGGCAAGGCATGACACCTGATGGTAAGCCAACTCAGGAAGTCCTTAAAGCCCTTCGAATTCCCAAGGGATAAGGCTGATTAATTGAAGTTTTGTGGAAAATGTTGAGTTGTGAAAAAAGGTGTATTGTATGACCCTGGCAGCCTGGTTCTCTTTGGTCACAATCTGTATCCTTGGGGCCATGTCACCCGGTCCAAGTCTGGCGGTTGTCTTAAAGAACACTTTGACTGGCGGGCGCTCAGAGGGAATGAAAACGGCTCTGGCTCACGGTTTTGGAGTTGGGCTCTATGCCTTTGCCACAGCAGCGGGTCTGGCAGTTCTTCTTGCCGGCAGCCCGTGGTTTTTTACGATTGTTCAGTGGTTGGGAGCTTTGTTTCTGGCTTACCTGGGTTTCAAATCTTTATTTTCAGGGCACTCGGAGACGGGTGAGGCGGTTCAGTCAGAAACAGATCCTTCGTGCCAGGTGAATGGGCTGCGTTCAGGTTTTCTCACTGCTTTTCTCAACCCCAAGCTGGCCATTTTCTTTGCTGCTCTTTTCAGTCAGTTTGTTTCAGCCCATGCCGGCTTGGGAGAGAAGATACTCATGGCTTTAACTGCTGCTCTGATTGATGCAGTTTGGTATCTGTTTGTTGTCATGTCTCTGTCACATTCGCGGGTTCTTGGTTTTTTGCGACAAAAGACCGGTTTGTTGAATACAGCTTTTGGCGTTCTTTTGTTGTTTCTGGCGATTCGAGTTGTGATTCTGTAGTGATTTGCGCTCCGTTCCTTAAGGCAGTTGATGCAGGTCTTTCAGCATCATTTAGAGAAAAGCATTAAATATTTCCTGTTGTGTCGGAGAGAGAGTACCAAACTGTACACCAATTTTTTTATAGACCATCCCGGAGATGGCAGAAAAGGAAACCTCTTTATCCCAAATAATTTTTCCTGGTATTTGTCTGGCATCAATATGCTTTTCGCTGCATAAGAGGTCAAGGAGAAATTCTCCCGTGATATCGGTTGAATTGTCATCCAGCAGTATTAAGGAAAGCCCACTTCTGCTGAGGTCAATGACCTTACCTATTTTACCACAAGCAAGGACACGAGTTCCTTCGGGAGCTCTAAATCGTTCATGTTTTCTTTGTTCTAAGAACATACTTTACTCCATCCATTTGTTTGATGATGGTTGTGTAAAACTTATGTTGTACGATATTGGCCTGACCGACCTTTTTTCTGAATAATTCTTTTTATTATAAGTGATGGGATGGCTGTCTGTCAAGGTAACATTGTGGTACACGGAGAAAGCGAAAGGGATGAGCATGCAACAAAAAAGTTTTACCCTCAGGAGGGTATCAACACCACACTATCAAGGTTCAGAAGAACTAACCTGTTTCCCGGTTGAATCGTCGGGTTCATCAAATACTTGTGAAGGTCAGCTTATGGGGTAAGAGCAGGGAAGTCGTGACAATTAACGGCCTTTGGGAGAGCATCTGTTTCCATTCCGGCCGACAAAAAGAGAAAAGTTTCAAGTTGCTGGCATTTAGAAAAGTTTTCTTTAATCAATGTATGACGCCTGGGATCATTGTTTCCGTAACGTTCCAAAATATATTCCAACCGTTCTTCCAAGGAAACAATTTCTTCGTGTCGTACGCGCTTATCCGCATAATAGACCAGTTCTTTGGCAAGAAAATGTCCATTTTCATAACGTTTGGATGAGAACTCAGTAAGAATAACATGCTCCCGCACGATTTCGGCTACTTCAGGGTAGCCAAGTTCCAGGCAGATATCTCTTCCCTGTCTGGCATGGTCGCAGTGGTTTTCCAGGCATGGAGTCTTGGCAATATCATGGAGCAGAGCCCCTGCCAGAACCAGTTCGGTTGATGGCAGGGGGGAGTTTTCTTTGCGGGAGTCTGTAAGTCCCTGGAGCAGAACCTGAGCCACCCGTGTCACCATCAGGGAATGGGCCCGGATATTGTCAAGCATGGCGTACTCGTCCATGAGCGAGTAGCATTGTTTGATGGTTGGGACAGGCATTGGTGGCTGAAATGCTTCTATTTCTGACTCAGTTCATGGACAAATTCAACAGCAGCCTTGGCCTGATCAGGTGGCGTAAACTGGTGGATGCCGTGACCAAGGTTGAAGATATGGCCATGAGCATCTTTTGCATCGTCTATAATTCGTCCAATGCGGGTTTTGAGTTCCTGTTTTGGCAGAAGCAGAGAGAATGGATCAAGATTTCCCTGTACAGCAACATTGCCAATACGTTTTATAGCATCACCAATATTGATACGCCAGTCCAGCCCAAGAACATCAGCCCCTGATGATTCGGACATCTTAAGCAATGTTGCGCCGTTGTTGGCGAAATAGATGATGGGAAGGCCGGTATCTTTCAGGTCACGAATAATTTCCTGCACATAGGGAAGGGCAAAGGTCTTAAAATCACAGGGAGCCAGAACTCCTGCCCATGAATCAAATATCTGCAGAGCCTGGGCACCGGCTTTAGCCTGAGCCTTAAGATAAAGTGTGGTTGTGTCGGTGATCTTTCTCATCATATTGTGAAAAAGTTCCGGATTGGTGTACATCATTTTTTTTGTTTCCCAGAAGACCTTAGAAGAGCCACCCTCAATCATGTAGGTGGCACAGGTGAAAGGTGCACCGGAAAATCCGATGAGAGGAACATTCAGTTCTTTGCGCAGGAGACGGATGGTGTCCATGACAAAGCCTGTATGTTCCACAGGATCCGGAATAATGAGTTTGTCAAGATCAGCCTGGCTTTTAATGGGTTCCGGGAATACCGGACCACGCCCTTCATGGAACTCGAGCGGTGTACCCATGGCTTGCAGAGGAATAAGGATGTCAGAGAAAAGGATTGCCGCATCGACATTTAAGATATCAATGGGTTGCAGGGTGACTTCTACGCAAAGCTCTGGAGTTTTGCACAATTCAAGAAATGTGACATTGCCACGTACCTTCTGGTATTCCGGCAGATAACGCCCAGCCTGACGCATAATCCAGATAGGGGTGTAGTCAGTCTTTTCACCACGGCATGCTTTTAAAAATGTATCATTCATAAGTTTTTTAAACTGTTCGTCAACACCCTACCTTCGTACGATTGGATCTTGTCGCATAGCTATACTATTACGACAAAATCCAATCGAACGAACCTGGAGCACTGCTGAACAGTTTTCTCTAATATGTTTAGGGTTGTTTTATTTGATGTTGGACGTTTATTCCTTATCTTTTTCTCTAATGCTACGCGGGATATAATTACAAAACGGTTCCTGGGCCAGATAGTCGCCGGTCATGGCATAGGCACGAGCCCTGCAGCCGCCACAGACATTTACATACTCACACGATCCGCAGTTGTCTTTATATCCCTTGAAGTCACGCATCTCAGCAAAGAGTTTCGAGTCTTCCCACACCTCTTTAAATGATTGCTTTTTTAGATTCCCGGCAGCTTTTGGGAAGTAGCTGCAGGGAAGTACATCCAGATCCACATCAATGAGACAGATGAGCTGGCCTGCCAGACACCCTTTTGAGCCGCCTGTTGAAAATTTCAGGTTACGGCGTTTAAAGGAACTGCCTTCCTCTTTGGCTTTCTGACGGACGATCCGGTAATAGTGTGGTGCGCAAGTGGGACGGGTGAGGAGGTCGTCGTCGTTCTTTTCAATCTCGTAATGCCATTCCAGAATTTCGTCGTAGAGGTCAATTGGAATGAGTTCTTCCATGATGTCCTCTCCACGGCCGGTGGGTACGATCATAAACATATACCAGGCCGTGGCTCCGAGTCCCTTCACCAGTTTATATATTTCAGGAATTTCTTTCCGGTTACGAATAGTAAAAGAGGAATTGATAAGAAAAGGAATACCATATTCTTTAAAGAGTTTGATGGCATTCATGGTTCCATCAAAGGCCCCTTCCTGGTTGCGAAAATCGTCGTGGGTCTCGGCCTTTGCCCCGTCCAGACTGAGTGATACCATCTTGATGTCTGCATCTTTTATTTTTTCACAGATATCACGTGTCACAAGAGTTCCATTGGTGGCAAGACACATTCGCAGTCCCTTTGACCCACCGTATTTGGCAATGTCAAAGACATCTTCACGGAGCAGAGGTTCACCACCCGAGAGTACAATTACCGGAGAGGCATACGAGGCAATATCATCAATGACACGTTTGGCTTCGTCAAAGGAAAAATCAGGATGCCCCTCGATTGCAAGTTCGGATGAGGATCTGCAGTGCACACATTTGAGGTTGCAACGTCTGGTAATTTCCCAGGCAATCCATTTTGGTTCAAATTCCATTGAGTTTTTTCTCCATACTGTAAAATTAAAAATAATAGCGGCTACTATATTGTGTTTTTTTGCAAGATGAAAGACAAAAAGAGGTGTTGCGATCACTTGACAAGGAAAATAGTGCTACTTATTGTTGATGGCGTTACAAACGATAATAAATTTGCTTGAAACAAGTAATCGGCAGCTCTCTGATCTGGCCGTTGCTTATACTATATATGGAGGTAGGGGTGAGCGAAGAAAAGAAGCATGAGGAAGTCCTTGAGGAAGTTGTTGAATCCATCGGTGAAGATCTTCCTGAAGTAGAAGAGGCTCAGGAAGAGGATACTCTGGAAAAACAACTGGAGGATGCGCTGGCAGATGCCGCAGAGCAGAAAGATCATTTTTTTCGTGTTTCTGCCGAGTTTGAAAATTATAAGAAGCGAATGATGCGAGAGAAGGCTACGGCCATGAAATATGCCGGTGAGCCGATCTTGCGTGAGATTCTACCCACAATTGACAACCTCGAACGTGCAATCGTCCAGGGGAAGACTGAAGGTGTTGATGCTGAGCTTGGCCTGGCATCGTTTCTTGAAGGTGTGCAGTTGACTTTGAAGAGTCTTGTCAGCACCCTTGAAAAATTTGAAGTCACTCCCATAGAGTGTCTGGGGGTAGCATTTGATCCAAAGACTCACGAAGCATTGACTATGGAGCCTAGTGATACGGTTCCTGCCAATCATGTATTAAATGAATTTGAAAAAGGGTATCAGTATAAAGATCGTCTGCTTCGAGCTGCTAAAGTGATAGTTTCAGCCGGGAATAAGGAGTAGCTGGTAGAAAAAAATCCAGGACAGGCCCAATCAGTTGCTTGACAAAAGCAGGATGATGAGCACTGTAGCAAGTGTTATACCAAACAAAAATAAAACGAAAAATAGAAGATATCGTCAGGCAGCAAGCGGGCGGTTTCATGTCTTTATATAAGGAGAGAATGTCATGGGAAAGATAATCGGAATTGACCTGGGAACCACAAATTCATGTGTGGCGGTAATGGAAGGTGGTGACCCAACTGTTATTGCCAATGTGGAAGGAAATCGTACCACACCTTCCATCGTAGCTTTTGCAGATAACGAAGAGCGTATGGTGGGACAGGTTGCAAAGCGTCAGGCTGTAACAAACCCGGAACGTACTTTATATGCCATTAAGCGTCTTATCGGCCGTAATTTTAAAGATGCCGAGGTGCAGAAATCAGTTGAGATCAGCCCCTTTAAAATTGTTGAAGGAAAAGGTGGAAGTGCTGCCATTGAAGTTGAGGGCAAGAGCTATACACCTGCTGAAATATCAGCCATGATCCTTGGCAAGATGAAGCAGACCGCTGAAGAGTATCTTGGTGAAGAAGTCACCGATGCGGTTGTCACAGTGCCCGCTTATTTCAACGATGCCCAGCGTCAGGCAACCAAAGATGCCGGTAAGATCGCAGGACTCAATGTGCAGCGTATTATCAACGAGCCAACTGCTGCATCGCTTGCCTATGGACTTGATAAAAAAGGCGAAGAAAAAATCGCTGTTTTCGATCTTGGTGGTGGTACTTTTGATGTTTCCATCCTTGAGATAGGCGATGGTGTTTTTGAAGTGAAATCCACCAACGGTGATACTTTCCTTGGTGGTGAAGATTTTGACATGCGTATCGTGAACTGGCTTGCTGATGAGTTCAAGCGTGAGCAGGGAATCGATCTTCGTACCGATAAAATGGCTCTTCAGCGTCTGAAAGAAGAAGGTGAAAAAGCCAAAATGGAGCTTTCAACCACCACAGAGACTGAGATCAACCTGCCATTTATTACCGCAGACGCATCCGGTCCTAAACATCTCAATATTAAATTGAGTCGTGCCAAGTATGAGGCTCTGGTTGAAGATCTGGTTGAGCGTACTATTGGCCCTTGTAAGACAGCCCTTAAAGATGCTGGACTTTCTGCTTCTGATATTGATGAGGTGATCCTTGTTGGTGGAATGAGCAGGATGCCTAAGGTTCAGGAAAAAGTAAAAGAAATTTTTGGCAAGGAACCCCATAAAGGTGTGAATCCCGATGAAGTTGTGGCCATTGGTGCAGCTATTCAGGGCGGTGTCCTTCAGGGTGATGTGAAAGATGTACTGTTGCTTGATGTTACACCATTGTCGCTCGGTATTGAGACCCTTGGCGGTGTGACCACAAAACTGATTGAAAAAAATACTACGGTTCCCACGAAAAAGAGCCAGATTTTTTCCACAGCCGCTGATAATCAGCCGGCGGTTTCCATCCACGTACTCCAGGGTGAGCGTGAGATGGCACAGGATAATAAGACAATCGGTCGTTTTGAGCTGTCCGATATCCCGCCTTCTCCTCGTGGAGTTCCACAGATTGAAGTTTCTTTTGATCTTGATGCCAATGGTATCCTCCATGTTTCGGCTAAGGATCTTGGAACCAACAAAGAACAATCTATTCGCATCACAGCCTCTTCCGGTCTGTCCGAGGAAGAGATTGAAAAGATGAAACAGGATGCTGAGGAGCATGCTGAGGAAGATAAGCAACGTAAAGCACTGGTCGATGCCCGCAATAATGCCGACGGTTTGATTCATGCCTCTGAAAAATCACTGAAAGATCTCGGTGACAAAGTGGATGCTGAGACAAAAGGCAATGTGGAAAAAGAGATCGCGAACGTTAAAAAGGCTGTTGAGGGTGACGATACAGATGCCATTAATGCTGCTATTGAAGGGCTGACCAAGGCTTCCCATAAGCTTGCTGAAATTATGTATGCTCAGGCTTCTCAGGAAGGCCCTGACGCTGCTGGTGCTGCTGGTGCCGCTGGTGCAGCAGGTGGTGGAGAAGCAAAGCAGGATGACGATGTTGTTGATGCTGACTTTGAAGAGGTCAAAGAAGACGACAAGAAAGATGACAAGAAGTAATTCTGTCAACTGATCGCCTGTCTGCTGAATCAGGCAAGGTGTGAAAAAGGGGAATCCGATGAATTTCGGATTCCCCTTTTTTTTCGTTTTGACCTGAAGTACTATATCAGAGGCAGAAGCCAGAAGCCAGAAGCCAGAAGCCAGAAATCGTAAACTTAACTTTATTATTACTATGAAAATTTTATCAGGTATTCAGCCCTCAGGCCAATTGCACATTGGTAATTATTTTGGAATGATGAAAACCATGATCTCCAACATGGAGAATTCCGATCTCTATGTTTTTATCGTTGATCTTCATGCACTGACCTCTGTCCACGATCAACAAAAACTTGCCACAGGTACACTTGAAGCGGCAGCTGATTTCCTGGCCCTTGGCCTGGATCCTGACAAATGTACTTTCTGGGTACAGTCTGATGTTCCTGAAGTATGTGAGCTGGCCTGGATACTTTCCACTCTCGCTCCCATGGGACTCATGGAACGTTGTCATTCCTATAAAGACAAGGTTGCCAAAGGTATTGATGCCACCCACGGTCTTTTTTCGTATCCTGTGCTTATGGCAGCTGATATTCTGCTGTATCAGGCAGATCAGGTTCCGGTGGGAAAGGATCAGAAACAGCATCTGGAAGTGGCAAGGGATATTGCCCAGAAGTTTAATAATACTTTTGGAGAAACCTTTGTTGTCCCAGAGCCTGCCATCAGTGAAACCACAGCTACAGTTCCTGGACTTGACGGGCAGAAGATGTCGAAATCATATGGAAATACCATCCCTATCTTTCTTGAAGGAAAACAGCTGAAGAAAAAAGTGATGGCCATTGCAACTGATGCAACACCTGTGGAAGACCCAAAAGATCCTGATAAGTGTAACCTGTATACCATGTTTAAACTTTTTGCCTCTCCTGAAAGACTCCAGGAGGTCAGAGATTTATATATAAATGGTGGCGCGGCTTATGGGTATATCAAGCTGGAGCTTCTCGATCTGATCAGCGATTATTATGCGGATGCACGACAGAAAAAGGCGGAATATCTGGCTGATCCTGAAATGCTTCGAGCCATTTTGCAAAACGGTGCGGTGCGGGCACGGGAAAAGGCCGTTGTTACTCTTGACCTGGTACGTGAGCGGGTAGGCTTGAAATATTGAGTTTTATTATGTTGAAAATATAAAAAAAGGCCTGATTGGAATTCCAATCAGGCCTTTTTTTATGCATTGCTTTTTTTTCGTTCAGTCAGTCTTTAAAATGATGAGCCCATCAAAAATCGATCAGCTCCACATCAAAAATCATGGTGGCGTTTGGTGGAATAGGGCCACGTCCTGAGGGCCCATAACCAAGATCCGCCGGGATGATGAGAACACGTTTCTCACCTTTCTTCATGGTGAGCAGGGCTTCGTCCCAGCCTTTAATAACCCGTCCCTGTCCCACAGGGAAATCAATGGGGGTACCACGGTCGACAGAAGAATCAAATTTTGTTCCATCCACTAGTTTACCGGTGTAGTGAACTTTAACCATGGTGCCCACAGCAGGTGTGTCGCCTTCTCCTTCGGCAACCACCACGTATTTAAGTCCTGAGGGAGTAGTAATGGCGTCAGGATACTGGCCCTTTATCTGTTTCATGGACTCTTCCATGGCAGCAAGCTCTTTTTCTTTGGCTCGTGCATCCATACTTTCAAGGAGAGAATCAAAGGCGGCCTGGTCGCTTTTAAATGCATTGGCCTTGCTTCCTATGCGGATGATTTCAATGGTCTTGATTTTATCATCTTTTTTGATGGTATTGACAACATCCATGCCGGAAACGACATGGCCGAAGACTGTGTGTTTCCCATCAAGGTGCGAGGTGGCATTATGGGTGATAAAGAACTGACTGCCGTTGGTGCCAGGTCCTGCATTGGCCATGGACAGGATACCAGGGCCACTGTGTTTGAGGCTGGGGTCAATTTCATCTGGAAAGGTGTATCCGGGGCCGCCTGTCCCTGTTCCTAACGGGCAACCGCCCTGGATCATGAAATTGTCAATGACCCGATGGAAGCTGAGGTCATCGTAAAAGCGGACGCCTTCTTTTCCTGCACCACCACCAAGTTGTTTGGTGCCTTCAGCAAGGCCCACAAAGTTGGCAACGGTGAGAGGTGTTTTCTCAAATTCGAGGACACAGATGATATCGCCTTGCTCTGTGACAAATTTGGCGTACAGCCCATCTTTTAGTTTCGTTTCTGCCATTACAGTATCTCCAATTAGATTAAAGAGTAGAAAAAATGTTGCGATGAATGAAATTCCTATTTTATGCATGATTTCTCCTTCTGGAAAGGGGGGGAAGTGTGAATAATTGTGTTGCTTACCAATGTAGCGTCTATCAATACTAACACCGGTGATGAACGGTAAGCCGGCATAAGTACCTTCACCAAATTCTTTTCAAAAAAAACACGAAAAGAATTTATAAGGTACTAACACCGGTGATGAACGGTAAGCCGGCATAAGTACCTTCACCAAATTCTTTTCAAAAAAAACACGAAAAGAATTTATAAGGTACTAAATCGATGGGAAAATCCAAGTAGAAAAGTTTATAACTGGCCTGATAATATGTTTGTTTGCCGGGTTTTACTATGTAAATCCCGATTCCTGTTGACGCCCGCTAAAATTTTAAGTCTAATATTAAAATTTTTTTTGTAGAATTGTTGTTTTGTCACCGAGAAACAAAGAACAAGGGAAATATATGAAAGCATTGATTGCCCTGGAAGATGGAACCATATTTGAGGGTCGTTCTTTTACCGGATCAGGCGAGGCTGTAGGCGAGATCGTCTTCAATACCTCAATGAGCGGATATCAGGAAATACTTACCGACCCCTCCTATACCGGTCAGATTGTGACCATGACTTACCCGTTGATAGGGAATTATGGAGTGAATATGGTGGATATGGAATCAGCTTCCGTTCATCCCGGAGCCTTTCTTGTTAAAGAATACAATGGATATCCATCCAATTTTCGATCCGAGAAGACTCTTGCTGAATTTCTTGGAGACCACAATGTGCTCGGAGTTGAAGGTTTTGACACCCGCGCTCTTGTACGACATATTCGCACAAAAGGTGCCATGAAAGGTGTTGTCTCCACAGTCGATCTGGATCATGAATCACTTGTGGCGCGAGCTCGCGAATGGACTGGGCTTGTCGGTCAGGACATGGTCAGTAAGGTAACCTGCAAAGAGCCCTATGGTTGGGCTGATAACGGTGTGGTTCCAGGAACTGATTTTGCTACAGCTCAGGCAGGTATGGAGAATCCACTCAAGATTGTGGCCTTTGATTTTGGCCTGAAATATAATCAATCCCGAATTTTTACAGAAAAAGGTTGTCAGGTGCAGGTTGTGCCGGCCTCAACCGATGCCGAAACAGTACTTGCCATGAATCCGGACGGTATTTTTCTTTCTAACGGCCCGGGCGACCCGGAAGGTGTGCCTGGTGTTGTGGGAACTATTCGTGCTTTGCTTGGTAAAAAGCCCATGTTTGGTATTTGCCTTGGCCATCAGATTCTTGCCCTTGCATATGGCGGATCAACTTTCAAACTTAAATTTGGTCACAGGGGGGGGAATCAGCCCGTGAAAGATCTCAGTACCGGAAAGGTGGAGATTACTTCCCAGAATCATGGTTTTTGTGTTGACATGGACAGCCTGAACCGGGACGAAGTGGAACTGACCCATATTAATCTAAATGATGGTTCTGTAGAAGGTATGCGCCATAAAAAATATCCGGCCTTTTCTGTGCAGTACCATCCGGAACACGCACCGGGACCACATGACGCCATGTATCTCTTTGATCGTTTTATAGAAATGATACGAAAAAGCAATTGATGGCGTCTTAAAAACTCATCTGCTCCGTCATTCCCGCGCAGGCGGGAATCCAGAACATCTTGAAATAACAAGATTCCCGCCTGCGCGGGAATGACGGAATAGCGAAAAGTATGAGTTTTTACGAATTTGTCAGCAACTAACGCAAAAAAATAAAAAATACTGTATCTCATGCCAAAACGAACAGATATAAATAAGATTCTCATCATAGGTTCCGGTCCCATCATTATCAGTCAGGCCTGTGAATTTGATTATTCAGGCGCCCAGGCCGTCAAGGCCCTGAAGGAAGAGGGCTACGAGGTTGTGCTCATCAACTCTAATCCGGCCACCATCATGACCGATCCGGAGCTTGCAGATTGCACCTATCTCGAACCCATCACTCCGGAAATGCTAATCAAGGTTATTGAAAAGGAGCGTCCGGATGCTTTGTTGCCAACCCTTGGTGGACAAACGGCCTTGAATACAGCCATTAAAGTTGCAGAGACAGGGGCTCTTGAAAAATATAATGTGGAGATGCTGGCAGCGGATATCGCTGTTATTAAAAAAGCTGAAGGCAGGGAAGAGTTTAAGGAAGCAATGGAGAACATTGGCTTAAATGTGCCAAAATCTTTTATTGTCCACACACTTGATGAGGCGATGCAGGCAGGGGATGATATTGGATTTCCTGTCATTGTGCGACCAAGTTTCACCCTTGGCGGAACAGGTGGAGGTGTTGCCTATAATCGTCAGGAACTGGAAGAACTTTCTTCATCCGGTCTTGATCTGTCCATGACCACTGAGATTATGCTTGAGCGCAGTCTACTCGGCTGGAAAGAATATGAACTTGAGCTGATGCGTGACTCCAAAGACAACGTGGTCATCATTTGTTCCATTGAAAATATTGATGCTATGGGGGTGCATACAGGTGATTCAATCACTGTGGCTCCAGCGCAGACTCTGACGGATCGTGAATATCAGGATATGCGGGATGCCTCCATTGCCATTATTCGTGAGATTGGCGTTGAGACCGGCGGCTCGAACGTGCAGTTTGCGGTGAATCCTGCTGACGGGGAACTCATGGTTATTGAGATGAATCCCCGTGTCTCCAGAAGTTCGGCATTGGCCTCTAAAGCCACAGGTTTTCCCATTGCAAAGATTGCAGCAAAGCTTGCCGTTGGCTATACGCTCGATGAGCTCAAAAATGATATCACCCGCGAAACATACGCCGCTTTTGAGCCAAGCATTGATTACTGTGTGGTGAAAATACCGCGCTGGACCTTTGAAAAATTCCCGGAAGCAGAAGATGTGTTGACCACAGCCATGAAGTCTGTGGGTGAGACCATGGCCATTGGGCGAACATTCAAAGAGGCATTCCAGAAAGGTATGCGTTCCCTTGAAACCGGCAGGTTTGGTTTTTGTGGTGATGGCAAGGAAGAACTTGGACATCTTGAGTTTGAAGATCTGGAAGCAGGCTTACGTAAACCAAACTCCAAACGGGTCAGCTATATTCATGAAGCACTGAAACGTGGGCTGTCCATTGAAGATCTTTTTGATCTCACTCTGATTGATCCCTGGTTTCTGTATAATTTTAAGCAAATCGTTGAAAAGGAAAATACCATCCGTGAACAGGGTTTTCAGGGATTGACCCACGATTTCCTCAAGAGTTGCAAGGAATATGGCTTTTCCGACCACCAACTCGCTTTTCTCACCGGAACATCTGCTAAAGATGTTCGTGATTTGCGGAAGAAACTGGAAGTGGAACCAGTCTACAAACTGGTGGATACCTGTGCTGCTGAATTTGAGTCCTACACACCCTATTATTATTCCACTTATGAACAGGAAAATGAGGCAGCAGCCACTGATAATGAGAAAATAATTATCCTCGGTGGTGGCCCTAACCGTATTGGCCAGGGGATAGAATTTGACTACTGTTGTGTGCATGCATCTTTTGCACTTGCCGAGATCGGGGTGGAATCCATTATGGTGAATTCCAATCCTGAAACAGTCTCCACAGACTATGACACTTCGGATAAACTCTATTTTGAGCCGCTGACCTTTGAAGATGTTCTGAACATCATTGATCTGGAAAAACCGGACGGCGTAATCGTCCAGTTTGGCGGACAGACTCCATTGAACCTGGCTGTTGCCCTGGAAGAAGAAGGGGTTCCCATTGTCGGCACTCCTCCTGATTCCATTGATCGTGCAGAAGACCGGAAACGGTTTCAACAATTCCTGCAGAAACTTGGCCTTCGTCAGCCGGATAACGATACCGTGTATACACTGGAGGAAGCACTCAATGTTGCTGGAAAAATAGGTTACCCGGTGGTGGTTCGTCCCTCCTATGTACTGGGTGGCCGGGATATGCGTATTGTGTATAACGATTCGGAGATTCGTGATTTCATGGCCATCCCGGGTATTGCAGGAGCTGACCACCCGGTATTGATCGATAAGTTTTTAAAGGATGCCATTGAAGTGGATGTGGACGCTCTCTGTGATGGTGAAAATACCATAATTGGCGGAATTATGGAGCACATTGAAGAGGCTGGGATTCATTCCGGTGATTCAGCCTGTGTACTGCCGCCTCACACACTTTCTTCAGCTTTGATAGAGGAAATTAAACGTGCCAGTAAAGCCATGGCTGAGGAGCTTGGCGTTATCGGCCTTATGAATGTTCAGTACGCGGTAAAAGATGAAGATCTTTATATTCTCGAAGTAAATCCACGGGCATCCAGAACCGTACCTTTTGTGTCAAAGGCTACAGGTGTACCCCTTGCTAAAATTGCCACCAAGATCATGATGGGGAAGACACTTGCTGAACTGGGCTTGACAAAAGAAGTGGAGATCGCTCACTGGGCAGTGAAAGAGGCGGTTTTTCCCTTTGATCGTTTTGATAATGTGGACACCCTGCTCGGACCAGAAATGAAGTCTACTGGCGAAGTTATGGGTATTGATGATGACCTTGGTCTTGCTCTGGCTAAAGGACAGCTTGCGGCCGGATCTTCACTTCCTGTTTCAGGGACAGTGTTTATCAGTGTCCGGGACAGCGACAAAAGGACTATGCTGGCTCCTGTAAAAAGGCTTGTTGAGATGGAGTTTAATATTATTGCCACTCGTGGAACTGCAGAGTTCCTCAAATCACACGATATTCCCTGTGAACAGGTGAATAAAATTTCTCAGGGCCGACCACATATCATGGATAAACTTCAAGATAATAAGGTGGCCTGGGTGGTTAATACTTCCATGGGGCGGCGTGCTACTGAAGATTCCTACGCAATTCGTCGGGCAGCTCTTGAGCTGCATATCCCCTATACCACAACAGCTACAGGGGCAGTTGCTGTGGTTACGGCCATGAAGGCCATGCGTGAAAAAGAGATTGGAGTACAACCGATACAGTATTTTATAAAAAATATAAAATACTGAGATAATTTACCCTGTTTATAGAAAAAAGCAGTGCTGACCTCGACAGAGGCACTCATTGCTCTTACTATACATTACTGTTGTTAAAAAAATCTGACGCGATGGCAGCGTCACCTTTGTTTAATCCGGAGTTGTGGAGGACTCTTTGAATACTTTTTATAAAAATCTTTCCATGTGGCTGGTGATTGGTCTCACCATGATCCTGCTCTTTAATCTTTTCAACAAGCCCCAGGGGCAGATGACCTCACTGACCTACAGTCAGTTTGTGGCAGCTGTTGAGAGTCAGGATATCTCAAAAGTCCAGATATCTGGTGATGTTGTTTCAGGAACCATGCGGGATGGAAAGGCCTTTAGGGCCATTTATCCGGTGAATGATGATGAGATGATTTCCATCCTTCGCAACAGTGGCGTGGATATTTCGGTTAAAGAAGTCCAGAAGGATTCCTGGCTGATGACCATCTTTGTTTCATGGTTTCCCATGTTGCTTCTTATTGGTGTCTGGATCTTTTTTATGCGTCAGATGCAGATGGGAGGCGGTAAGGGCGGTGCTCTTTCCTTTGGTAAAACTAAAGCCAAGCTCCTGGAACAGGGGGAACACAAGGTTACCTTTGAAGATGTGGCTGGTATTGATGAGGCTAAAGAAGAGCTTGAAGAAATTATTGATTTCTTAAAAGATCCTCAGAAGTTTACCAAACTTGGTGCTCGTATTCCAAAAGGCGTATTGCTGGCCGGTTCCCCCGGTACTGGAAAAACTCTTCTCGCCAAGGCCATTGCCGGTGAGGCTGATGTTCCTTTTTTCACTATTTCCGGTTCTGATTTTGTGGAGATGTTTGTGGGGGTCGGAGCGTCCCGTGTACGTGATCTTTTTACCCAGGGCAAGAAAAACGCGCCCTGCATAATATTTATTGATGAGATCGATGCTGTTGGACGTCATCGTGGTGCGGGCCTTGGCGGAGGGCATGATGAGCGTGAGCAGACCCTCAATCAGCTGTTGGTTGAGATGGATGGTTTTGAGGAAAATGACGGTGTTATCATCGTTGCCGCAACCAACAGGCCTGATATTCTTGATCCCGCTTTGCTTCGTCCCGGTCGTTTTGATCGCCAGGTAATTGTGCCGATCCCTGATGTTCTGGGGCGTCAAAAAATTCTGGAGATCTATTCCAGGAAGACCAAGATGAGAAAAGATGTGGATATGGCGATTGTGGCCCGTGGAACCCCTGGATTCTCTGGAGCAGATCTTGAAAATCTTGTGAATGAGGCAGCTCTCATGGCAGCCCGTACCGGTGCAAAGAAGATCGACAGTGAGATGATCGATAGGGCCAAAGATAAAATCATGATGGGTGCTGAACGCCGTTCCATGATTATCACAGATAAGGAAAAAGAAATTACTGCTTATCATGAGGCAGGGCACGCCGTGGTTGCACGACTTCTTCCTGATACCGATCCCATCCATAAGGTGTCCATAATTCCTCGTGGCCGTGCGCTTGGGGTGACCATGCAGTTGCCCACAGATGAACGCTATACCCATTCCAAAAAGTTTCTGGAGAATTCACTTTGTATTCTTTTTGGTGGTCGCGTTGCGGAACAATTAATCTTTGATGAGATTACTACTGGTGCCGGAAATGATATTGAACGTGCCTCAGAGATGGCGCGTAAAATGGTCTGCGAATGGGGGATGAGCGATGAGCTTGGACCACTGGCCTATGGTAAAAAAGAAGAACAGATTTTTCTTGGTAGAGAAATTGGCCAGCATCGTGATTTTAGTGAAGATACGGCCCGTAAGATTGATCGGGAAGTTTATGAAATAATTCAGATAGCCAATGAAAGAGTGATTAAGATGCTCACTGAGAATATGGATATCCTGAAACGTGTGGCTGAAGAGCTGCTGGAGCGGGAAACCATTGTTCTCGATGATATTGAAGACATTCTTGATGAGCTGCGACCCGGTCAGTATGAGCGCACAGAAAAAGAGCTTGAACCTGCGAAAAAGGCAGCTCCAAAAAGAGCCGCCGAACCTTCTGCTGATGACGAGGCCGATGACGAGCAGGAACCTGATGTTAGAAATGAAGCAGCAACAGAAGAAGTGGAAGAAGTAGAGGAGGGTGCTGCAACGCCTGAAGAAAAACCCAGGGACTGAACATGACCGCACCGAAGATTATGGGCATTTTAAATGTAACGCCCGACTCATTTTCCGATGGTGGTCAATTTGATTCAGCGGCCTCTGCCTGTTCTCAGGCAGAGGCCTTTGTTGTTTCAGGTGCTGACATCATTGATGTGGGTGGGGAATCAACACGCCCCTTTGCTGAACCTGTAACATTAAAGGAAGAGCTGAGTCGTGTTCTTCCGGCCATCCGTGCTATTCGTTCCAGGTATTCTATTCCCATCTCCATTGATACCACCAAGGCTGAAGTGGCCCGTCAGGCTCTTGAGGCAGGAGCTGATATTATAAATGATATATCAGCTCTTAGAAAGGATCCCCGGATGATCATACTGGTAAAGGAAACATCAGTGCCTGTGATCATCATGCATATGCAGGGTACACCTGGCGACATGCAGGTCAAACCGCAATATGAAAATGTTGTTGCTGAGGTAATTGATTTTTTTCGTGAGCGTCTGGCATGGCTTTTGGAGAATGGGGTTGACCTCAAGCGTATCATTCTTGATCCGGGAATTGGTTTTGGTAAGACACTTGCACATAATCTTTCCCTTATCAAGCATCTTGCAGAGTTTAAGGAACTTGCCTGTCCAGTGCTCCTGGGTCATTCCCGTAAACGATTCATAGAAGATATCACCGGCCTTGATGTGGCAAATCGTGATTTGCCAACAGCTGTAGTTTCAGCACTTGTCGTGGAATCCGGAGTAGACATTATCCGGGTTCATGACGTAGCTGCAACACGTCATGCATTACAAATGGCAATGGCTGTTCATGATGCGAAGTGAATGAAACAAACAGTGTCGAATGCAGGAAGCTTATCAATGAAATCACAATTTTTACGTTGATGGGTTGTTTGATCTCCTGAATGTTTTTGATTATTTACCGGGAATGAGTTACGTTATCAGAATTCTATAATAAAAAAGAGGAAAACGTCATGGTGATGAGAACAACATTATATTTACTCACGAATATAGCGGTATTATTTGTTTTAGGTTTATTGCTCAATATTTTTGGTTTAAACCAGCCAGGCATGAACTTGATGCCGTTATTGTTCATGGCAGGAATTATGGGATTTGCCGGTTCATTTATTTCACTGATGATGTCGAAGTCATTGGCTAAACGCTCTTCAGGCGCACAGGTTATTACGTCACCAGCCAATGATACAGAAAGATGGCTTGTGGATACAGTTCGCTTACTAGCTGATAAAAAAGGTCTTGGTATGCCCGAAGTCGCCATTTTTGATTCACCGGCACCGAATGCCTTTGCAACAGGAGCAAATAAAAATAAGTCACTCGTTGCTGTTAGTACAGGTCTTTTAAACAGTATGACCAAAGACGAAGCAGAAGCCGTGTTAGGGCATGAAATCAGTCATGTTGCAAATGGCGATATGGTCACATTGTCATTAATTCAGGGCGTGGTTAATACTTTTGTTATTGTTCTTTCACAGATGGTTTCGGCTCTGGTTGATCGCCGTCGTGGCGGTGGCAACAATTCTCGCGGTTACGGGTTTGGGCGGGGGATCGGGTATAGCGGAACCTATATGATAGCTCAGCTTGTATTTGGTTTTTTGGCGACACTGATCGTCCGCTGGTTTAGTCGATGGCGGGAATATCGGGCAGATGCCGGAGGGGCAGCATTAGCAGGACACGAAAAAATGATCAATGCATTAGAACGCTTGAATGCAGTGCAAAAACCGGCACAGTTGCCGGTGCAGCTACAGGCATTTGGCTTTAATGGCGGCTTGTTCGGTGCAATGGGTTTAAAAAAACTTACGATGACCCACCCGCCACTTGAAGATAGAATTAGGGCCTTACGTGAAGCACAAAAGATGAGTAATGAGTGAAATTAATACCAGCGATCCTACCCCTTACTGCCCACGGTGCTGATGATGAATTAGTGCCTTAGGAACGTACATTAAATAACCTGAACATCTTTCTTGCCCTTTGTTCCGCCAGCAATACTTTAAAAACCGTTACATACAGGGAGTATGCAAAGCTTTTTAAAGTGTCGCTGACGAAAAAATTGCGGCGAAATATGTTCAGGTTATTTAATTCCCGTTCCTTACAGAATATTTTCTTGTTTTTTTTGAACATATTCTGATAAGGCACTTATCCAGTGAACTGAATTATTTCCGGTTGAACCGGGTTAGAAGGTTGATAGCTATCAGTTGTCAGTCCTTGGTGGGGTAGATAGTTAAACACAGAAAATATATAACCACTTAGATCCCTGCACATTGCAAAGAAATATTTCAAGCCATGCCCATGAAGTTAAACGCGAACTGAGTGGCATTCTGATTTTTATCGTTGTCATCTGGATTGTGTTTCTGGCTGATCAACTGCTGCCCTTGGAACGGTTAGGGCTTGTTCCGCGCACTTTGCATGGAATGCCTGGAGTCGTTGCCAGTCCATTCCTGCACACGGGTCTTTCCCATCTGGTTTCCAATACCGTTCCATTGTTTGTTTTGCTTCTGCTGCTGGCTGGATCCAGATCAGACAGTGCGACTGTCGTGGTCAGCACCGTTCTTCTTAGCGGCGGATTGTTATGGCTGTTCGGGCGTCATGCCAGGCATGTTGGAGCCAGCAGCCTGGTGTTCGGTCTGATTTCCTTTCTGCTGCTTTCGGGAGTGCTGGAGCGCCGATGGCCGGCACTGCTGGTTGCGCTGCTTGTGGGACTGCTTTACGGGAGCACACTTTTTACCGGGATTCTTCCTTTTCAACCCGGGGTGTCCTGGGATGGGCACTTGTTTGGAGCCGTTGCGGGAGTTGTGACTGCATGGTGGCTGGCAAAGGCAGGTGGTAAGTGATAGCCTGTGGCTTCTGATTTGATTTCAGATGTGGGAGAAGAAAAAAGCCGCCCTATGGGCGGCTTTTTAGTGCCTTACGTTCTGATTTCTGTAAAAAAAAACAAGAAAACTGGAGAGTGTATTGAAATGAATAAGTTACAAGCACCACCAAGGCACTTACACCCCTCGAGGGGGTACTGAAAAGAGTGCCGGCTTCCCCGTTCATCACCGGTGTTAGTGCCTTACTCCTGAAAAGCTGTCATAAAAAACAAGAAAATGAAAAGTTCGTTTAACATTAGCAAGTTGGACATACCAACAAGGCACTTACACCCCTCGAGGGGGTACTGAAAAGAGTGCCGGCCTCACTTACCGTTTACCGGTGTTAGTGCCTTACGTTCTGATTTCTATAAAAAAAAACAAGAAAACTGGAAGTGTTTTTAAAATTAAGAGCTTGAATATACCACCAAGGCACTTATACCGGCTTCCCCGTTCATCACCGGTGTTAGACTATTTAATAATTCAATAGCTTGGGAATTTTCATTTTTTACGAAGCTTAAAAAAAATGAATATCGAATATCGAACAAGGAATATCGAATATCGATCGGAATAAAAGACGACGGATCAAGGGCTCTTCCCCTTCTGCGGTTCGACATTCCTCGGAGTCTGCGCTTACCTGTTCGATA
>JAYEOK010000218.1:0-2319 GCA_034722915.1 Thermodesulfobacteriota bacterium | reverse complement strand
TGGTCAGCAAGTTATCACTATGGGTCTTAAACTTAAAGAAATGGTTATTATCCCAAACCTTGCTGTGCAAGCTTTGTAGGAAAGTTTTGCCATAAAAAACACGAAAATAATAATTAAGATACTAAATGATATTGAAAATTGACAAACGCTCAATTATCATTCAGGATATTATGCAAAGCAAATTTAGACAGAATTACTGAAATATAAGGCTTTTTATTGGATTACTTTGCATAATAACTTTCTCTGCATAAGGCGGAGTTATTTCTCCGGTTCTTGCCAACATTTATCTCCATTATGTACTGGACTTGTGGTTTGAGAAAGTCGTAAGTAAGCATTGTGTAGGTCGAGTTTTCTTCGTGCGTTACGCAGACGATTTTGTCTGCTTGTTCAAGCAGAAGAAAGACGCAGAGAACTTTTATCGTTGGTTGCCGGACAGAATGGCAAAGTTCAATCTAGAACTGGCCCCAGATAAAACCCAAATAGTTGCCTTTACAGGCAAGCCGTATACAGAACGTTTTATCTTTCTGGGATTTGAGTTTTATCGCGGTTTAACCCGCACTCGAAAGATCTGGGCGTATGCCCGCACAGCTCCCAAAAGAATGAGAGCGTCCCTCTCACGATTCACAGAGTGGCTTCGAGAGAACATATCTCTTGGCACCAGTGGGATCTTCAGACTAATACGTTTGAAACTGATAGGGTACTATAATTATTTTGGGGTAACAGGCAATTTTGAAATGCTATCGAGTTACTTCTATTATTTCACAGAAATTCTAAGAAGACACCTCATTAGGCGAAGCCAACGGAGCAATTGCACCCGTGGGAAATTTCAGAGACTTTTACGTATTTATGGCGTACCACGACCACGAATAAAATGGAGTTTGAAGGAGTACCCGCTATTATGGGCATCCTGAAAAGCACCATTAGTTTTCTTGTCATGCGAAGCGAGCTCAACCGAGGAGCCCGGTGCGGTAATTCCGCACGCCGGGATCTGTGCGGGGGGTGTCGGGTGACTGGCATTCCTACCGTGACCGTTTTCTTGAGTTAATTCAAACAATTTACAACGCGCAAAGTTGGTTGCTAAACTGGTTGGCGGGCTGGTTAACTCTGGCGTTTTTTTTCTGTGCCTTAACAAATCCATATTTTAAATCACCCAGCATAAAAAAAGTTGCGCCAAGATCAACTTTATGCTTTTATTATAAGCTATGGAATTTAACTCAACCGACGAAATATCTTCATCTGAAGCCCAAAAAATTATCAGAGAAATTACCTCTGATGGTACGGTCATTTTCACACATCATGCTAAAGAGAGAATGCTGGAGCGTGGATATTCAACACATGATGTTGAGTTCATCTTGAAACATGGAATCCTTGTCAAAAAAGAGTTCAAAAACAAAACTCAGACATGGTCATATAAAATTACCGGGCAAGATCTTGAAGGAGATGAAGGTGCTGTAATTGCAACCATCATAAAGCGCATGTCTGCTGTCATAATAACCGTTTTAGGCTAAGGTAAAATCATGGAAAAATGCTACTCCTGTGGAAATAACATAAAAGTGATAAAGGACAAACCATATAAATTTGACGAATGTGGTCTTAATGTTGTCTTGTATGGTATCACTCAATACACTTGCCCAACTTGCAATGAGTCGTACGCTTCTATTCCAAATCTCCCTAGATTACACCGTATTATTGGCACACATATCTGCACTAAACGTAAAGCGTTATTGCAACCTGCCGAGATTAAATTTCTACGAAAAGATTTGCATCTTAAAGCGAAAGAACTTGCCCTCACTCTTGGAGTTACTGCGTCCACAGTTTCTCGCTGGGAAAATGGTAAAAAAGAAATTGGAGAGGCACATGACCGCTTATTAAGATCAATTTACATGATGTATGCATCGGAACAAGCACATCACATCATCTGTGAAGGGACTCTCGAACTATTCAAAGAATTGCCTGCCAAAAGAAAAAAAATAAAACAATCAACAGAAATTTCACTCAATCCACAAGAATGGTTAAATGAAAATATTGCTACTTGCTGATATGACTTAAAAAAGAATACAATACTTCACAGAACAAATCACTTAACGCTGACCCCAAGCACGGCGGTTTTTCAAATAACCCTGGTAGTTTACTCACGCTCATCACTCCGTATCAAATTGGTCGGTAAAATGCTTGGGGCAGGTTAGTTCAGCCGTTATATTAAGCCTACGGCAGGAGTATTCTGGAAAAACCCTATAATATCACAATATTGAAAGGCATCAAAACTGGAATGATTCTGACTCGCAGGCTCGTCAGAATCAGGCTCCGCCTGAAAGGTTA
>JAYEOK010000217.1:0-10111 GCA_034722915.1 Thermodesulfobacteriota bacterium | reverse complement strand
AGCTTCCATGGCTGACATCCAGTGGAACACGGCTCGAACAAAAAATATTTTAGTTATAAAAATGCGACACATCGGGGACACGGTTCTGGTGACTCCCCTGCTGCACACATTGAAGCAGGCCATGCCGCGCACAAGGCTTCATTTGTTGATCAATCAGCAAACAGCGGCCATCGTCAAGGGCCATCCGCACATCCACAGCCTGATCGTTTTTGACTATGACCGGGCTAAACGCGACCTGCCCTATTTTTTCAAATTTCTGCTTAACATCCGTCGTCTGGGTTGTGATATAGTCATGGACCTGACGCGCAACGATCGCTCCGCCCTGTTCACCTTTGTCAGTGGTGCGGCGGTACGCATCGGCTACCAGGGTAGATCCTTTTTTCTGCAAAAAGCCTATACCCACTGTCTCCCCTATCGTTTCGACAGCCGCCATACGGTGGACCATAACCTTGAGATGGCCGTGGCACTGGGCCTGCCGATAACCGATATCCATCCCTATCTAACAGTGTCCGATGTAAACAGGCAACGGATTCGGCATGTGCTCCTGGAAAACGGCTCCCGACCCGGTCTTCCCATCGTCATTATGCATCCCGGTGCCCGCAGGTGGTACAAAAGCTGGCCCCTGGAGCGCTTCTCGCGCACGGCCGATGTCCTGATGACCCGCTATCCGGTGCAGGTAGTGCTCTCAGGTGGGCCGGAAGACAGACAAGCCTGCCAGCGGATTGCATCAGGGATGACACAACCGGTAATCGACCTGTGCGACAAGGTTCCTCTGGAACTATTGCCCGCCCTGATGGGCGAAAGCATACTGTTCCTGGGCAACGATGCGGCCCCCATTCACGTGGCCACGGCGGTAAACACCCCGGTCATAGCCCTGTTCGGCCCCACCCGCTGGGAGGACTGGCAGCCCAGGCGCGATCACGACAAGACCTTGGGCATCGCCTTTCCCTGCCGCCCTTGCGGCCACTCCAGGCCCGATTGCCCCTTGGGCGATGGCTACTGCATGTCTGAAATCACCGAAGAGATGGTGTGTCAGGCCATCGAGGAACGCTTTGAGGCAATTGGATTGAAAAAAACAAGCAATTGTTCTGTAAGGCACTGAAAACCGCATGAAGGATAGTGGGATTGAAAAGCAGGATTGCGGGATTAGACCTCAGGCTGATACTATTCTTTTCAAAGAACTACATAAGTAACGAACAGGTTGAAAGCGGACAGGACTGAGCGTTGATGGTATCTGAAACCCTGAACCTGAAAAATTTTGCGGCAACAACTGCGGAAATTCAATATCCCGCAAACGTGCTCCGGCGAGTTTTAATTCCCCGGCAGCAACTGCCAGAGGGATCCTCTCTGCAGCAATCTCAAGCACATCAAGCATAGCCCGATCAAGTGCAACAGAATTTCTTGATGCGGCAAGACAACCAAGAGCAAGGGAGGAACCCTTCACCGGCCCCCTTCTGTTCATCACTTCAATACCATCTGCCAGCACAAGAGAAGAAGGAATAAGCTGATGCAGATCAAGAATCATCCTCGGGAACCGCTGCTGCGAATCACCATGTCGCATATGCAGCCAGGCCTTACGTGCCCCCAGCACGATGCCAAAGACATTCTTCACAGCCATGGTTACACCCATCTGTTCATGAGCTTTAATCCTTGGCAGATTAACAAAATAATCACAGTCCAAAGCCTCCGCAGCCACGCCAACAGTAATGCTGCAAGCCAAAGTTTTCAGCACTTTCGTTTTAAACGGGACAAACTCAACAGCCATGCCGGAGAGCGCGGTCGTGAAGCCCTGGCGTTTAAGAACCTGCGCTGCCTTACCAAAAGCAGGCGAATCACCAAGTAACACTCTGGCACCACGGGAGAGAAAGCAAGATGCGGCTGCCTTTACAAAAAGCGGACTTGAGCAGGCAAGCCCAGGTGCTCCTGCGCTGATCAGGTTGGGTTTTAAAAGAACTCTTTTAGTGGAAAGATCAGCAGGGATATGCAAAAGATCCATTTGATCCTGTAACAGTGGTTGTAAAATTTTAGTATCGTACACATTACAACGATCAAGGCAAACAGGATTTTTCGACATTGAAACCACTTATTGCTGTCCAAACAGGAAAAGCCGGTTTCGTTAAACGAAACCGGCTTTTCCAGGAGAAAGGAGAGAAGAGATAAAACATAATAAACGTTGCATCATTCATGCCACAAAACAACAACACGAAGAACAATTGCAATATCAGACAGATACGAAGAAACACAACTTCACACAGCACGCAAAACAATCAAATTATTTATACTCTAGCCGGCAAAAACTCTATTTCACGCCTAGAATCAGGGTGCTACCCAATTAATTTTTTTTAACTAATACTTTCTCCAGAGAGATAAGCAGGAAGATATGCACTAAAACGCTCATTTATTCTTCAAAAATCTAAAAAAAAGCAGTTCAAATGTAAAAAAATTTAAATCAGTTAACGATCAGGGAAACATGATTTGACGGGTTCTGATCACATCTTCATTCGCCTCGAGCTCAGCAACAATTTTTTCATCAACAGGGGATTCAAGATCAATGATATTGTAACCCACCTTACCATTGGATTCATTTTTAAAGCTAACGATATTGACTCCATTGCTCCCCAGAACATTTGTAACAAAACCTATTATTCCAGGCACATCTTTATTGATAATAATAAGACGGGTATGAACAGTCGAAGCCGGAATGGACTCAACATTGGGAAAATTGACGCTGTGGGTAATATTGCCATAGCGCAGATACGCTGACAGCTCGCCCACAGCCATGCGAGAGCAATTTCCTTCAGACTCTGCTGTCGATGCACCAAGATGAGGGGTTGTCAGGATTTTGGGATGGCCTATAACACCGGGTGTTGGAAAATCAGAAATAAAAGCCTCGAGCTGTCCTGAATCCAGAGCAGCAAGAACAGCTTCCTCCTCAACTATCGGGCCTCTTGCGTAATTCACCAGAATTGCGCCAGGTTTCATTTTGGCAATAAAATCAGCATTGACCATGCCCTTTGTTTTTTCGTTCACCGGTAAATGGAGGCTGACAATATCGGCATGGGCCAGGGTGTCACGCATGGCACGGGTCACGGTTACTTCAGGCAAAAGATTGTGAATATTGTCAAGACTGGGAAAAGGATCAAAACCATAAACTGTCATAAATCGCTGGATACCTCCATTGGCCAGCCTCACACCAATCTGACCGAGCCCTATGACGCCCAGGGTTTTACCGGCAATCTCCACACCACGAAAGGCAGCCTTGCGACTCTCCACCTCACCGTTTACCTGATCCGGAGGAACATCTGCAAGAGACTTACAAAAGGCAATTCCCTGATAGATATTGCGCAACCAGATCCCGATCATGGGGAAAACCAGATCCACAACTGCATTGGCATTAGCACCCGGAGTGTTAAAGATACAGATGCCCTGTTCAGTGGCCTTGTCCACAGTAATATTATTTACTCCGGCACCAGCTCTTGCCAGGGCAAGTAATTCAGGATAGTCATCCACATCCACCTGTGAGCTGCGAACAACAATTCCATGGGGATTATCTTCCCCGGGGTCAACTGTAAACTCATCACCAAGAAGCCCTAAGCCTTCCGGGGAAATAGCATTTATGGTTTTAATACGAAACGAAGTCATTTTTTCCTCTCTTTGAGCGTAAACTTGCTACTGCAATAGCAACATATAATATAGAACAATCGTAAACATTCGGGTTAGGGCTAAATTGGTGCTAGAACCATCAAATGTAAATATTTGGATAGTGCCCCAGGTTCGTTCGAGTCGCCTTTCGAACTATATTGAGTCATATGTGAGTAAGGCGAATCGGACGAAGATGGGGTGCTAGCCGAATATTTACGAACAATCCAATCGTTTTGTACCGCATTCAGCATGCCAACACAATTTTTTTATTAAAAAGGTTTCAAAGAGGAAGCAGAGCAACCTTCTGTAGTCGCATGAGGCTTTTGTCTCTTTGCCGCAAAAATGCAATACAGGACGGTTCACCTGTTGCAAATCCCAGTTCAACCAGGCACTCAGCGGAAAATTGATAAAAGACAGTTTGTTTAAAAAACCTGTTCCTCTCTGTTTTAGAATAGAGGCCGGGAATATCCATAGCCAAGTCCCGATAGAGCCTGTCCTTCAGCTCACGTCCACTTTCACCGTCCACCTCCAGGCAGGAAGGAAGATTGCGGTGTCCGCAAGAGAGCCAATCATACACAAATAATTCCCGAATGACTGACGCGTCTTCCCGATTACTCAATGCCTTCATCAAAAGAGAACACAACAGTTCCTGGGTGGCAGCCAACTGAAAAAGTCGGTGCTCATGGGCCAGCGCCAGCAGTATCGTGAAAACAGAACTGATATCTTCCTTATGTCTACGCAAATAATCCCACAGGGACGGGAAATAACGATTATTATAAAATTTTTCCACACACTCGGAAAACCAGTACAACTTCTGCAAGCTCTCTGCATCCAGCCATTTATTGGCCAGTACTGAGTATGGCGGCCGACTGCAGAACCGATACTCGTATTCAGCGGCATCACGGCTGATAGCAGTATCAGGAAGCAGTTTCAGCAATCCCATCTGAATATAATGAGGGCCCATTGCAAAAACATCGGCAAATGATTTCAGGTAACTTGCTTCTGTCTCATGGGGAAGCCCCAAAATCAAATCCGCATGGAGGTGTATGTTGTTCAGGGATGCGAGCCGCGACAGGGTAACACGCGCGACATCCGGGTCAATCCTGCGTTTAATGGCAGCAAGAGTTGGCTCATGGGTAGACTGAATACCTATCTCAAACTGAAATCGCCCGGGAGGAACAGTGGCCAGAAAAGCAAACATCTCCTCGCTTATACGATCCGGAGCAATCTCGAAATGAAAAAGTGTATCAGATTCATATTCGAGCACGAGCTTCCAGAGAGCCAAAGCACGACCGGGAAGGTCATTAAATGTTCGATCCACAAAACGAAGCACCCTGGTATCATGGGCCATGATCTGATCTAGTTCCCTTTGCACCTGCACCGGATCTTTGTGAACAATTCCATTTTCCGCCGAAGAGAGGCAATAGGTACAGGAGAATGGGCACCCTCGGGAACTTTCATAATAAATGTTCCGGTTTTTCAGGTGCGTTTCAAAATCCTCTTCTCGATAGGGAGAAACAAACCGAACATTTTTCACATGGAAAAACGATCTGCCATAATGGGGGTGCAAACTCTTTGCCTGCAGATCACTATAAAAATTTTTCTCCACTGCCTCAACAGCCCCGCGGACAACAGTACAAGCATTTTTTCCCACATTGTGTCCAACAACTTCGGCCTGAGGCCCGCCCACCACAAGCAGACAGGAAGGCAGCAGAGCATTCAGATCCACAATCAGCTCTTCCACTTTGTCAGAATTCCAAACCGACGCAGAAAAAAATATTGCGTCTGGCGTGTTCCTGCTGAGCCGCGCCAAAACCTCGTAATATGGATCACGAACAGTGAGTTGCAATATTTCATTGCTTAGCTCGGGACAGTGGGATTCCAGCTCGTTTCGAACATGAAACAGGGCAAGAGATGAATGGGTAAAACGTCCGTTTATGGCAACAAGTTTAATATGCATGAATGAGAGTCAATTTTTCTGTGGGGGAAAAGGAATGATATGATACAATGATACGCAATTATGCAATTCTAGCACATTCATTCCTAAGGAGAAAGATGTGAACACCGTTTTAACATTTCGATTTTCTCTTCTGTCGACAACCTTCCGGGGAGTACTGATTTTGACCTGTCTCTACAGCAGCCTGAGTCTTGCCGGTACACCCAGCTATCATCTTGATATCAGCTTTCAACCGGATCAGCATTCACTGCAGGCAAAGGCCACTGTCTCTTTTCCTCCTGGAAAAGATTGGCTTTTATATACTGGTGGCCTGAATATTCAGGAAATAACCCTTCAGGAAAAAGGAAAGAATCCTTTCCCCATGCCTCTGCCACAAAACGATACTATCCAGATGTATGGCAGCAGCCACAGTCAACAGGTCACAATCAGCTACTCGCTGACAGTCCCACCGCGTGCAGGTGACAACCTGATAAGTACAGATGGAATCGTTCTCACAGGCGGATGGCATCCCCTGCCGCAGCAGAACATGATCTTCTCCCTTAATGCTGTTCTGCCGCAAGGATTCTCAGGGATTTCAGAATCGGACAAGCTGCCGGAACAATCAAAAAATGGAAGGATGAGTACTACTTTTTCCCAGGAAGTGCGATCAATTCACTTTGCCGCAGGCCCTTATCAGGTTAAGAAAGAAAGTGTTCGGGATGGACTGTCCATCTCAACCTGGTTTTTCGCGGAAGACCAGCAATTAAGCCGGGAATATCTTGATGCGGCCAAGACTTATATACTCAGGCACGAGAAAGAGATCGGCCCCTTCCCCTACAAACATTATGCAATTGTCTCCAATCGTTTACCAAGCGGATTCGGCATGCCCACCTTTACCCTTCTAGGACAAATGGTACTCAGATTACCGTTCATTAAAGAAACATCACTAGGCCATGAAATTCTTCATTCATGGTTTGGCAACTCGATTGAAGTCGCAGACAACTCCGGGAACTGGTGTGAAGGCCTGACAAGCTATCTTGCTGATTACAGTTACGCAGCAGACAAAGGTAAAGGAACTGCACATCGCAAAGCCGGTCTGATTAATTACCAGAATTACGTAAATCCAAACTCAGCTTTCCCTTTGCAAAATTTCCGATCTGCCAGCCACAACCAGCCCATGGCCAAAGCAAAACGTGCTGTTGGTTACAATCGTGCAGCCATGTTGTTTCACCAGCTTCGAGGTCTTTTAGGTCCCGAGGATTTCACTCAGGGCCTCCGTCTTTTTGTTTCAACCTGGCAGGGCCGTGCTGCAACATGGATGGATATTCAGACCGTATTTGAAACTGTATCGAAAAAAGATTTGAAAACTTTTTTTATCCAGCAGCTCACAAGAAACGACACTCCGTCACTTGAAATAAGCAATGTCCGCATCGAGGGCAGACAGGATAAAACCATCCTTCATATCCAGCTTCAACAAAACACTGAGCAAGCGTATGCACTCAGGGTTCCGATTAGAGTTACAACTTTAGCGGGCGAACAGAATTTTATTCGTGAAATCACGGAAAAAGAAACAGATATCAGTATTACCCTTTCCGACCCTCCACTTTCCTTTGCCGTTGATCCGGATTACGACCTGTTCAGAACACTGACATCTTCCGAACATCCTCCTGTCTGGTCCGGTTTTTCAGGGGCAGAGAACAAATTACTCATCCTGGAAACAGGCAAGACATCTTCTGCCCTTGCACCATTTGTCGAATGGGCAAAACAACAGGGCTGGACAGTTATAAAAAACAAATCAGTCAGTAACCAGCAACTTTCAGAAAATTCCATCCTTTTTCTTGGTGCAGACAGCGCTGCCTATCGCTCCCTGTTTGGAAAATCACCTGTGGTTGAAGAGGGTTTTCATGTAAGCGTAAAAACCAATCCACTCAATAATAAAGAAGTGGCAGTACTCCTTGCAAGCAACAGTGCGGAAGAGACAAAAGCAGCCTTACACAAACTGAAACATTACGGGAAATATTCTTCACTCTCCTTCAAAAAAGGAAGAATCCAGAAGAAAAATATCACCCCAAGTGACACCGGCATTGAATACCAACTCGAAAACCTGCCTGATGGCGGAGCAACTGCGGCTATAAACAACTTTGAACAGATCATCACAAAACTTGCAGAAAATCGTGTAATTTACCTTGGTGAAACCCACGATTCCATGGCCGACCATCTCCTGCAACTGCGAATCATCCAAAGTTTGCAGAAACAGGGTCTGGATCTCGCCATTGCCATGGAAATGTTCCCTGTGAGCAGCCAGCGGGCTCTTGACAATTACCTGATTAAACAAAAAAAAATGGATGAGGCTGAGTTCCTCCGTGCTTCCCACTGGTTTAAGGTGTGGCGCTATGACTGGCGTCTTTTCAGACCTATCTTCAACTTCTGTCGCCTTAAAAAAATTCCTGTCTATGGCATTAATGTCGAAAAAGACATCGTCAGTTCTGTATTCAGCAGTGGCAACACAGATGAGCTCAGCAAAAAACAGATCAAAACCATTGCACCAGACAGAGACCTCTCACTCGACGGCTATGTCGAACGTTTACGCATAGTACACGGATTTCATGCCGACTCACCGCACGGAAAAGGCAAAGGGATCTCAGGTTTTGTTCAATCTCAGGCCATTTGGGATGAGTCCATGGCTGAAAATATCGCCCACATTTTACAAAAAAATCCGGATAAAACAGTGGTGGTTATTGCAGGCTCTCAACACACCAGAAAAGATTCCGGTATTCCACCCCGACTTTTACGCCGCATGGATGTTAAACAGGCCTCAGTACTGAACCTTTACGCTGATAATTCTCCTGCCAATCCGGAAACGCAGGCGGATTTCTTTTTCCTGGCCGAACCCGTTTTTCTCAAGGCAAAGGGAAAAATCGGTATTATCCTGGCAACAGAAAAAGACGATGATGAAAAAGAATATCTTAGAATTACCGGCCTCAGCCATGCCGGAAAAGCAAAAGAAGCAGGGATACTGGAAAATGACATCATCATCTCCATTAATGAACATCCCGCAAAAAACATGGAAGACATCGGCATTTTGATGATGGATTCAAGGGCTGGCGACATTCTCCTAGTGAAAGTGCTTCGTACAGATGAGAATGGAGACACACTTGAAAAAGAAATCAGCGTTGAACTTTCTGACATGACGAAACCACCCATGCATCCGTAATTCTCAGTCCTTCTCTGGAACATATGAAAAATCCCGACAGAGCGACAGTTTCAGAACTTGAGGATTTGCCAAATATTGGAAAAGCCATGGCACAGGATCTTCGTCTGATCGGGATTAACCATCCGAAGGAATTGATCGGCAAAGATCCATACAAACTCTATGACGAGCTATGCAGGAAAACGGGCAAGAAGCACGATCCCTGTGTTATTGACGTATTCCTGTCAGCTGTGAACTTTATGGAAGGGGGAACCCCTGCTCCCTGGTGGGCTTTTACTGAGAAAAGAAAACAATGGCTTTCTGAGAATTCCTGACGTTTTTCTATTTCCAGAACAGGAGTAGATTCATTCTTTTCTAATTCCTAACCCCTCATAAAAGAGTAGTGGTCCTCGTCGGAAAACTCCGGACGAAACGTATAACCGGCCTGCTGGAATTCTTTTAATTCTGCCACTGCCTGTACTCTGTTCTTCACTGCAAAATCCACCATCATGCCTCGGGCTCGTTTGGCATGAATGGCCACAGTGCGATAGATATCACCTTTACGTTCCTTAAAATCGATCTGCAGCATAGAACCCTGTAAATTCTTCTTTTTGATCACACGGCTATATTCAACTGAAGCCAGATTAACAAGAACGGATTCCTGCTGCCCCTTCAAAATCCGGTTCACCTCGTCTGTAATTTTTTCACCCCAAAATTCATAAAGATTTTTCCCTCTGTTGTTCACAAGCCTGCATCCCATTTCCAAACGATAAGCCTGCATCAGATCCAGTGGACGCAAAATACCATAAAGGCCGGAAAGAATACGCAGATGTTTCTGAATATAGCCAATTTCTTCATTTCCATATTCATTAACAGTGATATTTGAATACACATCGCCCTGAAAAACTGTAATGGCTGAACGAGCGTTTTCTACCGTAAATGGTGCCTCAAAAGCATTAATTCGCTGATAAGTCTGTAACGCCAGACGCTCACTCATTTTCATCAGCTTACCAAGCTCAGAAACAGATATCTTTCGCAGCTCCTTTATCAGCACTTCACTGTCCTGAAGCAGTAAGGGTTGGGTAGCCTCTAGGCAGGTAGAATCGTTAAAATCCTGCGTCTTTGATGGGGAAATAATCATTAACATAATTTACAGGTCACTATTCAGGTGCATTAAATCCGGGAGACTCGGAGTCAGAGTTTATACCCTGTTTCTCTAGGAGGCTGTCCGAGAATGCCCTTTTTCCCCAACTCTTCGTTATTTGCAAAATTTTATCCTCGGAATATGAACTATATGCCTGTGGTAAAATTTTAAAAATGTCTCGATTTGAGAAAAAATTGCT
>JAYEOK010000216.1:0-2321 GCA_034722915.1 Thermodesulfobacteriota bacterium | reverse complement strand
CGCTAGGTTCAGGGTCTAGTGTCTGTATAGACGTGGAAGTTCGAGTCTTCTCTTCGGCACCATTAAATAAAACAAGGAGTTATGGCATTTTTGCTGTAGCTCCTTTTTTGTTTTTAATATTGCTTGCGAAGGTTTGGCGAAAGAATTACATCTTTACTATTCCCAAGCTGAACAAATATCTCTGTGTTGTACTCACATTTGAATGACCAAGTAGCATCATAATCTGAAAAAGCGGTACATCGTCATTTGCCCAAATACTGGCCCGTCTTCTTCGTAGACCATGCCAATTCCATTTTGGTTGTCCAAGACTCTTCACTTTTGCTTCCCCTGTTTTCAACCATTTCGGTTTAGGGACAAATCGAGGCGTTTCCACCGAGTTCCTACTCGTTCGAGTGTACAATACTACTCTATCGTCCCTGATAGTCTGAGTGATCCAGGTTTAGACACTCACCTACTCTGCATCCCGTCTCATAGACAAAATCAATTAACCTTTGTGGCTCAGGATTGCAAGCCTCTTTAACGGCTAAAATCATTTCTTCCGTAGGAATAAACTTTATCCGCCTATCCTCTCGAAGTTTCGACAAGCCATCACAAGGTTTTTTTAGATCCACCCCAAAATGTTTAATGGCGTGACCAAAGTTGGCTCGTATAGCAGAAAGCTTTTCACGAGTTCATCAATAATAAACAACCAGAGTTAGCCTCCGATTGCAAAATAAAGGATATCTTTTATCATAACACAGTGTTGTATATCTCCAAACCAGATTGGCCAATTGCTTGACAGCAATTCTGCTGGCATTTGTCATTGTTAATAACTATGATTAGAATATAATCATGCACAGGGAGGCACCAAATGACAAAGACTGCAACGAAAGTTATAACAGCGCACGTACCGTTACCATTGGCCAACAAAGTTGATAAGATAGCATCTAATCTTGAACGTTCGAGAGGCTGGATAATGAAACAAGCACTATCCGCCTGGGTTGAGCAGGAAGAGGAACGTAACCGTTTGACACAAGAGGCACTTGCTGATGTGGATGCCGGGAGAGTTATTAAACACCAAGCCATACAGGATTGGGCCGATAGCCTCAGCACCAACACCCCATTGCCTGTACCACGTTGATGGAACTGGAATGGACCGGCAAAGCATTGGACGACCTCACACGGCTTTATGAGTTTCTGGCGCCGGGAAATCCACAAGCAGCAGCATCTGCTGTCCAGGCACTAACCACGGCACCAACGATTTTATTTACGAATCCGCGTATTGGCGATCAGCTGTTCCAATTCGAACCACGTGAAGTGCGACGAATTATCGTGCGACAATATGAGATTCGTTATGAGATTCAGGACGCGACCATTTACGTGTTACGACTTTGGCACACACGGGAAAAAAGATGATTTTTTTTTTTGAACTGCGCCTTATCATTCATCAAAAACGGATTCCGGAAACTCCCTTGGAGCATTCAATTTGTGTGACAACGCCTCCTGCAGAAAAAGAGTTATGCCAAAGATGGCCTTCGGCAGCCATACACTGTAGCGTTGAACACAGGATTTGGAACCAAGATTGCAGAAACTGATTCCACCCAGGCAGAGTCATGTCTGACTCTGCCTGGGGACGTTGTTAGCCTGCTGCTACTTAGCAGGATTGACTACGCCTGTCTCACAGAGCTTCTCAGAGGTATTTCCACAGTCATCGACAGATTCAACATTCCATGTAATTTGAGTACCTACTCCGCCCGAATCAAGGATTGTAATTGGACTGCCAACTACATTGACGACACAAGATTCCGTCTTATCGATCACCTTTCCTTGTTTCGTCAGGAAAAAGCAGTCATAACCGGTTATGCGAATAGACGGCCCGTCCGCATCGCAGTTGTCTGTTGCTGTCGCTGTGAATGAAATCGGTGATCTGGAGGCATAATTGTGGCTGGCGCATTACAGGTAATCTCAGGGGGTGTTTGATCCGTTATGTCAATTGTCTGAATACAACTGGCACTGTTTCCACTCCCATCAGTTACCTCCCAGTGATATTACTGTCAGGGCAGGTCCCCTGGGATACCTGATCACTGTAGGTAATTGCAGGGCTCGGATCACAGGTATCTGCGACAGTGGCATTACCAGTATTCTTTTCAAACTAGCAGAGAGTTGGGAAGAACGGGCACTTGTACCCGTAGTTTGGGTGTTCTCGAACAGCCTTCCAGGAACAACTATCGAACTTATTGTTTGAATCTATCAGTAGGTCCCAAAAAAGGGAGTATGTGAAATTCAACACGCCACTACTCAGGGCACCGGGCGAAACTGCCCGGTTCCCTGAAGTGTTGTGA
>JAYEOK010000215.1:0-2329 GCA_034722915.1 Thermodesulfobacteriota bacterium | reverse complement strand
TTGCTCACCATCGGTATGCCAGGTTCCGATCACGGTATTCCCGAGTGGGCACCAACCCTGGGTGATCTTCTTAAAGAAGAAGGATACATGACAGCGCAGTACGGTAAGAACCATCTTGGTGATCGTGACAGTCACCTGCCGACCAATCATGGCTTTGATGAGTTCTTCGGCAATCTCTATCATCTCAATGCCGAAGAAGAGCCGGAGACCTACTACTACCCCAAAGACGCAGAGTTCAAGAAAAAATATGGTCCACGTGGGGTCATTAAAAGTACAGCTGACGGCAAGATTGAAGATACCGGGCCTATGACCCGCAAACGCATGGAAACAGCCGATGAAGAATTCCTTGCAGCCGGGCTGGATTTTATCGACCGCTCCCACAAGGCAGAGAAGCCGTTCTTTGTCTGGTTCAATACCACGCGCATGCACGTATGGACGCGTTTGAAGGAAGAGTCCCAAGGGGTCACCGGTGTCGGCATCTATCCGGATGGCATGGTTGAACATGACGGCCACGTGGGACAGCTGCTGAACAGGCTTGATGAGCTCGGCATAGCGGACAACACAATCGTTATCTACTCCACTGACAATGGTGCTGAGACCGCGACCTGGCCAGACGGCGGCATTACTCCGTTCCATGGTGAAAAAGGAACTACCTGGGAGGGTGGTATGCGTGTCCCGGCAGTTGTGCGTTGGCCGGGCATGCTTAAACCCGGGTCGAAATTTGATGACATCATGTCCCATGAAGACTGGATCCCAACCCTGATGGCAGCGGCTGGCAAGCCAGGTATTGTCGATAAACTCAAGGAAGGATATACCGCCAACGGCAAAGAGTGGAAAGTTCACCTTGACGGCCATGACTTCACCCCGTTTTTCAAAGGAGAGACGGCCACCGGACCGCGGGAGGAAATTTTCTATTTTGGTCAGGGCGGCGAGCTGAATGCGGTGCGCTGGAAAGACTGGAAAGTCAACTTTGCCGGAATAACCGGTAACATTGCCACCGGAGTCCGGCTGCCGACCAACTGGCCGCTTATCGTTAACCTGAAGGCAGACCCTTACGAGATGATGCCTTTTCATTCTGACATGTATATCCGCTGGTATGCCGACAATATGTGGCTGTTTGTACCAATTCAGGAAAAGGTTGCCGGATTTATTGGTTCTCTTAAGGGTTATCCCTTCCAGGAGGGCATGGATCTGAACGCTGCGGGCATCAATTACAACACTCTCAAAGCGGCACAGGTACTTGAGGAAATAAAGAACTCTGGTTTTCCTGTATCCCGTTAATTTGTTTTCTATTCACTGTGCTCAACCGAGTGAGACTTTTCGCATCTCACTCGGTTGAGTTCAAAAATTGTGGATTCCAAAGTTCTGAAGCGGATTTTCTGGGCATCCGTCTGGACAGTAAAAAAGCTGAAGGTATAGAGTTTGTCATCAATCTGTCTACTCCTGAGAACGGCGAAAAATACATTGTTGAATTGAGTAATTCGACATTAACCAACATCAAAGGTGTGCAGGCGTACAATGCAGATTTGTCCATAGTCATAAACCGAAGCGATCTTGAGCAAACCATGATGGGTGTTGTCAGCTTCGAGGAGCAGATAAAGAGTGGAAAAGCAAAGCTCAGCGGTGACAGAAAGCCATATGATCAACTGAAAAATATGCTTGTACAGTCTGACATAGGTTTTGAGATTCTGCCCGGCACCTGTGCCCCGATCTGGCTTCAGAAAAGAAAGCTTTTGAGGTGGAAGCGCCATCTGTACGGTCGCTGACTGACTGATCCCAGGCATACACTGTATGATTTGACCTCAGGCTGCCTCCACATGGGGCAGCCTGTTTTTTTTGTAATAGCCTGATGAAAAAAAGTTGGCACAACCATCGTTTTGTCATAAGAGGCTGTCGCTTTTAGCTGTCTGCGAATCGAGCGCATTAAAGATGAAAATATTTAAAAATCTGGCTGTACCCCTGGTGCTAACTGTTCTTGCGTTTTTTGTTCATCCCGACAGAGGTGATGCCGTCGAGAGAGACAACTGGCGATTTGCTGTGGAACCGTATCTGCTGGCTACCAATATTGATGGAGACGCGAGTATCGGTCGCGTATCAGGAGCGGCAGTTGATGTGAGTTTCAGTGATATACTGGGGCATTTGGAAGCGGCCTTTATGATCAGTGGTGAAGTCTATCATAGCAGTGGCTGGGGGCTTCTCGTTGACTATGGTTTTATGAAGTTGGGCGAGGATAGTTCTGGTCCAATGGGCGGTATTGTCAGCACTGAAGTTCGTCAGGAACAAAGACAAATAAGACAAAGAATACAAAGGAAGAATACAAAGGGGTCAA
>JAYEOK010000214.1:8140-10169 GCA_034722915.1 Thermodesulfobacteriota bacterium | reverse complement strand
ATGACCATTAAACAGATTGACTTGCAGGACAGGATCATCGTTGCACTGGATGTGAATAGTCCTGAACTTGCAAAAGAGATGGTAACGCGCTGCGAATCCCACACCCGCTATTTCAAGGTTGGCCTTCAGCTCTTCATGGCCAGTTATTTTGAAGTTGTGGATTGGATTCTTGACCGTGGGCACAAGGTGATGCTGGATCTGAAGTTTTTTGATATTCCGGAAACTGTAAAACTTGCTGTGGAACAGGTGAACAGCCGGGGTGTTTCCCTTGCCACCATCCATGGCAATGATGCTATTATCAGCGCTGCAATGGAAGCACGGGGCGACCTGCAACTTCTTGCCGTTACTGTGCTCACCAGTTTTGGTGAAGAGGATTTGCGGGCCATGGGAATGACCCAGTCCGTGGAAGATCTGGTTCTGTTTCGTGCCCGTCGCGCCCTGGAGCTTGGCTGTGATGGAGTGGTGTCTTCGGGACTTGAAGCAGAACGACTGCGCAGGGATCTTGGTGATAAGTTACTGATTGTTACTCCGGGTATCAGACCGGGAGCCAATGTGCGGGATGGATCAGATGATCAGAAACGCATTATTACCGCAGGCCGTGCCATTGCTACCGGTGCTGATCATGTTGTGGTGGGGCGGCCGATCACTAAGGCTGACGACCCGGTCAGGGTAATTGAAAAGATGCAGGAGGATATTAGACTTCATGGCTGACACCCGTAAGATTTCTAGAATCTGTCAGCCATAAAATCTGACGTTTGACACATTTTTTACTTACTGTTATTTCAGTGTGTTACAGGTGTCAACCATATCAGTGCCTTACTCCTCAAAAGCTGTCATAAAAAACAAGAAAATGAAAAGTTCGTTTAACATTAGCAAGTTGGATATACCAACAAGGCACTTATACCCTCGAGGGGGTACTGAACTGAGTGCCGGCCTCACTTACCGTTTACCGGTGTTAGTAACAGTATTGCAACGCCATAGCTGTGTGAAGAAAACAAATTAATTCGGCTGATCGCAAAGAAATTTATTTGATTTTATCATGTTTACGGATCCGGTAAGCCGATTCAGAAAATGAGTAGTTTCCATGGACAAGTCTACAAATTCAAATCCATAATTTTCTTTGTAACATGAGCGGAAAACAGCATGTTCTTTAAATGTGAAGTACCTTCCCAGGCGGCCTTCTAAAAGCAGTTTGTCGCCAAAGGAAAGACGGGAACGTGAGGTCAGGAGCAGGCCACCTGGACTGATGTTTAAGACAACTGCCATGTGGTGTTTACCTGTTACAGTGTTTTTGCAGTAAATGGTGATCTCTTCATCCATAATTTGTTTGTGTTCAATCCGCCGGTATTTTCGTCGCTCTTTTTTGGTAACCATCTCAAGGGGATAGTCTTCAGTTTTATACAGAAATGTCAGGTCTTCTTCTGCTTCTTCGTGCCCGTATATGAACTCTGAAATGTCAGCATCATCTATCTCCCAAAGAGTAGCGGGTTCCTCCTCTTCCATTGGATCTTTCTGCTTCACATCCTCTTCCGGGTCACTGGTTAATCGCTTATGATGAATTGTCGGTTCTTCTTTTGTTGCAGGAGGTTCCGGCCTGGAAAAAACTGGAGTATGTTTTTTGTTTTTTTTCTCCCAGAAGCGGTTGCTTAAGAGCTTGTTGCGATTTGTTACCTGGATAAATCCATTATTCAGATGGGTCATTTTGAGCAAATCAAGATCTCTCTCACTGATCCCGCACAAAATTAATTGACGATGTCCGCCGATATCCCTTAGATAACGGATAATGGCTCCAAGTCCTGTACTATCAATGGAGTTGACAGAGGATAAATCCAGAAGGATATCCAGCTGGCTTTTCTTGATAAATGAATTCATGGCCGTCAGAAATTCCAGAGCAAGGGAGGCATCCAGACTGGGCCCTTCACAGGTGAGGATAAACATGGATTGGATGATTTCTGTTTTTATCCTCATTGCATTTTATTCCGTGTGGTCATATCAGTGCCGGCCTCACTTACCGTTTACCGGTGTTAGT
>JAYEOK010000214.1:0-8040 GCA_034722915.1 Thermodesulfobacteriota bacterium | reverse complement strand
TCTCAAATTGTACCACGAAACAGTTAAAGTTCAACATTTTTAATGGGAATTGTTCTTGGGAGTGTTGTTGAAGTTAGAATTTTGATATTTTTTGTAAATGAGTGGTAATAGATAGTCCTATCCAGAACACTCTACACGAACAGGCACTCATGTTGCAGTCTAGTTTTGTGTTATGCAATTAGAAGCTGCTTCAACTGTATCGTATTTAAAGAGGTGGAAAATGAACGTTGAAAAATCGCAATTTCGTCCTGCTGGAAAAGGTTTTGTTCTTGCTGCAATAGGTGATGGGCTCCCGAGTATGAGACGGTTAGTTGAGACCTACACAGGAAAAGACAATGAAAAATATATTAAACTGAACGGTGAGATTACCCGGCTACTCCCCAGTCATGTGTTTCTTTCTGGAAATTAAATATACAGCCTGCGTAAACATAGTGTTCGTTTGCTGACTGGTTGGCTATGTTGTCACTGATTGTGCATACGCTTCGATTCGATTTCTACCGTTTTCTTTTGCCTGGTGCAATGCGATATCGGTACGTTTTATGACCTGTACAAAAGAATCTCCTTTTTCTATTTTATAAATTCCCATACTCACAGATACACGTATGGTGCCGTTATCTATTGGTGTTTGTATTAATTCAACAGCGTGACGGATTGCTTCTGCTTTTATCATAGCTATATCCAATGCGCATTGAGGTAAGAGGATGACAAACTCGTCACCTCTGAATTTGGCAAATATGTCATCCTGGCGTACATATTCTGACATCTTTTTACTTATGCTTCGTAGAACTTCATCTCCAACACCATGTCCGTATTTGTCGGTGACTTTTTTGAAATTATCGATATCAACTAAAATAGTGACCCCGGTTTGCTCATTAGCAAAGAACATTCTTGTTTTTTCAAGCAGATATCGTCGGTTGCCAATCTTCGTTAATGGATCAATGAACTTAGCATCCTCCAGCCTGCGGTGATAGTAATTTAACTTGCTGCTGCTCATGTTGACGTATGCGACAACGATGCACATGACCAGCAAAAACAGTATTATTCCTGCAATTAAAACAAGCAGGATATAGTCCTTCACCCTCTTACGTTGAGTGCTGACGTCTTGTAACACAAGCAGCTTGCCGATCGGTTCATTTTTTACATCTTTGAGGTCGAGATATCCGCCTATGAAGTTTTTGTTCTGTTCTTGAATTTTAAACAGGGTCTTGTCTGTTTCGTCCTGCTGGTTCAGGTATGTATAGAGATCACTGGGAATATGATCCATGGTCTTCCCCAAAAGGGCACTGTTTTCAAGAATGTTCCACCGTGTATCGTGAGCATAAGGATTGATATCCTTTTCGCTTTTTTTACGACTGAATAGCTTTTTATTGAATGTTATAAATATCTCGGTATCAAGCATTTCGGCAACATGGGGAAAAACATGGTCGATCTCTTCACCCATTTCAACAAAGCCTGCCAGTTCACCAGAAATAAACCACGGGTGGACATTGCGTAATGTCAAGCTATGCTGAAGACCGAACTCGACGCCGACGGAACGTTTGTGTGTCCGTAATGCCCTGGTCATTGTGTAACGAGTCAGGATGTCGCTATGTTTTCCTGGATTATGTACCCGGAGAAAAACCTTTTTGTTCAGATCTATAAAAGAAAGATGGGTAATTCGCTGATTGTGTTGCAGAGACTCGAAACTGGGATGACACAAGGCATAGAGAAGCTCCCGATCCTTTTGTTTCCAGGCTTTTTGGATTTCTTTATTATCTTTGATGTATCGTAGCGGTTCCTCCATCATCTGAATATCAAATTGTATATTTGCTCTGTAGAGGCGGTCTACACTTGCTATTACTGATGTAACGTTCTGTTCAAGATGTTTGTTCTGGATAGAGTAGGCAATGATCACCACCACGAATAAAGCAATCAGGAAAATCAGAATGGATGGCAATACTATTTTAAGTTTAATCTGCTTATCGATGAGTGCCTTCATAAAATAATGATAGAGGAATTAAATGAGAAAAATGGCAAAAGTGTTTCAACGTAGTACGTATCCATAGAACCTATGGATTAGAAGCGAAGGCGTCAGCCCCTGGATTTAGGTTTGCAGGGAGGTGATTTTTGTGTACTGGTTACTGGTTTACGGCGAGTTGATTTATAGCTTGTGCCGGTGCTGGCTGCAAACATCCCCACCCCCTGTTCCTTCATTGCATCGAAGCGGGTTTTTCTATATGGATCTACCCTGGTATCCATGAAAATGGTAATGGGATTTTCGGCCTCATATTTTTGCCTGATTTTGGCCACTGCCGCCTCAATAATTTTGTCGGCTTCAGGGGCCAGGGTAGGGACTTCTTCTTTGGCTGCGGTTGCATCTTCGCAGGCCAGGTCATATCTTCCCATGGCCATCAGAAAATGACTTCGTTCCAGATGAATCCAGCCTTTGTGGTTCAGTTCCAGTGCATCGTTGTAATCTGTCAGGGCCTTGTCCCATTTCTTTATTTTCGAATACTGTCTGGCCCGATATATGTGGAGTGTACTTTTCTTTTGGGGATCCCGGGCCTGGCTGATGTCATGGTCTAACATTTTGATGGCTTCCTGAGGATCTCCTGCCTGACAGATAACGGCTGTCAGCATAACAAGAAACAGAGAGAAGGAAAGAGATCTGAGGTTCATTTTGTGTTTACCTTGCTGGAGAGGTTTGCTGTTAGAGCCGAAAACTCTGATGTTGTCCTGTCATTGCCTGTGACGGGAACAAAATTGTCAGTTATGTAATTGAATTGGATTAGAGACAGGAAAGCAAGGGATTTTTCAAAGAATACCTAAATTCTGCAAGCGTCATGGGGGCTGTAGCTTTCTGAAACAAGGCGTGGCGCTATAGTAACCTATGCGATGCGTCTTGTTTCAGGAAGATAGAGTTCCCATGGCGCTCCCGAAGGGTAGTGATTTTTTAAAATTAATTGATTCACAACTTCACTAAAAAGGTGAATCATGATTTTTGTACAAAGTCTGTTTAAGCCACTATTATCAGCATTTCAATTAATTAAAAAAATTGCTATGCAGGATTTAGGGAATAGCGGAAGAAATACATTCAGTTGCAGAGCGAACTGCTCAGTCACCCAGGTAGGCTTTGACGATACTCTCGTCCTGGCGGAGGGTTTCGGCATCACCTTTGATCACGATTTGACCGGTTTCCAGTACATAGCCGTGATTTGCCAGTTGCAGGGCAACCCGGGCGTTTTGCTCCACCAGTAGAATGGTCACACCCTCTTTGTTCAGTCGAAGGATGATACGCATAATCTCCTTGACCAGAAAGGGGGCAAGGCCCATGGATGGCTCATCAAGGAGCAGCAGTCTGGGTTTTGTCATCAGGGCGCGGCCCATGGCCAGCATCTGCTGTTCGCCGCCGGACAGCATGGCAGAGTCACGGTTTTTTCGTTCGTGGAGGATAGGAAAGATTTCAAACACATGATCCATGCGTTTTTGGCGTTCTGTTTCATCGCGTAAGGTAAAGGAGCCCAGTTCCAGATTTTCCTGAATGGTCATTCCTTTAAAGATTCTGCGTCCTTCTGGCACATGAATGAGCCCCATTTGCACTATCTCGTGCGGCTGTTTTCCCGTGATGTCCTCACCCATGAAGGTGATGCTTCCGGAAGAGGCGTGGTTAAGGCCGGAGATGGTGCGCAGGGTCGTGCTTTTTCCAGCACCGTTTGCCCCGAGCAGGGTGACGATCTCACCCTGTTGAACAGAACAGGAAATTTTGCGAAGGGCATGAATCTTACCGTAATAGGTTTCCACGTCCCGCAGTTCAAGGACTTTCTTGTTATCGCTCCCGGTTACGTTTATGCCCACAAAAGATCCTCCTCATCTTCACTGCCGAGATAGGCTTCGATCACCTTGGGGTTGTTTTGCACCTCATCGGCTGTTCCTTCTGCAATCTTTTTTCCGTAATCTATTACGGTAATTTTTTCAGAGACTTTCATCACCAACCCCATGTCATGTTCGATGAGCAGGATAGTGATGCCAAGTTCATTGCGAATGTGGAGGATCAGCTCAATCAGTTCCTGCTTCTCATCATGATTAAGCCCTGCTGCAGGTTCATCCAAAAGGAGGAGTTTAGGCTTTGTGGCAAGGGCCCTGGCCCATTCCACCCGCCGTTGATCACCGTAAGGCAGGTTGCCTGCGTGGAGGTTTTTTTTCTCAAGCAGGCCGACAAAGGCAAGACATTCTTCGCTGACCCGTCTGATTAACTCCTCTTCTCTGCGCTGCGCTGGGGTTTGGAAGACAGCACCCAATGCACCGGCTGAGGTGCGGCAGTGCATGCCGGACATGACGTTTTCCATCACGGTCATGGATTTAAACAGTCGCAGGTTTTGGAAGGTGCGGGCCATACCGGCCTGGGTTATTTTGTGGGGTTTTTTACGGAGGATGGAGTGACTGTTGAAATGGATTTGTCCTGCATCCGGTCGGTAAAAGCCGGTGAGACAGTTAAATAGTGAGGTCTTGCCGGCACCATTGGGGCCGATCAGGCTGGCAATACTTCCCTGTTCCACAGTGAAGCTGAGTTCCCGGATGACTTCCAATCCGGAAAAACGCAACACTAAATTCTGTACTTCAAGAAGTGCCATCAGTCGTCCTTCATGTTTTGTCCCTGGGCCAGATTCCCTCAGGCCGGTAGAGCATGATGATGAGCATGACAATGGCAAAGATCAGCATGCGCATGGAACCGAAACCGCGGAACACTTCCGGGAAAAGGACGAGAGCAAAGGCACCGACAATAACGCCGGGGATTTTTCCCATGCCGCCCAGCACTACCCCGAGCAGGATCAGCACGGATTGGGCAAAGGTAAAGGTTTCAGGTGAAATAGCTGTCATTTTGACCGCGAAAAAAGATCCTGCCACGCCGCCGAACATTGCACCGATCACGTAAGCATAGAGCTTTACCCCAACACGGTTGATGCCCATGGCCTCGGCTGCATCTTCATCTTCCCTTACATACTGCCATGCCCGGCCCAGTCGCGAATGTTGTAAGCGATAGCTGATAAAGCAGGCAGCGATGGCAAGGAGCAGAAAGACATAATAAAAGTGGATGCCCTGGCTCAGCTCAATGCCGAAAAAAGTGGGGCGCTCAATACCGATCAGTCCTGATGCACCGCCGGTGATCTCAAGGTTACGGGCAATGATGCGTACAATCTCTCCGAAACCAAGGGTGACAATGGCTAGGTAATCACTGCGCAGGCGAAGGGTTGGCCCGCCGATTATAATGCCTGCCACCATGGAACAGAACACAGCAGCAGGTATTGTCAGCCAGAAGTTGACCCCAAATTCTGAGGTCAGGATACCGGTTGTATAGGCACCCACGGCAAAAAAGGCAGCATAGCCAAGATCCAGTAGGCCGGCATAGCCGACAACAATATTGAGACCCAGGCAGAGGATGGTATAGAACCAGGCATTGGTCAATACTTCCAGCATGTAGTTGTTGGCAACAAGGGGAATTACCATGGCCACGGCTGCCAGTACCATGAGCACGATCATCCGGTTTTGCTGGTGTTGCAGCCAGTTCATTCCGTTGGTGACTACTGAGGTGTCAGATGATGGTGCCATTTTACATCCTCTCGATCTCGGTTTTACCGAGGATGCCTGTGGGTTTTAGAATCAAGAGCAGGATGAGCAGGCCAAAGGAAAAAACGTCTTTCCACTCTGAACCGATAAAGGGGATCTGGGTGCCGAAGGCTTCCAGCAGGCCGAGAAGCAAGCCACCCAGCATGGCGCCTCGGATGGAGCCGATACCACCGATTACTGCGGCTGTAAAGGCTTTGAGGCCAATGACAAAGCCCATGGAAAAATGCAGTGAGCCGTAATAGACCCCGGCCATGACCCCGGCCGCAGCAGCAAGAGATGAGCCGATAAAAAAGGTGAGAGCAATGATCTGATTTACGTTAATGCCCATCAGCTTGCAGGCATCCTGATCAATGGCAATGGCGCGCATGGCCTTGCCATACAGGGTTTTGTTGACAAAGAAATAGAGAATAACCATCAGCGAAGAGGCGGAAATAACAAGAGCCAGCTGGGTATAGGAAATAAAAACATTGCCAAAATCAAGCCCGTCATAGCCAAGGTCAGTATTAAAGGCCAGATATTCACCATCTGTAATGGCCATAACCCCGTTAGACAGGATCATGGACACGGCAAGGGCGGTGATGAGGATAGAGAGGCGTGGAGCTGTGAGCATGGGGCGGTAGGCCACTCGCTGAATAATCACCCCAAGCATCCCTACAGCCAGCATACTGAGCACCATGGAACAGACAATGGCTCCCCAGCTCTCACCCAGCAGACCACTTATGGCCGACAGGATCAGAAATCCGACAAAACCACCCACCATGTAGAGATCACCGTGGGCAAAGTTGAGCAGCTTGATAATGCCGTACACCATGGTGTAGCCCAAGGCTACCAAGGCGTAGAACGATCCCAGGATCAGGCCGTTGGCCAATTGCTGCAGGATGATGTCCAGTGTCGACATAAGGGGGGATTTTACAGGATTGAAATACAGACTGTAATAAAAACAGAACCGGACTTCCAAGGTGCAGGAGCCCGGTTGTTTTGTTTTTTTATGTAAGGCTTACTAGGAGCTTGTCCGAGAATAGACATTTCTTCTCAAATCGAGGCATTTTGAAAAAATAAGCACAGGTGCCCTGCAAGAAATGCCCTTGGGGTGCATATAGTTGATATTCCGAGCATTATTTTTTCAAAATAACGAAGAGTTGAGGAGAAAGGGCACTTGTACCCGTAGTTTGGGTGTTCTCGGACAGCCTCCTAGTTAAGAGCCCACTTGCCACCTTTGGCTACGAGTACAACAAAGTTGCTCTTGGCCAGGGTGTTTTTGGCGGTAAAAGTAACAGCACCAGTGATGCCGTTAAACTCTTTAGTCTCTTTCAAGGCTTTGACAATAGCAGCTTTATCAGTGGAACCGGCACGGGTAATAGCATCAGCCAGCAGCTTCATGCCGTCATAGGCGAGAGGTCCATAGGCATCAGGGGCCTGATTGTAATTTGTTTTGTAGCTTTCGGTGTAGCTTTTGGCTGCCGGCAGATACTCTGCAGTGGGATTGGAGAAACAGAATACGCCTTCTGCAGCCTTTCCTGCAATTTCAAGCAGCTTGGGAGAGTTTGATCCGTCACCCACAGCAATCAGATTACGAAAACCTGCCTGACGGAGCTGTTTGATGAGCAGGGCGCCATCAGAGTAATAAGCGGTCCAGAATACTGCATCCGGGGCTTTTGATTTAATTTTGGTAACCAGCGAGGACTGATCCTGCTCACCTTTGTTGACAACTTCGTAGGCAACAACTTCATGGCCCATGGCCGTCCATTTTTCCTTTGTCAGTTTGGCGAGATCCTCAGAGTATCCGTCGCCCTGATGAACAATGGCCAGTTTTTTAATACCTTTTTCCTGAAACAGCTTTACTGCGCTGTTGACCTGATCAAAGCCAGTGGAGTTGATCTGAAATGAAGTACCGGGATTGGCATCAATGAGCTTGGTGGAATTGGCTGCTGCAATTACAAATGGTGTTCCGGCATCGCCGTAGATTTTCAAGGTGGGGAGCGTTGCACCGGAGCAATATCCTCCGACAACACCGATTACATCACTGGACACCAGTTTGGAGGCAGCCGAAGTTGCCATCTGGGGGTCACAGCCATCATCACCGGTAATGGTGACAACATTCATACCCAATACACCACCAGCTTTGTTGATTTCATCCACTGCCAGCTTAATGGAATTCTCCATGTCTTTGCCGGCGGTTGCCTCAGATCCGGTGGTTGGGATCATAATACCGATTTTCAGGTCGGCAGCATTCGCCTGACCCAGCATGAGCAGGCCGGCAAGGGCGCTGCCGAATACAGTTGTAAATATCTTTGTTTTCATGATTTCTCCATATTCTGATAAGGAACGGGAGATAAATAACTTGAACAAAAATTAATAGGAGTTTTTTTCGTATTCAAGGCGCGAGGCGGGAGCATAACGGGTTACGTGAGCAACGAGCAACACAGAAGACGGAAA
>JAYEOK010000213.1:5537-10188 GCA_034722915.1 Thermodesulfobacteriota bacterium | reverse complement strand
CTTATCCGGGCCTTCCTGCCAGACACTCTTACCGTTTTCAAGGACAGGTTCCTGGGTGTATTGTTCAAAACCCTTTCCTGCAACGGTTTGTACATCCTCATGAATGAGTCCGCCCTTGAGTAATTCTCTAATGAGAAGGGCCATGCCCCCTGCCTGCTGAAAGGAGTTGATGTCACCTGAACCATTAGGATAGATACGCACAAGAAGCGGTGTGATGTCTGAAAGTTCAGCAAAATCATTCCAGTCAATACGGATTCCTGCAGCACGGGCAATGGCAACCAGATGCATGGTCTCATTGGTTGAACCGCCTGTGGCCATAAGGCCGACTATGGCATTGACGATCGCTTTCTCACTAATCACTTGAGCAAGCGGGGTGTAGTTCCCGCCAAGGTGAGTCATACCTGTAATTTTTTCTGCAGCGGATCTTGTGAGCGCATCACGAAGTTTAGTACCGGCGTTCACAAAAGAACTGCCCGGCAAATGCATACCCAGCATTTCAGCCATGAGCTGATTGGAATTTGCTGTTCCGTAAAACGTACAGGTGCCGGGGCTGTGATAGGCTTTCACTTCTGAGGCAAGCAGTTCGTCGTGGCCGATTTCACCCTTTGCATAGGCTTCCCGAACCTTATTCTTAGCTTTATTGGTAATACCTGAGGTCATGGGACCTGCCGGGATAAGAATCATGGGAAGGTACCCAAACTGCAGGCCGCCCATGAGAAGTCCGGGAAGTATTTTATCACACACTCCAAGGAGGATGACGCCGTCAAAGACATTATGGGAAAGGCCGATGACCGTGGACATGGCAATAACATCCCTGCTGACAAGGCTCATATCCATTCCCGGCTCGCCCTGGGTGACACCATCACACATGGCTGGAACTCCACCGGCAAACTGTGCATTGCCGCCGGCTTCTGCAACAGATGCTTTGATGATATCAGGATATTTTCCATATGGCTGATGAGCCGACACCATATCATTATAGGCAGAGATGATTGCAATATTAGGGATAGTGTCATCTAGAAGTGCAGTACGGCAGGTACCGACACATCCTGCAAGATCATGAGCCAGATTGGAACAGGGCAGTTTGTTACGGAATACTCCATCACCCTTTGCTTCATCAACCCTTTGCAAATAATTTTGGCGGTGGGATTTGCTTCGTTCAATGATACGGTCTGTGACTTTTGCGACAATTTTATGCATGATTGTTCTCCGTTATTGTGCCCAATAGATACTGAAATTCGATTTTTGTTCTTGTGCATGATGCTGCAGGATAAAACGGATTGGCATTTCCTCGGCAGGTCCATGGGCCAGCGCCTGTTGCAAAACATCTTTTTTATTCTGTCCGGTGATGTGCAGAAAGATATGCTTTGAATCAAGAATTGCCGGCAGAGTCAGGGTCATTCGTTCATGGGGTGCAGTGACCGGGGCAATACCCATACAAATTTTCCCTGAATTCATGTCAGTGGCCCGGGCAAGTTTTACAGCTCCGGGAAAAAGAGATGCGGTATGGCCATCACCTCCCATCCCCAAAATGAGTACATCAAAGGGACGATGGATTTTCTGTAACTGCCTGGCACATTCGGCCTCCCCTTCACTTGCCGTTACTGCGGAATTCTTCATGCCGGTAAAGGACGCGACCGCAGCCATATTTTGCAGGAGGTGTGTACTTACCAGATGTTCATTTGAGTCTGGATCATCTGGTGCAACCCAGCGCTCATCCACAAGAAGAATGTCAACATGTTGCCAGGGCAGATCGATATGAGAGAGACGCTCAAAAAGTTTTACAGGTGTTGAACCACCCGACACGGCAAGGCTGGCCCGACCGTTTTGGGCAATACCATCACTGAGCAGGGCCGTAATTGTTGTTGCCAGCTCAGAGGTAAGAGTGTCCTGATCAGAAAATGAGTGGAAATTTATTGGATCGGTCATGTTCAAACTCCTGCAAGATGTATGATGGCTTTTCCGTACTCACTTTTTAGACCATTCAAATATCCCTGATCAATGGGGCCTTTCCAGGTCTTAATCTTAAAGAAACGCTTGGGGATGGTGATACCATCCGGTGTAAATCCTGTTGCGATTCTGGTCTGCCATCGAAGCTTCTGGATATGGACTCCAGTAGTATCAATACCCGCTGCAATCTCCGGGTAGCCCACAGAAGTGAGACACTCAGCAAGCAGATCATCTTTGTAAACACCTCTTGCAAAGAGGCAGGCAACCATGGATGTCATAAAGGCGCGACCCGCTTCATCGCTTATCAGAAATTCAACCACTCCTGGAATATCCTGATCAGAATGTTTCTGATCATAGGAGTAGGCGCCGCTGTCAAGATGGGAATGTCTGAAACCAAGTGACTGAGCGGCAAAGAAAACTTCGCCAGTGGCATATCCTGCCATTTCCTGACCAAGTACGCAGGCAAACTCAGCACCGCCATATTCTGCTGCAGCCTTCAGGCTTCCCTGGCCAAGCAGCCTGTAAAAATCGTTGCTGCTGTTGCCAAGCATTTCTGTTGCCTGCTGATAGGCCTCAGCATCACCAAAGGAAAGTTTCACCACTGTTTCTTTTTCAGAGAGTAAGCCTTTTTCAGTGGCCTCTGTGGCCCAGGCTAAAGCAACACCGCCGGACATGGCATCCAGTCCTGCCTTTTCCATGACATCAAGAATATTCAAGACAGAACGGGCATCAGTTACACCCAGCATGGAGCCAAGTGAAAAAACCATCTCATAATCATAGGCAACCTGTTTAAAGGTATAGCGATGATCGGCATCGAACATTTCCCGTACACAGCCAACGTGGATACATCCAACCGGGCATCCGGAACAGGCTGAGTTACGGAGAAGGGTGTCGGTGGCAAATCGTTGACCATTAATCTTCTCAATAGCCGGATCACTTGTGGCCTGCAGATTACGCCAGGGCAGAGACTCGATATCATTTAAGCCCTGCAGATTCGCAGAAGTGCCAAGGTTATGATATTTTTTCATCATATCAGTGGCAGTGACCTGTTTGTATACTTCGGCAAAAAGGCTGCCATATTCTTTGTTGTCAGGCTGGGAGAAAACAGCATCACCATGAATGATAATGCCTTTGAGATTCTTTGCGCCAAGGGCCGCACCACCGCCAAGTCTGCCAAAATGACGGTAGGTATCCACATTGATGTTAGCCATGGCAGCGCCATTTTCACCAGCTGCTCCAATGCGAAAAATAGTCCGGTGCCCTGAGCCTGTGGACATTCCGCGGAACAGCCTGCCGCTCTCATTCACACCCATGCCTTTCATGAAATCGACATCTTTGATCTCAAGTGACCTTGAACTTAAACTGAGACAGCAGAGTCTTTCTGATTTCCCCACAATGACCAGTGCATCAAGATTGGCGAAACAGAGGGATAAGGCAGAACGTCCTCCGGCATGACTTTCCGTATATTGATCATGATAGGGGGATTTAAAGCTGCAGACAGTCTTACTCATTAATGGAAAATATCCGGTGAGCGGCCCGATTGCAAAAATGACAGGCTGCCCGGGATCGTTCCAGGGACGTTCAGGAAAGCCATATGTGTTGAATAACAGAGCCGCAAGTCCACTGCCACCCACCTCAGTATTACGGCCATCAAGCTGTATAATTTGTCCTTTATCGGAGGAAAGATTGACCACCAGGACTCTAAAATGATCACGAATCATGCTGTTTCCTCCTCTTTTGTGCTCACGTCCATTTCTTCCATTTCAAGACAGTTGTGGGGACAAAACTCAACACATCGACCACAATGAATACAGACATAGACAGCTCCTGTGTAATCCTGAAAAATTGCATCAACGGGGCAGGCAGTGACGCAGTCGCCACAGTTGATACAAAGCTTTTTCTTTACAATCACGCCCCCGCCTTTACGATATGAAAACGCACCGGTCGGACAGACGTCAGCACAGGGTGCAGGGTCGCAGGCCAGACAGTGGTTTGCCTTAAATCCTGTGGTCAGTCCACCTGAGGATTTGATACGAATCCCGGCAGTATCCCAGGAAATCTGTTTGTGAACCAGTCTTGCGCAGGCCAGCGAACAGGAATGACATCCAATGCAGCGATCAATCCGGGGCGCAATAAGTTTTTTCATGATTTATTGATATTTTTATTTCTTCTTCACAGATTTTTCCGGAAAGAGCAGAAGGGAAAGATATGGCTCTGCAAAACATGCCAGGAGGCTGTCCCAAACGTTTTGACATGTTTTCTGGCAATGCATGCTTTTCAAAATTACGATAAATTATTGAGCAATCCCCCGGCAATGCTCAAAGCCGCACAGTTGCCGTCCTTTGGACAGCAGAACCTGCCAGACCTGGGCATCTCTTGACCTGAAATTACCGGCACTGGACAACAGATAGTATTTCCACATTCGATAAAATCTCTCGTCGTATTTTTCTTTCAGCTCGGGGTAGTGAGCGTCAAAGTTCTCAAACCAGCACATAAGGGTTCTGTCATAGTATGGACCGATATTGTGCATATCCTCTATGATAAACAATCTTTCGCTGGCCTTGCCAATCTGGGTAACTGATGGCAGCATTGCACCTGGAAAAATGTACTTACTGAGCCAGGATCCTCCCTTTACCACGGAAAAATGTAAACCTATGGTGTGCAGCAGAAAACACCCTTCATCTTTAAGGGCCTTGTGAAC
>JAYEOK010000213.1:0-5437 GCA_034722915.1 Thermodesulfobacteriota bacterium | reverse complement strand
TAACTGATGGCAGCATTGCACCTGGAAAAATGTACTTACTGAGCCAGGATCCTCCCTTTACCACGGAAAAATGTAAACCTATGGTGTGCAGCAGAAAACACCCTTCATCTTTAAGGGCCTTGTGAACCACCTCCATATAGGTTCGGTAATTCTTGTAGCCCACGTGTTCAAACATCCCCAGCGAAACAACGTGATCAAATTTTTCGTTGATATCCCGGTAATCCTGCAGTCGCAACTCTATGGGTAAATCACGGCACATTTCCTGGCCATAACCAATCTGCTCTTTGGAAACCGAGATCCCAACTCCTTCCACACCGTACTTTTCAGCTGCATACTTTAAAAAACCTCCCCATCCACAGCCAATGTCCAGAATTTTCTGGCCCTTTTGCAGATTGAGCTTTTTACAGACCAGATCAAGCTTGGCCTCCTGAGCCAGATCCAGATCGTCAGTATCGCGAAAATAGGCGCAGGTATAGATCATTCTTGGATCCAACATGGCCCGGTAGAGGTCGTTACCGATATCATAGTGTTTTTCTCCTACGATAAAGGCCTTGTCCTTAGCCTGGAAGTTAAGCAACTTAGCCATCAAAATCCGCCAGGCCAGCCTCTTGTTTTTGCGAAGTTTGTATCCCAGTCTGGCTCGCAGCAACTTGTTGATGGTTTCGTCCAGCTGATCCGATTCCCACCAGCCATCCATATAGGTCTCACCCATCTGCATGGAGGGATCCTTGAGAACTCTGGAATAAAAACTATCGTTCAAAACCCGGATATCCCATGGCCGTGAGCCGTTGATCTCAATATCGGTCAAAGCCAGCAGTTCTTCTATTATTTTTTGCTGTGAATTCATTTTTGAGTGTACCTGAATACCTGAATGGTTACATCAATTTTGCAGTCAGTATTTTTTTGAGAATATATCTCTAATAAGAATAAGACACAAGAGAAAAATAGTCGCTGTCTTGTCACCTAAGAGATAACTAGCCGTTACTTGCAAAAACACTTAGTACCACCGATCAAACTATAGTTTAGCGGACGATAAAGATAACTTCACTTTATGAAAAGGCCCCTAACTATTTTCACTCCCCACTTTATGATGAGAGGACACAACCATGGTTTACTTGCAGCATTCCATATTCTAACCCGGTTCAACCGGAAACAGTTCAGTTCACTGGATAAGTGCCTTAGCAGAATATGTTCAAAAAAAACAAGAAAACATTCTGTAAGGCACTAACACCGGTAAACGGTAAGTGAGGCCGGCACTCTTTTCAGTACCCCCTTGAGGGGTATAAGTGCCTTGGTTGTACCAAGTAACTTATTCATTTTAAAATACTCTCAAGTTTTCTCGGAGTCGGAGTTTATACCCTGTCTTTTTAGGGTGCTTACCTGTTTTTTATTACAGCTTTTCAGGAGTAAGGCACTATATAGACATTATCACTTATTAAGAGTGGTATCATGATCAAGCTTGGCAGCTATGCCTGAGGTTCCCCCCCTGACCGCATAGCTGTCGAGCTGACCATTCACGACTTCCCGCAAACTGTAACAACTCCTCTGTCCCCCATTTTATAGCTACATCCCAGACAGCCTGTTATTTCCAGGCAGGTAACAATGACCGACTTAAGAGTTATACAATCATTGATTTCATTATAACTCTTTTTAAGATTGATCTTTATTCCTATTCTCTTTATTATAATCTCCTAACCCCGGTGATGAACGGGAAAGCCGGGATAAGTACCTTGGTGGTATTTGCAATTTACTAACATTAAAAATACTTTCCATTTTCTCGGAGTCGGAGTTTATACCCTGTCTTTTTAGGGTGCTTACCTGTTTTTTATGACAGGAATTAAGGAGTAAGGCACTAAAAAAGGGTTCCCGGTCACTGACTGACCTGAATATTTATATGTTGTTGCGTATGATGAAGAGTTTTTACAAATCTATAAATAGAGAATTCTCTGCTGAAAACACAGTAATAAACCAATCAAAGGAAAGTAATTATGCAGTATCAGAAAATTCCACTACGGCAAATCCATAGGCAAAATATTTCTTACCTTGTCGGGGCTGTAATGGTGACGACCATATTTTTTATCCCCCAATCCTGCCGGGCAAATGACCTTAATGAATGCATGACAAAAATGATGCGACAGGCAGATGACTCCATGACAATAGGTGATTTACGTTTGGAGTGCGAAAAACAAATTCATGCCGGAACATTTACCGCGCCGGAACAGAAGACATCAGTCGCGTCTGAACGTCGCAGGCAAGACGAAGCGCATGTCCTCCAGCCCTTTACCCTGATGTCTCATAAACCCAATTACCTCCTGCTGGCTGCCTATAATTCAAAAGGTTATGACCCAAGAGTGTATCAGGAAATGTTTAACGACCCATCGCTTGAACTGGACGACACTGAAGCCCAGTTCCAGGTAAGTATAAAGACTCCGTTGGCAGTGAATCTTTTTAATATGATGGACATATACGCAGCCTACACCAACCGTTCTTTCTGGCAGGTCTACAATGACGATTCAGCGCCATTCAGAGAAACCAACCATGAACCTGAAGCATGGTTGCAGTTTAATACGAATTGGGAGTTGTGGGGCTTTACAAATCCGGGAAATGGGTTTGGCATCGTCCATCAATCCAATGGCCGCGGTGGAGTACTTTCAAGAAGCTGGAACCGGATTTATGCAAATTTCATTGCTGAACGTGGTAATTTTGCTCTCTCCTTTAAGCCCTGGTATAGAATCCCAGAGGATGCTGAAGATGACGACAACTCTGACATTACAGATTATCTTGGCCATTACGAAATTCGTGCGGCGTATAAGTGGAGGGAGCATGTTTTCAGTGCAATGTCACGCAACAACCTTGAGTCAGGTTTTGAAAAAGGTGCAGTTGAACTGAACTGGAGCTTTCCCCTTGGTGACTATCCATACTTGAACGGCTACGTCCAGTATTTTACTGGTTATGGAGAAAGCCTTATCGATTATGATAACTATGTAAACAAGGTTGGTATTGGTATTTGTCTGACAGACTGGCTGTAATATTGAGAGATATTTTCTCGGATCAGTTGCGCTCTTTTGATTTTTGTGAAATCGAAAAACTTAACAATTATTGACCATCCTTCAAAAAGGCTCTAACACCGGTAAACGGTAAGTGAGGCCGGCACTCATTTCAGTACCCCCTCGAGGGGTATAAGTGCCTTGTTGGTATGTCCAACTTGCTAACGTTAAACGAGCTTTTCATTTTCTTGTTTTTTATACCCCTCAAGGGGGTACTGAAATGAGTGACAGCTTTTGAGGAGTAAGGCACTAAAGTGTTTTACACTTTTTTCCCGTAAGAACTTATCGCCCTGCGGGCGGGTTTTAAAAAGAGAATGTCGAATGTCGAACAAGGAATGTCGAACCGCAGAAGGGGAAGAGCCCTTGATCCGTCGTCTTTTATTCCGATCGATATTCGATATTCCTTGTTCGATATTCGATATTCGATATTCATTTTTTTAAGCTTCGAAAAAAATGAAAATTCCTATGCTGTCAAGTTATTGGTGGGCGGTGCCCACCAACAATCCTACAGCAGTATGCTTCCAGTACTGCCAATTAAAAAAAACTACAGAAAAAAGGACCAAAGTATGAAAAAAACATTACTAACCAGTTTGCTGTTGGCAGCCGGATTAACGGTTGGATCCAATATGGCATTTGCTGCTGTGCAGACAGATAAGGCTCAAGGTACAGCTGACAAGACAGCTGCAATCAACGCATTGAAGATCATGTCTGAATATCTGGGTTCACTGGATAAATACACTGTCAAGGCAAGTATAAATGCCGATGAGGTGCTCGAAAATGGGCAAAAAGTCCAGTTAAGCCGATCAGTGATAATAAAAACCGACCAGCCATCCAAGCTGTGGGTAAAAACGTCAAACATGTACAGCAATCAAGAGTTTTTTTTCGATGGTAAGGCCTTTACCATCTCCACACCGGAGCTTGGTTACTACGCTACATTTGATGCTCCGGCAACTATTGCTGAGACCCTGGTGAAAGCCAGAGATACATTTGATGTAGAGCTTCCGCTGAGTGACCTCTTCCTCTGGGCAGGTAGAAAGGATACGCTGGAGGCTGTAGATGAGGCCATTATCGTTGGCCTGGATCAAATCAATGGCAAAGACTGCACTCAGTATGCTTTTCGTGGTCCGGAAGTTGACTGGCAGATCTGGGTACAACGCGGTGATACGCCCTTACCACTCAAGCTGGTGATTACTTCAAAAAAACTAACAAGCCAACCCCAGTATGCTGCTGTCCTCAACTGGGATACGACTCCGACATTGAGTGACCAGGCTTTTACCTTTACCCCGGCTGCTGGTGACAAGAAAATCAATTTCGACATCGCAGAAGCAAACAAATAGGAGATAACACCATGTGTATAAAACAAAAAACACCATTTAAAATCTTTTTATTCATGCTGTCTGCAGTCCTTATGTTGTCCTTTGTTCCTCAACAGGCAGATGCACGCAGAGGAGGTGGCGGGGCAAGAGTGCATTCCAGTGTTCATCGCAGCACCCACGTTAATGTGAACAGAAACAGAAACAGAAACGTTAATGTGAACAGAAACGTTAACGTGAATAGACATGTTGATATTGATGTAGATCATCGCTATGGCCGTAACTACCATCCTGTTGCGACAGGAATTGCCATAGGTGCAACAGCAGCTGTTACTTCTGCTGTTATCGGCTCAATGGTTTACTCATTGCCACCAAGCGGATGTTCAACCGTGATCAGAAATGGGATTTCCTATAGCCAGTGTGGAAGCGTGTGGTATGAACCAAGATATTCAGGCAACAGCGTGACCTATGTAGTTGTTAACCCAATGTAGGGCAAAATATCGGGTTACGCTCCCTTCATACTTCCCAGAACCAGTGGGAGAGGAAAAGGGAGCGTAACCTGACAAGACCTAGGAGCGTGTCCCAGAATGCACTTTTCCCCAAACTCTTCGTTATTTCAGAAAAATAATGCTCGGAATATTAACTATATGCACCCCAAGGGCATTTCTAACAGGGCACCTGCGCTTATTTTTCTGAAATGCCTCGATTTTGAACAAAATTGCTATTCTCGGACAAGCTCCTAGGAGCCCGTCCCATAAATTTTGACATATTTTTTGGCAATTTAATTTTCTATGCGGCCTCTGCCGTATCCTGATAGATGTATTCTTCTAACCCCGGTGATGAACGGGAAAGCCGGGATAAGTACCTTGGTGGTATGGGCAACTCATTGATTACAAATTAACTTTTCGTTTTCTCGGAGTCGGAGTTTATACCCTGTCTTTTTAGGGTGCTTAGGAACGTACATTAAATAATCTGAACATCTTTCTTGCCCTTTGTTCCGCCAGCTGTACTTAAAAAAACCTTACATACAGGGAGTATGCAAAGCTTTTTTAAGTACAGCTGACGAAAAAATTTCAG
>JAYEOK010000212.1:0-31709 GCA_034722915.1 Thermodesulfobacteriota bacterium | reverse complement strand
ATTGTCAGGGAGAGATGAAGATTATCAGTTTCATCAAAGATCGGGACGTTATTCGGAGATAAGCGAGCTATAAAAATATTATCATTTACGAGACTTCGAAATACTTGAACATCTGGATCTGTGGCGCATCCCGAAACAACCTCGGCCACCACCGGAAAACAAGTTTACACTACCGCAACACAATCCATGCCCGCCCGTGACAGAGCAGGATGATTTTTTTGACGATGGATGGCCGGGTTATGAAGGGCCGGAGTTTTCTGCTGATTGACACTTTTCCATAGAACAGCATCTGTATGTCTTTTCTCTGAACTTTGCAAACTCCTGTTATTTTTATTTTTTTTCGGAGAATAGTATTGACTTTCCTTGGACGTTTTCTGTATATTACCTTAGTTGTCTGGGGGGGGGAAATGCTAGGGGTGGATTTTTATTAAGCATTAATTCAGTTGCAATATTCACCTGTTTGCAGGGTATATGATAAAAGTTTTGTGCTTTTTGAAGTGTGTTGAGGGTACTTTTTTTTATCTCTGGTCCTCCCTCAAAAAGCAATTACTTATCACCTTATCACCTTATCACCTACAGAGGATCAGGAAAAACTTGCACTTGCAACGGCTGCTGTGGGTACTGTTGCTGCAGCAGCATCACATCCTGACGATTCAGACACAGACAACTATTATCATCACAGTCATAATTATGGAGAAGGCAGAAACTACAATTATCGTAGCGGTGTAAGAGATGGATGTGATTCAGGTAAAGATAGATGGACGAAAGACAATTACAGATATCAACAAGATAGCAACTATAAATATGGTTGGATAGCTGGTTTCAAACGCTGTAGATAGTATATGCAATATCAAGAGATATTCGTATCTCTTGGCTATTTTATATAAATCAAAAATAAGGAGAAAAGATGATTCGAGGTTTAATTGGAACTGCATTGACGGTTATTGTTATAGTAGTCGTATTGAGATTTATGGGTGTGATGTAAGCATTACAGATCAAATGTAAAAAACAGAGGAATAAAATTGAATAAAAATATTTTATCTACAGCAGTAGCTTTTTTACTGCTTACGGGTTCATCATTTGCTACAGATGATACAACAGTTAAAGAACCAAATGAGGTAACAGCTGCAAAGATACTCTCCGCAGTGCAAAAATTTGATGATATGGTAAAGATGGATGGATACAGCGCAAAGCTGGTCTCGCTAAAAGAGGATGACAGTTGTGAAAATCCTATCGTTTTTCTTAATGGTTTAAGTGGCTATTGCGGTAGTGCAGGGTGTACACTATTGGTTATGGACTGTAATGCTGAAGGATATAAGGTTATGGGAAAAACGACAGTTTCAAATCGTCCTGTTTCGTTATCTGCTTCGGAAACTAAAGGCTATAGAGATATAAAAGTGCGTGTTAGGGATACGGGTATTGTTGTATTGAAACATGATGGAAAAGCTTACACAAAGAATGCTTCAAAAGCACCAAAAAGTAAAAAAGAGTCTTCAGATACTATGATATTTGATGAAATGATCATAAAGCAAAAAAGGAATTAATGAATGAATAAAATAGTTCTCTCATCTGCAGTGGCACTACTACTCTTTACGAGCGGTGTACTCTATGCAAATACAACAGCTCCTGTTCCAAAAACAATGCACCCTAGCTGGGATGTCAATAAAGATGGTCTGAACGATTGTGAAGATGATGGTAGTTGTGATGACTCAGTGGATTATTCGCTGCCTAGAGGGGCAGATGTGGTCAGCTATACTGAAAACTTTTACAAAGCTGTCAACAGAGAATGGCTCGCTACACATGAGGTAAGTCCGCAAAGTGGAAAAGTTTCCAATTTTGAAATTATCATAGAGGATGTTAACCAGGATCTAAAGAAGTTATTGGAAGCGTTGGAAAAATCAGATAAATTAACAGTAGATGAGCAGAAGATCTTAGACTTGTATCGCTCTTTTTCCAATGTCGAGTATCGTAATAAACTAGGAATGACACCGTTAAACAAAGGACTGGAGACGATAAGATCGGCAAAAACCCATGATGACATCGCTATGCTTTTTTCAAAACTGGGCAATGAAGGAGTCAATACACCATTAACTATTGCTCCTGAAATAGACAAAAAGGATTCTACCAGATATATGCTTCTTATGCTGCAGTCCGGTGTCTCTCTTGAGAGGGATGTTTATCTGGGTAAGGGAGATAAAGAAATCCAAAAGCTAAAGTATTACAGAGAATACCTGGTTGATGCACTCACGATGGCAAAGCTGGATAATGTACAAAAAAGAGTGGATGATCTGATCAAACTAGAGACAGAAATAGCAAAAATCCAATGGAGTATACTTCAGTTAAAAGAGGCATCAACATCTTATAATATAGCAAAATTTGACAAAGCAAATAGTATTCTCAGTAATCTAAATCTAGGCAGATATTTTGAAACACGCAGTATCAAAAAAGATATTGATATTGATATGATGCAAGAGGAGTACCTCAAAACATTTAATGCCCTCTTTGTAAAAATAGATGTAGAGCAGTGGAAAGCTTATCTGGAGGCAAAATATGTAGATTCTTATGGAGAGTTTACTGTACCGGCATTTTCTGATCTGAATTTTGAATATAGAAAGAAATTGGGAGAGGTAAGCGAAAAGAGTCCCGACTGGAAAAAGAATCTGGGTATGGTTAACCGTATGCTGGGTATGTCTCTTGGAAAACTTTATGTAGAGAGTGAGTTTGATGTAAAGAGCAAGCAAAAAACCAAAGAGATAATAGGAGCTATAGTAGCGCAGTATAGAGAGAAGATAACTAACAGTACACTATTTAGCAAAGAGACTAAAGCCGGAGCATTAAAGAAGCTTGACAATATGGCATTCAATATTGGCTACCCTGATAAATGGCAAGACTATACAGCACTAAAGATAGACAAAAAGGACTTGATAGGAAACTTTGCAAGGTATATAGCTTATGCAAATGCACGATCTTTTGCCAAAATGAATAAGCCGGTTGATCACTCCGAGTGGGGCATGACACCACAGACGATCAATGCATTCTACACACCACCTTTTAATAAATTTATCATCCTTGCTGCTATTTTGAATAAGCCATTTTTTGACATAAATGCTTCAGATGCCAAAAATTACGGGGCCATTGGTATGGTGATCGCACATGAGATAGGACATAGCTTTGATGACAAGGGAAGTAGATATGACTATCAGGGAAATATGCTTGACTGGTGGACAAAAGAAGACAGAGCCAAATATAACAAGCGTGCCGAAGCCCTTATCTCTCAGGCAAATCATTTCGAGTATTTGCCAAAACAGTATCTCAATGGTAAGCTGGAGATAGGTGAGATTATAGGTGATCTCAATGGTGTCACTATGGCACTGGCAGCATATGAAAAAATCATCAAGGAGAAAGGGCTTGATAGAAAAGCATCACTCAAAGAGTTTTTCATCCAACTAGCCAAAGTATGGAGGAACAAGACTGAACCTCACCTTCTAGAACATATCGTTCATATAGATCCACACCCTGTCAGTGAGTTTAGAGTCAATGGGATACTCAAAAATATAGATACATTCCATGAAGTCTTTGAGACTAAAGAGGGTGACGGTATGTATATGGCACCAGAGAAGAGAGTGAAGCTTTGGTAGTCAAAAACCCTCATGAAATATTAGATTTCACAGAGATTTAGTGCCTTACTCCTGAAAAGCTGCCATAAAAAACAGGTAAGCACCCTAAAGAGACAGGGTATAAACTCCGACTCCGAGAAAATGGAAAGTTCGTTTAACATTAGCAAGTTGGATATACCACCAAGGCACTTACACCCCTCGAGGGGGTACTGAAAAGAGTGCCGGCTTACCTTACCGTTTACCGGTGTTAGAAGACTACGAGGCACTGTTGCCCTGGAATATTACCCCGGAACAGATGAGTTATCCACGAATGGTTGAGTGTGGTTAGCTTGGCGCTTACTGAGCTATAACAACAAAAAAAGCAGACAAAGACACAATGCTATATAAGACAGCCCTACCACCTTCCATCTTCCCATAATTTTTTCTGTTCTCCGCAGTTGCGGAACGAGTCTGCGCAGGAAGATAACGAGCCTGTTTTCCAATGGTTGCTGGTATTCTTTTTCCTGCAGCAAATGGGTTACAGTATTCACAATCGAATTAAAATCGCTTTTCCGCTTTCGATCATCCGCCGGAACCTCTGCTGTGAATGAGATTTTGCGCCAGGCAAGGAACAGAAGACAACCGCCTGCAAATGTCCACAGCCCCTGCAGGAGTTTGTTGCCCGCCACGGAATGGCTGGCAAAGTTGTCGGCCGCAGGCCACAGCCAGAGAGTCGCTGCTGCGGCAATGCAACTCAAAGCGAAAACAATTTGACTCGCTGTCCTCCCCGGCTTATCGCTCCTTCTGCTGTGCCTGATCACAAGTATGAAGTGGAGCATGAGCATGGTTGTGCCCATTGCTGTTACGGGTAGAAAAAATGTACTCAGGCCGGACCAGGGCTCACCAAGGCTTGCCGCGAATTCCTTAAACGCGGTTTTGGCAATTGCGCCGCTGGTAAAGGGAAGACCTGCCAGGGACAGGGCTGGAAGAAGGATGGCGGCCAGTTGCAGGTACGACAACCTCCTCCCTTGACGTTCAACAAGATCATAGCCAAAGAACAGGCTGCTTTTTGCCAGGGAATGATGCACGACATAGAGGATGAGGACAGGTGCGGCATGGAGGCCTGCATCCTGATTTAAAAGGCCCAGGCCAAAAATAACGGTTATCAAGCCCATCTGGCTGATGCTTGATGCCCCAAGTACTGCCCCGGCCTGTTTTCTTTTCAGGCCCACGATAACTCCGTATACAGCTGCCAGCGCACCTACAACAATAAACAGCACAGCCCCCTGCGGACAGGATGTCTCACCCAGTGGTAAAAAACGCAGCCAGCCCAGAATACCCGCGTTGACCATGGATCCGGCAAAGGCCGCAGCAGCGGGAATGGGTGTGGTCTGATAGGCTGGAATCATCCAGCCGTGTAAAGGCAGGGTACCGACCTTAACACCAAATCCGATAAAGAGCAGAACAATGGTCAGGGGCTGGTAAGAGATCCCTGCAATATCCTCAAGAGCCAGGCCTCCACAGGTGTGCGCCAGAATAATCAGCACAGTGAACAACGCCACTTCGCCGATCATCAGAAGGAAGATGTAAAGGCGGCCGGCATTCAGGGCATCCTCATTTCCCTTAAAAACTACCAGACCATAGGCCGAAAAACTCATCATGGCAAAAAAGAGATAGTAGCCAAGCATGCCCTGGGCGAGAATAAGCCCGAAGTTTCCAGCCATTGCGGTCAAAAAGAATCTGTAAAAACGTCCATCAGCGTTGCTGCCTTGCAACAGATTTCGGCTGCTGAAACTGGCCAGCAACCAGACAAAAGCTGAAAGAGAGAGAAAAATTCTGCCAGTTGCATCAAGCCCCATACGACCGCCCATGAAGAACCAGCCAACTTCTACAACTGCATCACCTGGAACTGTTAAAGCAATAAGGAGAGCCGGCACTGTAGCCCAGGGGAGCAGCCGTATGACTCTCTTTTTTAACGGTGTGCAGCAGAATACTGCCATCAGCAGGGGAACTCCTGCCGCCAATGATAACATCAATGCGGTCATTGTTGTCTGCAGGCTGGCAGGGATCATAGGCTGTATCCCCTGACAATAAAGCGAACCCAGGCCAAGGGACTGATCTCTGCATTGGCCACCAGACCTGCGGCCAGGACGATGAAGGCAGTAACAAGCGGTGGAACAAGCAGCATCAAACGGGTCTCAAAACGGCCGACGTACATCTCTTCAGGCCACGCTCCCTGCTGCTTAGCAAACCAGGCCCTGATCAGGATGGGCAGGAAATACCAGGCATTGATGAGGCTGCTCACAGCTAGCACCAGCAGCAGCCACCAGTGTCCTCCAGCCAGGCCACCCAGACCGAGATACCATTTGCTGACAAAGCCGACGGTTGGTGGAATGCCGATCATGCCAAGGGCACCAACGGAAAATGCTGCCATGGTGAGGGGCATGCGGCGGGCCACGCCACTCATCTCACTGATACGGTGGATACCAAGAGTTTCAGCAAGATTTCCTGCGCAGAAAAACAAAGTGATTTTCATCAGGCCCTGGTGTACGAGATGGACAAGGGCGCCAATGACTGCCAGCGGCTGATCAACCATACTCATCCCCAGTGCAATATAGGAGACCTGACTGATGGTTGAAAAGGCAAGACGCCGTTTGAGATCATCCTGCTGCAATGCGCGCACAGATCCATAGAGAATCGTGATGGTGGCAATACAAGCAAGCAGGGGCAGGACACCTAAGAGGAGCAGATTCTGTGCTCCATACACATCAAGAACTATCCGGATAATACCAAAGGCCCCGGCCTTGACCACTGCTACTGCATGCAAGAGAGCGCTCACCGGTGCCGGTGCTACCATGGCCTGGGGCAGCCAGCCGTGCAGAGGAACAAGTGCAGCCTTGACTCCAACTCCAATTATCAACAGGGCAAAGATCAGGGCCAAAACTGTTCCATGGGTATCAAGATACGATGAAGAAAATCCTGCTGCTGAAAAATCTACCGGCCCGACAACGGCCTGCAGCCAGACAACGGCCACGAGAAAGACAGCACCACCGCTAAAGGCATAGATGAGATAATTGCGGCCCGCCCGCAAGGATTTTTCCGTACCGCGATGGATAACCAGCGGATAGGTGGTAAGCGTCAGCATTTCATAAAAGAGGAGAAACGTGACTAAATTACCCGCCAGAGCAATGCCGATGGTCACAGTCACGCAGAGGCTGAAATAGCCGAAAAAATGACTGCGGTTGGGTGAACCCTCAAGATACCCCACGGCATAGATGGTTGTCAGCAGCCAGAGTACACTTGACAGGGTGGCAAACAGGGCCGACAGGGGATCACCATTTAACAGCAACTCCACGCCAGGGATAAGTGGAATCCGAATTTCAAAGACATAACCGTAATAAATCCCGGCATTCATCAGCAGAACCAGTGCTATCTTGACTATTGATCCACAGAGGTTGAGAAGCGTACGCAAACGATGTTTTTCCTCAGGCAGGCAGAAGATGATGATACCCGGGATAAACGAACTGAGCAGTATGGCGACCAGGAGGAGTTGTCCGGAGTTCATGGCAGGCCTCCCGGAAAAATCTGGGCAAAAGCAGTGCCCCCCTGTGACAAAATACGCAGAAGCCAGGGGGCGAGCAGGCCAAGAGACAGGGATATTAATGCAAGGATCAGGGCTGGCCACTCCAGGAGCGGAGAAAGGGGTGTAGAGTTTTTCAATGCATTCTCTTCGGGAATGACAAAGAATTGTGACATAACTCTGAATACATACACCATTGCCAACAGACTGCCTGCCATGATCACCAGTGCCCACCACCACTGTGAAGATGCAAGCGATGAGCTGAGCAGCATCCATTTGGCAATAAAGGCACCTGATGGCGGCAGTCCCATAAGACTGACTCCGGCTATACCGTATGCAAAAACAGTGATTGGCAAACTGGCTCTCACCCCGGCCAGATCCTTGATCCGGTCATGACCGAGATGCAGATAGACAGAACCGGCTGCCATGAACATTGCTGATTTTGCGCAGGCATGGGTCAGGGCCATGAAAATTACTATGGACCACACTTGTGCCCCCTCAGCGACTCTGCTCAACGGGAAAGCGACAAACAGATAACCGAGCTGGGAAACCGTGGAGTAGGCGACCATCAGCTTCAGCCTATGCTGGCGCATGGCCTGTATCGCACCCCAGAGAATTGCAATCGCCCCCAATATTCCCATAAAATTCAGGGCTGACTTGCTGACCATGGGAGCAAACAGTTCAAACCAGAAACGGAACAACAGGTAAAACGACCCTTTGACCACCAGGGCTGAGAGAATGACGCTGACCGGAGCCAGGGCATTGGCATGGGCCGGGGGGAGCCAGAAATGAAGTGGTACCAGGGCGGTTTTCAGCAGCAGCCCAACAGTCAGCAGGGCCAGAGCAGCACGCGTACCCAATCCATTGGCAGCAAGGTTTCGCAGTAATTCCAGATCCAGCACCCCGCATGAACGGTAAAGAAACACGACACCAAGGAGGTAGGTAAGTGACCCCAGCAGGCTGATGAGCAGATAACGAAAGGATGCACGCTGGGAAGCAGGCTTTCCAGAAAGTGCTGCCAGAGATGCTGCTGAGATTCCTATAAGTTCGAGGGTTACATATAAATTAAAGATATCGCCCGAAAGGAACAGACCGTTCAGGCCGGCCAGCATCAGCATCCAGAGCGGCCAGAAATAGCGTTGCTGACGTTGATGGCGACCGACACGTACTGGGTCAGAAATACGGTGGGAAAAATATCCCCGGGCATAGAGGGTAACACCAAGGCCTGTGACTGCAGTCATCAGCAGCATAAGCAGGGCCGGGCCATCGGTTCGCAGGGTAATGCCAAGTGGTGGTGCCCAACCGCCGATATAACAGCGCATAGTGCCGAAAACAAGCAGTTGGTAGATAAGAAGACAAGCGACAAAAAAATTGGCCAGGGCAGCAGCCAGGGCAATGACAAATGTCTTTCGATTGCACAGAAAACAGAGCAGGCCAGCGATCAGGGGCAGAACAATGGGGGCAATCACCCATGATGGAGTGCCTGCATGAAAAATCACGCTTTGATTTCCTTTGTGGCCTGAGACGGCTTTGTTTTCTTCAACAGAGCGAGATTTGATGTCTCCTGTACCCGACAGGCCAGGATCAGGGCAAGTGCCGTGACACTCACCGAGACCACAATACCGGTCAAAACCATGGCATGGGGCACAGGATCAATTTCTCCCTGACCCAAAGGGATATAGGCTGTGGCAACAAGAATGAGAAAAACTCCTGTGGCCATGACATTCACTGCCAGAATCTTGCGCAGCGGATGGGAGTGGATAATCAGGGTAAAGAGCCCCATGCCAAAGAGTATCATGCCGGTCAGGCTATAGAGCAGGGTTGTGATCATGAAATATCTCCGTCAGAAACGTCATCTTCAGGACGACCGCCACCAAAAAGAAGTGCCAGAGTAAGACCAATGGAGAGTGCACAGGCGGTCTCGATGAGAAGAATTAACCAGCCTGCCGTTCCTCCGGGATAGGCAAGCAGATCACCGGTAAAAAAAAGACAACAAAGTGCGATCCCGACAAAAACCAGTGGCCCCAGAACCAGGCCGATGCGAAGAACCAGGGCAGGGACAGCACGCGGCCAGTCCAGTTCACTCACTAAGAGCAGAACCCCTGCAGCGCCTAGAATGGCGCCGCCCTGAAATGCTCCTCCTGCCAGATGACTTCCCTGCCACACCAGGTAAGCTGCGACCAGGCACAAAACAGGGGCAAGCAGACGGACGACTCCCATCTGTACCGGGCTTATATCAACTTTCTGCCAGGAAAGAGGAGCCTTTGTCAGAGACCAGACACCGATTACAGCCAGCAGCAGTACCATCACTTCCAGCAATGTGTCATAGCCGCGGAAATTGAGCAGCACGGCAGTCACCGGACTTTCAACGCCACTCTGCGCCTGTAAAGAAGAAACAGCATCTGCAAGCCCTGGAGTGGTTCCTGGAGTAGTTCCTGGAGTGATGCAGAGGATGGCGCCAAGTAGTGCAATCAGACAAAAAATAAGACACAGGAACAGCAGCCCTAAACCATCAAACCGCCTGTGTCTGTTTCGAGTCTTTCCGGTGATCTTCATTCCTGTTCTCATCGCTGTCAAGCCTGCGTTCTCCCTTACGGGTTCGGTTCATCCGCCTGAGGGCGGAAAGAAAAAGCGGTCCTGTCAGCCCCGCACCAAGCGCTGCCTCAGCCAGGGCCACATCCGGCGCCCGCATCCTGACCCAGGCCAGGGCCATTAACAGGCCAAAAGAAATAAACAGGATTACCGCCTTGAAGATATCTTCACTGCTGAGCAGACGCCAGCCAAGCCACAGCAGGGTTAGAACCAATATGATGTCAAAGAGTGTAAGAATGGAATAGGTCATGGGCGTGTCCACGGCTCAATGTTTTTCTGCATGGCACTGCTTGCAATGAGATGGCAGGATGCGGAACTTGCAATCAGCACCAGCAGCCAGATGAGCAGAAGCTTTACTGTTATCGCCCAGCTGCCGGACTGGAGGGCCAGGCCGCAGACCACACAGCCCAAACCCACATTATCCGCCTTGGTCAACGCATGAAGCCGGGTATAGATATCCGGAAAACGAATCAATCCCACGGTGCCGGAAAGAAAAAAAAACAAGCCGATTATGATGAACAGAGTGCCGCTATGATAGAGGATATTCATGTTTTTTATTGTCGGATTGCCAGGTACGGCGGATAAAAGTCAGAGTGGCCAGTGCTGCCAACAGCGCAAAAACCAAGGCAATATCGATGAGCACGGGGTTAGACATCCCTGCACTCAAAAGCAGCAGGATCGCCACTCCGCAGGTACCGAATAACTGTGCAGTCATCATGCGGTCAGCAGCAGTCGGGCCTCGTAAAATACGAATCATGCCCACAGCAATGGCAGGCAGTAGAATCAGGGCAAAAAGTATATGCAGCCAGCTCATGAGTTTTCCTTTCTCACGCTTATCCTGCCCATCAGTGCGGCAACGTGATATTCCAGTCGCTGTATGTTTGCCCAAACGGGCAGGCCCCGGTCAAGGGTATGAATAGTTATCTGGTTGCCCTGCAGCTCTGCGCTCAAGGTGCCGGGAAGCAGGCTGATGGTATTGACAAAAAAAATCCTGGCGGATCCTTCCGGCAGCAGAGTGGTATAGGCGACCAGCCCCGGATCGAGAAGTTGCCGAAAAGAAAGGGCACGGCGCATAACATCAATACCGCCGTGAAAAGACTGGTACAGAAAAAAGGGGATAAAACGAACAAGACCAGCCAGATGTATATTCAGCGGAGTGGAGGGAGCCAGCATCAGGCTCAGGGCTGTGACACACAAAACTGCCGGAAATCCTATGACCCAGCTCGCCTTGTCCGACCCGGCAAGCGTATACCACAAAAAACAAAAGATCGCAAAACGAAACAGACTCGGCCGGACAAAAGTTGCTAAGGGCTGGTTCGTGGAAAAACGTCTGTGGTTGCACATAGGCTCATTATTGTTTTAAAAGAAAAAAGTACTCTTTTCCTCCATTTTTTTCCTGTTTTACAAGAAAAAGTCAAGTTGTATTTTTTCTGCAACCATCACCGGGCATGCTGTCAGGTTGATTCCTTTCTCAAGTTTATACCGGCTTACCGTTCATCACCGGTGTCAGGGATATAAAACTCTGAAAGGGGTTTTTCTTGAAATTTTTCAGCCCGCTCAAGCACTCTCTTATGAATAGTCGAGAGATCTGCTGAAATAGCATTTTCCGGGCACCAGCGCATACAATTGAAACATAAAATACAATGTTTAGCATAAACAGGATAAGGATTGAGTGTCAGAGCTGCAACCGGACATTGTTCAACACACACACCGCACTCGTTACAAATATCCTCATTTACAACACGCTGCGGTAAAATCCCGCGAGCAACTTCCAGACTGAGTTTTCGCATTTCATTTGCAACCGCTTCAGGCTGATAATGAAGAACTTGACGGGATAAGAGCTCTGGTTCCGGTTGCTGCAGATTGTGATCAATATCAGTGACCAGATTTTCAATTACGTCATCATCAGTAGAGTTGGGATGACCTTTCCCCACAGGAGTCTCTAACTCCCACATCAACGAATGAGCAGCCACTACCCGCCCCGCCCCGACCAGACTGTATTCACGTTCTCGCAAAGCGTCACCAATTTCGGCCAGGGCAAGTCCACTCGTTGCACCTCCCCAGGTTATAAAAGGTACCGCAAAAGCCTGCCGTCTTAGAGGGAGCTTGGAAATAAAATCAAGAACCAATGGTAAAGCATGAGCAGCATAAACTGGAGAACCAACAAAAACGCAGACCCGATCTTCTGTTTCTGCAATTTGCTGCAGGACTTCAGACAACTGTAACTCTTTCTTACCAAGCTCGAAAACAGTTACCTGCCGGCCAAAACCGGTAAGTTTCCGGCCAATAACTTTAGCAACATGGAGTGTAGAGCCAGCAGGAGAACAATAAAATATGAATGTTTTGTAGATCACTTCTTTCTCTGCCCCATTTTATACAACATTAATAAACTCGTAAAAACCCTTAATCTAAGATGGATAAGTAGATAAGGTAAGATGAGAAGGCTGGTTCTCGCGAGCTGTGATATAATAACACGCTCTACACTTACCGCAGTCATAATCCTGCATCACAAAGGAGAACCAGCCATGAATAGTATAACAATCGGAATGGACATTAGCGACAAAAAACATGTCGTCTGTGTGCTTGATAAAACAGGTCATGCAATAGCCAATTGTACAGTCGACAACAATCAAGAATCGTTACGTACTTTTTTCTCGAAATATAATGGAGCAACATTGTATGTTATTGATCTTTATCTTGCATTAAACGTATAATTTCGTCTTCACCAAGCGGTTTATTATTTTTAATTGACAGGCTTTCAGCCCACTCTTCACGGAATTTTTTTTGAATCCGTTGGTTAAGAACAAGTGTGATACTCATAGCCAAAAAAAGCAGACATGATCGCAATGATTCCAGGGATACAATAAAGATATGGCATATATGGATTCATCGTATTTTTCGCATAACACGACGATAGGACGATCGCGGAGCAGTCCGTCCTATCGGTCTGCATCACGTGCCGGCCATGTAGTCCCCGTGAATGAGAGCGTAGCAAGATGTGTGATTAACTACCGGAAATCGCGTGTGTGAGCCGGTTGGTGTGTATGCTTTTGTTCGGCGTCTTTTTGCCGTTTCTTTTTTTATCGTGGTCTGTCCCCGTTTGATCGATTTATTATAATCGGTCACTTGTGGCTAGCTTAACGCCCAATCCGACAAATAAGGTGCCAAGGCCACGATCCATCCAGCGTGATACTTGGGTATTATTGCTAAGATAGCCTGTTAACTTACCACCAACAAGAATCAAAGGAGGTTCAACGAAAGCAGCCACGACAATAATGAGAGTGCCATGGAGGAACAACTGCGCACTAACGGAGCCTGCTCCTGCTTCAACAAATTGCGGAAGAAACGCTAGGAAGAAAATAGCTACTTTGGGATTTAATACTGCAATCAGTACACCCTGTTTAAATATTTTCATCAAACCTTTTGGGGAAACCTGACCATTGACCGATAAATTGGTTCCTTTAGAACGTAGTGCCTGTATGCCAAGCCAAATAAGATACGTTGCACCGATCCATTTAACGACTGAAAAGGCTACAGCAGAAGTGGCCAAAATAGCAGACACCCCCAGAGCCGCAAAAATGACATGGATAAATGCACCAGTCCAAATACCAAACATCGCTGAGAAACCAGATCGCACACCTCTTTTTGCAGTTTGACCGAGTATGAAAGCCATATCTGGACCTGGAGACAGGTTTAACAAAACTGCGGCTGTAAAAAATGTAGCCCAATGGGCCAGAGAATAATCAAACATTATTTTTCAAATCCTTTCTTTGGGATAGTTACCTGACCTATAGTTTAAGTCGTAAATGGGGTAAATGGGTAAATGGAATGGGTAAATGGTAGTTGGTAAATGGGGTCGGACCAAGCTATCATCCTGAATTGCTGATATTTAAGTCAACAAAACAGCTATTATCCGGCCTTAGAGTGTTCTTTTTACCCTCAAAAAGTGTATTGTAAAAAGCCGAAGCCTCCTTCAATACGGTCTCTAATTCCTTAGAAGGTTCTTTTTAGGGTGAAAAAGGAGCTTCTAAGGGATAAAAACGGGTGTTTTTCAGCATACTTTAACAATATAACGGTCAGTTACCGTGGTTCGACCCCATTGCGGCCATTGCGGGTTGTCAGTTACCGTGGTTCGACCCCATTGCGGGTTTCCAACCCCATTGCCATTGCGGGTTTCCACCAATAACGACGAAAAGAATTTAGTGAAGGAACGTATACCCTTTTGTCGGGTACTGGTAATTACTTCGACAATCGCTCAACAACAGTATCATAGTAGGGTGATTCAGGCCGAAGCTGGAGTTTCTTGCCGAATGTACAATCCAGTTTGAATCTCAGAAAGTCAATCCGCTTCAGCTCGGCAACCCGTTCCTTAGGGCGCATTCAACAATAACTTCGTACTCTGAGGCGCAATATAAACATTTAGAAAAACGCTATGCGATTATTTAATCCTCACGTAGCTCGGCTACGTCTGCGGTTAAATAATCACAGATCGCTTCCCTAAAGTTTGTTTTTCCATTGGGGAAGATTTCTTCCCAATCCCTCTTTTACCGCCTGCTCTATTTTCTTTTCCGCAATTCTATGAAGGCTCGTTAACATAATTTTATTGATGATTCTTTTACAAAATTTCCTTACAGGATGGAGAGCACCACACTCTACTGTACCAATCCTGTTACCAGGTAATCGCAAATCCCGATTCTCCAGAAACGGGATCCGTGTCCCTGCACTCCACCCGGGTTACGTGTGACATAGATGAACCCTGCTGGAGCCATTCAAGCAACTGTTTAACTGTTTCTTCCTCTCCCTGAAATTCGGTCTCAACCGTTCCGTCAGCAAGGTTCTTAACCCAACCGGTCAAACTAAGTTTTTGAGCCTCCTGACGGGTCGTCTCCCTGAAAAAAACTCCCTGGACCTGTCCATGAACAATAGCATGGATGCGTTTAATCTGTTTGCTCATACTGTCACCTCATGGGAAATATGTTGCCTCAGAAAACTAGTGATTTTTAAAAACATTGTCAATAATGAGGCAACAAAAACGTCAGCAAGAAAAATCATTTAGGATACTCAGCAATTAACGTGCTCTCCGATTGTTCTTTCCCTGAATAAGATCTTTATATTTTTTTGGATGTAAGACATGGAATATACCTGTAGCTATTGTACATGCATCACCATCATTATTTGAAAGTGTTGCTTGCATATTAATTTTTGCTCCCTCTTTTGATGTTACTCGACATGTAATATTTGCTTGTTCTCCACAAATGTAAAGTGGACGTATAAACTTGACATCAAGGGAAGATGTGACTGCCATTTCCCGAGTAAAAGTATAACTCGCCCATCCCATTATTTCATCAAGAAGACCCATTTGGATGGCTCCATGCAGTATATTACCTTGACCTGTAAAATGCTTCGCAGGTAAATACTCCGCAGACATCTCTTCTTTTTCTTCATCCCAGTAGAACTTAAGCTTCAAACCTTGACTGTTGTCGATTCCGCAAAAAAAGCAATTATTGTCAGGATAAGGATTTTGTATTTGTTTTTTCATTGGTGACTGAACCTAAATTTTTCCCCTGCTGCTTGTGCTTGTTTGGTAATTATAAACGCAGCCTTTGGGCGATTAACATTAACTAACACCGGTGATGAACGGTAAGCCGGCATAAGTACCTTCACCAAATTCTTTTCAAAAAAACACGAAAAGAATTTATAAGGTACTAAACAATCTTTGACTTATTCTCCTCTTCACGCATCTTCAGCATCTGTGTTTCGATATTGTCGATCAGGTGCTGGGTTTCAGTGGCTTCCAGAACACCGTCATGTTCCATTTTCCAGATAAGAGAACGTTCATGATTAAGCAGCAATCGTCTGGCTGATTTGGACTGAAGCTGAGAGATGAGTTCAGGATATTTACGATTAATATGACGGGTAAAAGCAAAAACCCGGGAGCAATTTTGGTCGATCATCGTCTCAACATGGTTTCCGGTTGCTTCATCGGGCTGCAGAGTTTTGATGTGACGACGTATCTCCTCCTGTGCTTCAATAAATCCACGGGCAATATCGTAACTGAGTGAGAGGTGTGTAAAGAGCCACTCATCCACAGATTGCCCCATGATCGGAAATCTCTGAATCCATTTTGGCGGTGCAGGTACTTTGAAGCTCTCTTCGAGGGAGCGACGGGGAGAGATAACCGGGTTGTTATCAAGGGCAAGTTCGACAGAGCGTGAGAGGATAAAGGTGGCCTGACGCCCTATGTTTCCCTCTTCAAACTGATGCCAGTAGTTACTACGTTCTATTTGGAGCAGTCTGCGCATAAAGGCGATATCCATTGCCTCTTGTTTGAGAGTTGCCTGGTCAGATGGTTTGATGTCAGAGACGTAATCGTCGATAAGCTGACCTAGCGAATCCAGTTTTACCATATTAAAAAAAGGGTTATGGGTCAGCGTTTTGAGAAAGGTACCCATCTCTCTGTTGAGTGTTTGGCATGCTTTGCGAACTGATTCCTCTTTGGCCGGTGGAAGTTTGTCAAGATTGAGCAGGTGAAGCAGCCACTCCATTGTCGAGCCATTGATAACAATGGTGAGAAAAACAATCCCTGCTGTCAAAAAGAGTATCTGGTCACGTAATTGTTCCGGGACACCTTCATCTTGTGCCAGTGACAATGCCAGGGAGAGCGATACTGCGCCACGCAGCCCGCCCCAGACAAGCACGGTTGCTTTTTGTCTTGTAATCCCAATACCGATACGTTTGAGAAACGGCATGAGTATCCACACCGAAGCGGTACGGATAAGGGTAAGCAGTATATAAAGCACACCCAGGATAATCCATAGCTGTGGTGAATTAAAGCTTGTATGGGTCATGATGACAATACCGACAATCAGAAAGATCAGGGTATTTGCCATGTAGGTCATCATCTCCCAGAACTGGTGTAAAAAATGTGAAATTTCCGGCGAGATGCGGATCCGGCCAAGCGTTGAAAACATCAAGGCAAGAGCTACCAGTGCAACGACTCCTGAGACGTGCAGGGTCTCGGCAATGATAAACGTGAGGTAGGCAGCTGCAACAGAGAGGCTGATTTCGATCAGCGGTTGATTGATCAGTCTTCCTATAATCCACAGAACGATCCATCCGATGGCTGCACCGATGATCATGCCGGCGGAGACCACCCAGATAAATTCGCCAATGACAGGCAATGCTTTGATCTCTGTTGTTGTACCCAGGGCAAATCCGTAAAAAAGCGAGAAGAAGACAATAGCAGTTCCATCATTGAGCAGTGATTCGCCTTCAATGAGTGTTTCAAGCCGCTTACGCGAGCTCTTCTCTTTGAGCAGGGCAACCACCGCAACCGGATCGGTAGCGCTGATGAGCGCCCCAAAGAGTAAAGCTGTTCCCATTCCCCACGAAAGCAGCCAGTTCACTGCCAACGCACTAAGCACCATTGAGATGATAAGCCCGACAATGGATAACAGGGTGATCTGTGGGGCAATTCGAAAAAAGAGGTGGGGTTCCATCGAGTAGGCTGACTCGAAAATCAGTGTTGGCAGGAAAAGATAAAGGATCAGATGCGGATCGATAGAACCTACCTGTGAAAAAATACCGCTTATCAGTGTGTTGGTCCCAAAAAACCCAAGTTGGTCCATCCCTCCTGCCGCGATTCCGACAAGTAACAAAACAACGGTATAGGGTAAACGGCTGTTTCGCATAACCGCTTTCAGCAGTGCACCCATAAGAAGGGAGAAAATAACAAAAAGGAGAAGCGAGAGGCCACTGTTATGCATTGTTGCTCCTTATTTAATATCTAACACCGGTAAACGGTAAGTGAGGCCGGCATAAGTGCCTTGTTGGTATATCCAACTTGCTAATGTTAAACGAACTTTTCATTTTCTTGTTTTTTATGACAGCTTTTGAGGAGTAAGGCACTAATGTTCGTTTTATAGCAAATGCTATTTTGTTAACAATTTGACTTCAAGAGTATAGAAAAAAGCCCCATACAGCATCAGACATGCAATCTATTGTGCCGGCTAATTATGGATATGATCAAACATCCAAAGCACCCATGCATTATTGTCTTGCCAATTCTGCGATTGCCTCTTCTCTCATCTTGAACTTTTGCAGCTTACCGGTAACGGTCAGGGGAAATGCACTGACAAACTTAATATAGCGTGGAATTTTGAAGTGAGCCAGGCTGGTTGCGCAGAACTCCCGAATCTCTTCTTTTGAGCAATCTTCATCTTGGTGCAGCTTAATCCAGGCTACTATTTCCTCGCCCCAGTAATCATCCGGTATCCCAAAAACTGCTGCCTCTGCCGCTTTGGGATGGTTGAAAAGGCACTCCTCAATTTCCCTCGGATAGATATTTTCTCCACCCCTGATAATCATATTTTTCAGTCTGCCGGTGATTTGTACATAGCCGTTTTCATCCATGATGCCCAAGTCGCCGGAATGGAGCCAGCCATTAGCATCAATGGCATCGGCAGTGGCCTCTGCATTGCGGTAATAGCCCTGCATAATATGGTAACCTCGAAAACAGATCTCACCTATCTGCTCAATCTCCACCTTCTTTCCATTGCCCGTATCGACAATTTTGACTTCCTGGTGGGGTAAGTTGCGACCCACAGTTGAAATGCGGTGTTCAAAACTGTCATCCCGGCTTGTCAGATGGGTCAGGGGCGATGCCTCTGTTTCACCGTAACCGATCAGGATTTCAGCACAATGCATTTCCTTCATTACCTGTTTCATGAGCTGTGGCGGGCAGGGAGCACCAGCCATAATTCCGGTGCGCAGACTGCTGGTATCAAACTGCGTAAAATCAGGGTGGTCAAGCTCGGCAATGAACATGGTGGGTACACCATGTATGGCAGTACACTGCTCTTTTTCAATACTCTGTAAAATCAGCAGGGGATCGAAATGATCACAGGGAATAACCAGGCAGGCACCGCAGGAGAAACAGAGTAAATTTGACAGGACCGTGCCAAAACAGTGATAAAAGGGCACTGAAACGCAGAGGCGATCTTTATGGCCAAAATGCATGGCAATGGCGGAGAAGTAGGCGTTGTTGAGAATATTATGGTGGGTGAGCACCACTGCCTTTGGTGCTCCGGTGGTGCCGGAGGTGAACTGGATGTTTGCCGGTGCGTAAGGATCAAGATCTGCTGTCAGTGATTCAAGGGTTTCTTGTGTGAGCGTATCTGCCCCGGCCAGCACTTCCTGCCACAGAATAAATCCCGGTGCCGGACTACTGGTAGACATTGGATTGGCGGGATCATAGAGCACCACCTGTTTGAGACTGGGAAACGCTTTATTTGCCAGATGGTCGCCTGTGGCTTGCTTAAGTAGCTCCGGAATCAGTTCAAGCAGCATTGTCACATAGTTGCTGCTGCGAAAGGAGGGAATAACAAAAAGCAGTTGCACCTCGGCAAGCTTTAAGGCACCCGCAAGTTCTTTTGGACGGTAGGCCGGATTGATATTGACCAGCACCGCCCCGATCCGGGCGCAGGCCATCTGTACCAGCAACCACTCAAGATTGTTGGTTGACCAGATACCAATATTGTCACCCTTCCCTACCCCCATGGCCAGCAACCCTCTGGCCAGCAGATCAATCTGCTGTTGAAAGTCTGTGTAGCTCAGACGTTTTTGCTGAGGAAGAGCAACAACCGCCTCCCTGTTCGCAAATTGCCTGCTGATCAGTTGGAAATGTTCATAAATAGTAGAGGTGAGAAGCGGAATATCGCCTTTTGTCTGATAGTAGCTTTTTTTAATCACCACTGTTTTGCACCTATAGGTTCTGCCAGTAGGCATCGACTCTGTTCTGGATTTCGGCCAGGAGTTTGTCATTGCGCTCCGGAGCAAAGAGATGGGAAAATCGGCCCTGCATTTTCAGGTACTCTTCCACCAAAGGCCTTTTGCCCTGAGGCTTAGGGAGGCGGGTATGGGTCACTGTGCCATTTTCATACTCCTTTAATGGCCAGACACCTGTCTGGATGGCCATTTTGCCGATGGCCACTGTCAGGGAGGGATCAAAGTGCCAGCCAGTGGGACAGGGTGCCTGAGCAATAAACATCCTTGGTCCGGAAAGATCTTTGGCTTTTTTTATCTTTCTTGCCATATCCAGCGGGTCTGCCCCTGCCACAGTGGCGAGATAAGATGGTTTATGGGCGGCCCAGATAGCAAACAGATCTTTTTTGTATCCCTGGTAACCACTGATCCCCTTACTGGTGGCAGTGGCGGCACCGTGGGGAGTGGCAGCGGAAAACTGATGGCCGGTATTGCCGTAGCCTTCATTGTCGTAACAGATGTAAATAAAATCAAGACCTCGCTCCATGGCTCCGGAGGTGGCAGAGAGCCCCATGCCGTTGGCGGATCCATCACCTGTGAGAACCACCACCTGCAGATCTTCTTCCGGCTGGATGCGTCCTTTTTGCAGCAGCAGGTCAAGTGCATCACGTACCCCCTGAGCACCTGCAGGGGCAGAGGCCATGGCCGTATAGATCCATGAACCGCGAAAAGGTGTGAAAGGATAGACGGTGAGCAGGGTCATGCAGCCTGCAGCATTGACGAAAATGGTTTTTTCACCCAGTATTTCATAAAAGAGTTTTATATCTGCCAGGGCGCCGCATCCGGAACAGGCGGCAGTGCCCGAGCCAAGCAGGTGGGAGGTTGGGATAAGCTGATTTTTTGTATGGGATTCTTGCTTCATTTTTCCTCCCTGGTATTCATTTCTGCTGCAGCTATGGCCTGAAGGCCATGCATCTGAGCCAACTCCTCTCTGGTATAGAGCATTCGCGGTGCAGGGATTTGACCGCTCTCTGCGGCCCTGGTCGTGACTTTGGCCATCTCAAAAAACTCCTCCCGGCTAATGTCCCGTCCACCCAGCCCGCCGATGAAACTTACCAAAACTTCGGGGCGTCCATCAGCATTGTAAAGCGCTGAGGCAAGTTCAGCATAGAGGATACCACCCTTGCCAAAAGAGATATTCTGATCCAGCACAGCAACTCCTTTCTTCCCTTGCAATGCCTTGACAATATCTTCATCAGGAAAGGGACGGAGCAAACGGGGCCTGACCAGACCTACCCGCTGCCCTTCTGCGCGCATGCAGTCAATGGCTGCTTTGGCCTTGGTGGAAAAAGATCCAATCATAAAAAAAACGATATCTGCATCTTCTGCGCGGTACTCTTCCACTGCCGGATAGGAGCGGCCGGTGAGCCTGGCAAATTCCCGGGTAATTTCCTTGAAAACCGTGAGCCCGTTTCGATCGGCAGCATGGGTCTCATAGCGAAAATAGGAGTACTGGGAGCCGCCAAGTACTGCCACTCCCTGGGAAACAGGGTCTCCTGCCCGGATTGGAGCAGTCTGTAAATCACAGGCAGGTAAGAAGCGACGAACCACCTCTTCTTCAGGAAGCTCTACCGGTTCCCTGGTAAAGGAAAGGTAATAGCCATCGAGGTTGACGATCACCGGCAGGCGCACCCGTTCGTCTTCTCCAAGCCGGTAGGCGAGCAGCAGGCAGTCAACCACCTCCTGGCAGGTGGCGCAGTGAATTTGTAAAAAACCACTATCCCTGGCAGCTAGAACATCATTATGATCAGGTTCCAGAGTGATGGGAGAGGACAGCGCCCGGGAGACATTGACCAGCACAAAAGGAGCCCGCCAACCGGCAACAGTATAAAGCATCTCCATTGCATACAGTAATCCCTGGCTGGAGGTGGCGCTGAAGACCCGTACTCCCGTGGCTGCAGCGGTGCCTGCTGCCGTAATCATGGAGTGCTCTGAGTCCATGGTTACCATGCGGGCGTCAAATTCGCCATCCCCTATCCAGCGGCTGATGGTCTCGATGATTTCGGTCTGAGGGGTGATGGGAAAGGCCGGTATATATTCTGCACCTGCCAGGCGGACACCCCAGGCAGCTGCACCATTTCCGGTCAGGAGTCTGCGCATTGTTTTTCCTCCTGCTGATTACTATAAGATGGGCTCTGCTCCGGGACGGATTCAATGGCATGCAGGGGGCACTGGACCAGACAGATCAGGCAGCCCTTGCAATGAGTGTAGTCAATACGGGGATAGCCGTTTTCATCATTGTTGATAGCCCCGTCCGGGCAATAGGTGTGGCACAGCCCGCAACGGCTGCAGCGTTCCTGATTGATAACCGGCCGCAGAGTACGCCAGGAACCGGTATCCATATGCAGGCTGGTGGCAGTGCCATGGATGGCAGGTGCTGAGATTGTCGCGTCTTCAAAGGGCAGCTCGATCCAGTGGGGTGGATTTGCAGAGGAATAATCCGGCTCTTCCTGCTCCACCACTTGCTGGTTGGTTGCAGCCATTTGCTCATAGGCATTCCGGGCTGCCAGCTTATTTTCAGTCAGCTGTTGTTCACTCAAAGCTGCCAGTTCCATTTCCATAGCCTGTTTAAAAATCTGCCAGGAAATACCGAGGAGCTGTGAGGCCGCTGCTGCACAACTGATTCCTGCAGGAACTGCGGTAAGTACCAGGATAGAACAGGGAAGAGCAAGTTTTTTCTGTAAGTCTTCCGGGCTGTGATTGGAATGGATGAGTAGTAGAGAATGTGGGGTGATGCCGGCTGCAACTCCGGCTACCGGGAGAGAAAGCAGACTGTCATCTGCCACCACAACCAGATCGGGCCGGCTAATGATGCCACGCTCATAAATGATTTCCTTATCGGCACGGACATAGGCAAACATGGGAGCACCGCGACGTTCTGCCCCATAACGGGGCGCATCCTGCACCTCGTAGCCAGCCAGAAAAAATGCACTTCCCAGGATACGGCTGGCTGTCTTCATCCCCTGGCCTCCACGGCCATGAAAACGTATACGCAACATCGTCCCCTCCTTTACCGCTTATTTTAGTACCTTACAGAATATTTTCTTGTTTTTTCAAAGAAAATATTCTGATAAGGTACTTATGCCGGCTTACCGTTCATCACCGGTGTTAGAATAAACTCCATCGACGGCAATCCATGGCTCTTCTTACCCGGCATTCTGCCATGGCGACAGCTGCATCCCTGGGTGGTATCTGTTTTTCAGCTGCTTCTTCCAGCACCTGCCGGGTATTAGTACTGATCTTCTCTTCGATACTCTGGAAGGCAGAAGACTGGGATTCCCCCTGATACTCAACGGCTGCGCAGATAACCCCGCCTGCATTGGCAATAAAATCAGGAATTACCAATACTCCTTGTTTGTGGAGAATGCGCTCAGCCTTTTCTGTAAAGGGTATATTGGCTCCCTGGACAATGAGTTTTGTCTGCAGGCGCTGCACATTGTCCCCATGAATCACATCTGGCCGTGCTGCCGGAATCCAGATCTCACATTCCATGTCAATGACCGCATCACGATCTCCTTTTACACCGGTTTTTGCCTGGGTAACACTTCCCCCTGCGGCCTTGAGTTTCATAAGTTCAGGGATATCAAGTCCCCGGGGATGATAGATGGAACCAGATGAATCTGCTGCTCCCACAAGAATTGCTCCCTTCTCTGCAAGAAAACGGGCGGCATGTTTTCCCACCGAGCCAAATCCCTGGACCACAATACGAGCACCCTCAATATCAAAATCAGTAAAGTCCAGTGCCACATCCACTGCATGACTTAAACCAAAACCTGTTGCTCCGAGCTCATCAAGGGGAATACCACCAATCTCTCTGGGCAAGCCAACGGCACGCCCTGTTTCATCCTGAGTCCAGGCCATGCACATCTCATCGGTACCCATGTCCGGGCCGGGAATATAGTGGGTGGCATGTTTAATGGAACAGGCAAAGGCTCGTATGAGCTGCTCTTTTTGCTCCAGGTCCATTTTTGGGTCTCCATAAATGACCGATTTTCCTCCACCATGACAGAGACCTGCAGCGGCATTTTTCAGGGTCATTGCCCTGGCCAGCCTGATAGCCTCGACGGTGCTGACGTCAGGGGCCATACGTACCCCACCAATTGCTGGTCCACAGGCAACATTATCAATGACCAGAACTCCCTTCATACCAACAGAAGGCTCGCAGATATGGATAATTTTCCAGGGACCGAGATCATCTGTCAGTTCAAAGTAATCTTCCATCAATATCTCCTGCTTTATCTTCTTTCTTTGACTCGTTTTTTTTATCATCCAAGTCTTTAAAATCGTGACGTATTTCACTATTATTAAATCGAAACCCTTGGCCATCACCGTAGTCCAGGAATCCATTATATCGACTATGGCTCATTTTGCTTCGATGAGCATGTTTTATGGGACACCAATACTGCTCTGTTCTGGCTGCTATTTCCTGAACATATCCGATCAGACCGTTGAAATACCCACAAAAGCAGCAGTTGATTTTTTCAATCAGGTTCAGGTAACTCAAGTAATGCCGATCAATTATAATATAATCACTGCGTTTAACCTTGGGAATGGAGTACACGCGAAAACAGATCATCTGGTAAAAGGAAACCACCAGATCCAGAAACAGGGCGGGCAACAGGCAGGACCAGATCACGGGTACGGTGAGTATGTTCAGCAGGGATGCATCGCGAAGATAACGGTGGATAGTTTTCGCAAGGCGTCTGTTTTGTTTTTTTATTTTCTCCTGGAAAACGACTTTTTTACCCAGAATCTCGTAAAAATATTCTTTTTCTTTTTCCTGCAGCTCAAGGAGCAATTCATGTTCAAGCTCTCTGATCTTTGTCAGCAGTTCCTGCAGTCTATTATTCATCCGGAGTCCTCAGGCTTCACTCAAAAATTAGCTGGTGCGCACTTCTTTCATGATGGCAACAATTTTTTCCCGTGTTTCATCCTCGATCTCAAGCTCATACATTGCCATTTCCTTCTCCCATATGTCTGGCGGGATATGAGTTTGAAGTTCAAGGATATGGTAGCTCTCTATGTTGAGGGCAACACCGGCCAGTGGACCGGCAAAGCTGGGGTCACCATTTTTAAAGGTCTGGGCCAAAATCCGCAGGGTAGCAGACTGGTTGATTCCCAGGACAATGAGAAGATTGTCTGCACCATACTGCTCAACCAGAGTTTTTATTTCATCTTGTACCGTCAGACCTACGGCACCGGCAGCAGTTCAGACAAAACAGGCTGTGTCCTCATACGTATCCCTTTTCACGCTTACTGATATTTTTCAACGATTCAATTACCTTGCTTGCTTCCCTCTTTGTCAGCTTGTCGAGTTCCGTCTTTTTGTAATATTTATTCAGGAAGTTTTTAAAGTGTTGCATGTCCCAGCCAAGGTTGTCAACCAGATGTTTGATAAACAGTTTCTGTCGGAAGGTGAGGCCGTATTTATTGATTCGGTAGTGTTGGCTGCCGGCAAAATAACGCATCAAACGCCTGAATCCTTTCTCGTCCAGATCTTTTGCTGATCGCACACCTGTTTCCCGCTCTAAAATATCCCGGTACACGTCATCGGACAGGCCCAGCTCTCGCTTGACAATATGAATAACTGCCAGTTTTTTATGGTCAACTGTCATAAGTGATGCTCCTCCAATTCATGCTGAGTCTCTCTGCCTTTTGCAAGTCATTTTTTAGAGTTGCAAGGATACTCTTCATCCCCTCTTTATGGGAACCGGACCAGTAGATCTTGTCGCAGGTGGAACAGAGGTAAAAAATTTCGTAGTACTTTCGAGTGAGAGGCTCAAGACGGTCAAAAATCGCATTCTTTTCAACTCGGGCAAGCAGGCTGTTACATTGCATACAGCGGCTGAAAGGCTGCAGCAGATTCTTGAGACCGTAAAGGTGTACAATTTCGAGCAGTTGCTCATCAGGCTTTTGACTCCGCACTAAATGCCCATGGATTACTATCTTCCGTTTGAGCAATCCCCGATCCCGGCTGAGCAGAATTCGTCCTTCCCGCACAGCCATTGCCGCAATATCTGTGTCACAGAAATTCGGCATGTAAGCTGTATCTATTCCGGCCATGCGGAGCAAAGCTCCAAGTCTGGCTACATTGATATCGACCATAAACCTGAACCTGGTCAGAACTTCCGGACGCAGCAGAGTGGGCGTGCAGGGATCCACCGGCGGCAGCAGAGGATGTACCTCGATGAAATCTTCCTCACGAACCTGATAGGAAAATCCGACCTGCCTGCCACAAACCAGTAGTTGTCCAACCTCAGGGTGAGGAACCTGGAGAGATTCCACTACATCCTTGATCGAGGCCCAAGGCTTTACCTTGAGGTCAACTAACCCATCCTGCCTGTGGCTTGGATGAAGTAAAGATCGCAGATGCCGGTGAAAGCGGATAGTGATATGAATAGATTTTATTTGATCCATGCTGATAAAAATCCATCCAATTCCCGGGTATAGGCCTGGCCAGCCAGCAAAAAACCGTTATTATGGCCGCCGCGGAGTTCCAGGAACTGCTTTGGTTTGTTGGCTGTCTCGTACAGTGCCCTGCCGTGTCTGAAAGGGATAATTTCGTCATCACGGCTGTGCACCACCAGTACCGGACAGGAGACCCGTGGCAACTGCTGCTGAACATTATAGTCAAACCGGCTCAACCATCTGACTGGCAGAAAGGGATACAGCCCTGCAGCCATGTCCGGCACAGAAGTAAAAGAGGATTCAACGATCAATGCACCGGGGGAAGACACAGTGGCTTGATGAACTGCCACGGCACCGCCAAGCGAACGGCCGAACAGGATGATGTGTGACGATACTATGGAGCGTTCTGTGGTCAGATACTGCCAGGCAGCCTCCACATCCAGATAGGTGCCTGCCTCGGAAGGATGCCCCTGGCTGCTGCCATAGCCCCGATAGTCAAAGATCAGGGTACTGAAGCCTAGTCTGTGGAACAGCAGTAGTGAGTCAAGTCGGTGGGAAATGTTGCCTGCATTGCCGTGGCAGAAAAGGATGATGCCACGTTGTTCAGGCGCGGGAATAAACCAGCCGTTCAGGTGAATGTTGTCGCTGGTATGCAGGTCAACCGGTTCATAAGGCAGCCCCACTGCCGAGGGCAGGTTCTCCACAGTGCGAGAAGGGAGATTGGGAAGAAAGAGCAACCGGCTCTGGTAAAAATATAAAAAAATCAGAAGAAAACCGTAGGCGAACACGGTCAGCAGTAGAATATTTGTCAAAGTGTTTATCAGCAAGCTTCCACGCATTTACTTTGTCCTGGCTACAAGAGTAGAGACAGAGGCACCTGTCAGGGTTAAAGTGAAGGTTCTTTTTTATTCTGCACAAGTAAGCAGATCGTTTTTCAATGCATATTTTCCTACAATGTAAATTGTCCCGCCATGTTGTCGAGGAACCCGCGCGAACGGGTTCCTGCCTTTAGCTTTCGGTGTCAGGACTGAGACCAGTCATCCTCTTCAAATTCACTATGATCAGGTTTGGGCGGTTTTGCTTCCGCAAGACGCTGGTTCAACCATATTATAACCTTATCAAACTCATCACGAAGTTCTGCAAGGGCTTTTCCCCGGTGGCTGACTTTATTCTTTTCTTCCATGTTGCACTCTGCAAAGCTTTTGTTCAAAGGCTCATAGAAAAAGAGTGGATCGTAACCAAAGCCTGACTCGCCCTGTTTTTCTTCAAGGATTGTTCCTTCACAGGTTCCCTCATAGGTGAGTGCCGGGCCTGCCGGAACAGCGATGGAAAGAACACATTGAAAAGCCGCTTTTCGGTTTTTCTCACCCTTCATTTCTTTCAGCAGTTTCTCACAATTGTCCTCATCTGTTGCAGACTCACCTGCATATCTTGCAGAGTAAACCCCTGGCGCCCCCCCCAGTGCTTCAACTTCCAATCCGGAATCATCAGCAATGGCTGGAAGTCCCAATATCTTTGCAGTATGAAGAGCCTTTTTGTAGGCATTGTCGTCAAATGTTTTGCCATCTTCGATACATTCCGGAATGGGACCAAAATCGCTAACAGCTTTTATCTCCACAGGAAAATCTTTCACCATTTCCTGAAATTCTTTTATTTTGTTTTTGTTAGTTGTTGCCAACACAATGATGTCGAGCATGGAATTCACCTCTTGTAAAAAAAGAAAACTAAAAATATAAGAGATCACGCATTCTTCTGTTTTCGTTCCTGGCGTAATTTCTTTTGTAATTTTTTATCGTATCGTTCCTGTTCACTGTATATACATCCGCAATAGGGTTGTCTATAAAGATCCATTGAAACAGCGCGATCTATGCCTTCCTGCCAGCCTTCACGAAAATCTTCGTAATAGAACTCCACCCCATATTTCCTTTCCATTTTTCTGCCTGTCTTTATGATGGCTTCATGGTTTTGATACCTGGAATAGAGAAGGGTCGAGGAAAAGGCATCAGCGCCGGATTTAACCGCTTGTTGAGCAGTTTTTTCAAGCCGCATATCATAACAGATCATGCATCGCTTTTTTTCGTGAAAGACTACCTTGCGTAAATATTCAGTTAATCCGTATTCGGTTTCCAGTTCCAGGGAGAAGTCTTTTTCTTTTGCAAAATCGCAAAGAGTTACCAGACGTTTACGGAACTCACGGTAGGGGTGGATGTTCGGATTGTAAAAATAACCGAAGACGTCAATATTTTGTTCGCGTAATTTGCTGAGAGTATAGGTGGAGCACGGAGCGCAGCAGACATGAAGGAGGAGTTTCATTGGGTATTTATCTTAAATTTTTTCGGATCAATATTATACTGATGAATTTTATAATTAATGATCCTGAGACTGGTATCGAGGTATTTAGCTGTTTTAGTCTGATTTCCCCGGTTTTGTTTCAATCCTTCAATAATAATATCTTTTTCAAAATTTTCTACTGATGCTGACAGTGATAAGGGATTTTTCCCCGGATTGATCGATTCTGAGGTTTGCAACGTTGGTGGAAGATGAATGCCTTTTATGGTGTCTCCGTCGCAGATAAGCACTGCACGTTCCATGCAGTTTTGCAGCTCCCGCACATTTCCCGGCCAATGGTACTGGATAAGCATGTCGATGGCAGGCGTTGATATCCGCTTGATGGATTGATTATTTTCTGCTGAATATTTTTCAAGAAAATATTCAGCAAGCAAAAGAATGTCGGTTCTTCGTTCACACAGTGCAGGCATATACACCGGAAAGACATTTAATCTGTAATAGAGATCTTCTCTGAAACTTTTATCCTGCACAGCTTTTTCAAGGTCGCGGTTGGTTGCCGCAACAAGCCTTACATCGCAGGATATTGATTTTCCCGATCCCAGACGCTGAAAGGTGCGTTCCTGTACAACATTTAAAAGTTTCACCTGTACAGCAAGGCTGATTTCGCCAATTTCATCAAGAAACAGGGTTCCGCCTTCTGCCTGCTCAAATCTCCCATATTTTCGATCCGTTGCCCCTGTGAATGCCCCTTTTTCATGACCAAAGAGTTCGCTTTCCAGAAGGGTTTCAGGCAGAGCCGAACAGTTAACCACAATAAAGGGCTTCTCGTTTCTTTTGGAGTTGTAGTGTAAAGCCTTTGCCACCAAGGTCTTTCCGGTTCCAGACTCACCACGTAAAAGAACGGTTGCGTTTGAATCAACGACCCTGTGGATCATCCCATACACCTCCTGCATCCTGCTGGAATTTCCCTGTATGTCGTTGATTTTATTTTTTTCGGAAAGCTCTCTTTTCAGTTTCAGATTTTCAACCCGTAAGTCATCCTGTTCCTGATTGACCGTTTGGATTCTGTGTGTTGTCTGGGCAATCAGGCTGCTGAGGATTGTAAGAAAGCGCAAGTCCGCGTCTGCCTCAGATATGCCTTCCTGGTAGATCCTGTCCACAGAGAGTGCGCCTATGATCTGCTTGCCTTCCCGGATAGGAACGCAGAGAAAAGATCGGGTCTGATTGCTGAGATCTCCCCTTGCTCTGGTTTTATTAAGAAACATTGGTTCGTCTGCAATGTGCGGGACAATGATCGGCTCCCCGGAAGCCACAACCCTGCCGGTGATCCCCTCTCCTATTTGATACTTGCCACGTTTACGACCTTCAGCATTGATGCCGTGTGCGACCTCAATCTCCAACTTTCCGGTGCCTGGGTTGATGATGGTTACTGTTCCATTTTCCATCTGTTTCATGGAATCGATGGTTTCCATGGTTCTACTCAAGCATTCTTTAAGGTCTGTAGACGAAGCAAGGCTTTTGGTGATCTCGTAGAGACATCTGAGATCCTCAAGGTGCGTTGTTATGTCGTAGTGTTTTGTCATTTTTGCTAATCTGTCAGCGCTTGTTGCTATAATTCTCAGAGGCTGTTGTTTTTATGACCCTGACGTACTACAGACCTCGTCAAAATCACAAGCAGACAGGGTGTTATGTCTCGCAGCATTACGGAGTTGGGGAAAAATTGAACAATCGAAAATCAATTTTAATGGTTATTTGGGTATAGAAGCCCGCTCCCGCGGACAAAATCAGGTACGTAGCGCTGGTATCAATCACCAGCAGGACCTGACTCCTACAAATCACGTCTGTAGTTTCCATTATATTACGTATTTTTAGCTTCAATTTATCATATCCATACTACAACTTTTTAACAAATATGTCACATGCGTTTGTTGGATGTTGCACTTTTTTGTAATATTCGGCGTGCGCTTCTGTTTTTTAACAGGACACTTTGGAAGACTGTCTGCAAGATATTGACACTTTGTTGTTCAGATGGTAAAAGAGTCACATCTGGAGGAATGGCCGAGTGGTTGAAGGCGGCGGTCTTGAAAACCGTTGTACGAAAGTACCGTGGGTTCGAATCCTACTTCCTCCGCCAGATTGGAGAGGTGACCGAGAGGCCGATGGTGCTCGCCTGCTAAGCGAGTGTGGGGGTTAGACTCCACCGAGGGTTCGAATCCCTCCCTCTCCGCCAGTCTGGGTCCCAAAAAGCACAAAAAAGCCCAACAACCCAATGATACATGGGTTGTCGGGCTTTTCTTTTGTCTTGAGTACTGTATGTAAGGGAAAAGTAAAAAGTAAAAAGGGGTCAAGTCTCATCTTGGCCACATTAACCTAAGATAAAAAATTTATTATATCCCGAATTTTGCATTGCAACTTTTTATCTTAGGACATTTTTCTCTCTACCCGACTAATTACATTCCCTGCCGGGCTATACCCGCTCAGTCCAAAAACAGTACCGATCTCCTTAAGAGTATCGTTACGTGAAACTCGGCAGAGATATATGGTCACATCTCTCACAGAATCCGGGGACAGGATACCGTTTCTTTCACAGATAACTGCTTAATGGTATTGTGTCCCCGGATTCTGCGGATTCTCAAGAAAAATCCAAACCTTGGCAAAGACCTCCAAAGAGATCTGGGTGGTTATCAATCCTATCGGATTAAGCGATACAGGATTATCTATAAAACCGATATAATAGATAAGGCTGTTGTGATCCACTATGTTGGACATCGTCGGGACGTTTATGAACTTTTAGCCGGTTATTTAATGACCTGACATTGGCAGCTTAATTTCACGAATCAATTGGTGTCCCCGAAAAATATTACCGTAATCATGGAACAGGTTGACTCTGGAGGGTGCTAAAACCTAAATATCCCAAATTAAACCCCGCCACTAAAAGCGCCACCCCAAAAATCCCCACAAAAAATCCAACAATACCCAAAACTGTATACAGCCCTTTATCTGCTGCATGAGTTCGCGATAACTCTATACTTGCAAATTCAACAACTCCATCTGCTGAGTGATTCTCAAATTCATACTTTTTAAGAGCAGTCATTTTTTTACGAGCCTTGATAACCATAAAAATACTAATTGCTACGAGTATACTTCCTAGCAGGAGTGCTGGTATAGACATATATATCCTATCTTTGTTCAATTAATTAACGTTAAAAGTTGCGGTAGCTATAGGCTCAAATCTTTACGGGTTGTTGCTTAGACCGTTTTTTTTATAAATTACTGCTTGTTAGTCTTTTTTCGCCATCTCACGGTAGGAACGCCGGTTACCCGGCGCCCCCCGCACAGTCCCGGACGTGCGGTTTTCCCGCATCCGGTTCTTCGGTTGCACTCACTTTCGCGCGAATCTTCACAGTTGCCCGTTACAAGAT
>JAYEOK010000211.1:0-10282 GCA_034722915.1 Thermodesulfobacteriota bacterium | reverse complement strand
GTTTTACTATTCCAATATTTTGGATATGCAACTTCCATTGAACGGAATCCGTAAATGCTGTTACTGGAGATGCTTGCAAAAGAGAAAGAGAGGATTTTGGTAATCGAGCATTGATCATATATTGAAAGGCATCATCGTTGAGAAGGTAATCCGTGCTACCGGTACAAAGAAGTTCAAGGAAGTTAATTCTACTTTTACTCTCTGTGCTTTTGAACCAGGCGAAAAACTCGTTTCCTATGTGAGTGCAGTATCCGTTTTTACCATTGTGACGAGCACCGGTATCGTCTACGTTGATATAGTCAGAGGACTGTAATCCAGCCTGAAGAATATCATCCTTTTCAGCGTGGAATTGATTCTTGTCTTCGTTAAGGATCCTGTTTATCTGGTTAGGTGTTCAAGTGTCGCTGTAGTGATAATATCCCTCTTTTATTATGGCCCATAACTAAAAGCACTGCAAACAAAACTGGGTCCGCCCAAAAAAAGGCCGACTCAGCCAGCGATATAACCTTGAAAATTTGTTGTTTTTCAACCGGTTTCGCAGCCACATTAACTGCGATGGCTTCAGTATAGGTGTGCGCCTACCCCCATTTGTCGGTTTTGGCAGCGACATCGAGTTTTGAGCCGATCTGTTTATCTTTTCCCAAAGCGACAACCTGGTTGCTTTGGGAATCTATAAACATAACCTCCATTGAAGCGTTGCCGACTCCGGTAACTCCCTGTTTAATCAAACTGAACGCCAGACCCACCGGGACTATAGCAGTGAGGCTGTCCAGAGCCGGGTTTGAGGGATCAATATCGACAATGCCGATTTTAACCCGCTGTTAACTCGACTGCTGCAAGCAAAACCGGCAAACAATACAACTAGAAACAGTGATACGATAGTCAGCGAAGCATAATATCTTACTCTCTTCATTTTTTCCTCTATACATTAATTTTTTGACTTACCGTTGTGATAATCCAGTCGCATTTTGGACGGACAAGTTAAAAAAAACTATAGTTTCTGCCATTTGATCCGATATAAAACAACGTAAAGTACCGGCACCAGGATCAAAGTCAAGCCTGTTGCAAAGGTAAGCCCTCCCATCACGGTCACCGCCATCCCCTTAAAAAAAGGATCGAAGACCAAAGGTATCATACCCAGAACGGTGGTGATCGCCGCCATACAGACTGGACGTATCCGACTTACCGAAGCATCAACAATCGCAAGCAACGGCTCTTTTCCCTCGGCCAGTTCGATATTGATCTGATCAATCAGAACAATCGCATTTTTGATCAACATACCGGTCAGACTCAACATCCCTAAAAGTGACATGAAACCAAAGGGAGCGCCTGTACCAAGCAGTCCCACGGTAACGCCGATAACCAGAAAGGGAAGTAATAATAAAATTATAGTCGGCTGCCTGAGGTTATTAAAAAGCATAATAATAATCAGGAGCATAACAATCGACGGCGCTGCCATATTAGCCTTGATCCCGGCCTGCGCCTTAGCCGAGTTCTCCTTTTCCGCACCCCAAGCCATCTCATACCCAGTCGGCAGTTCAAGGGCTTCAATATCTTTCTCAACTGCTATCTGCATTTCACTGGGCAACAAGCCAAATTTGATATTACCCCGGGCCCGGATCGTTAATTTGCGGTTAAAACGCATCCGCAAAGGATCTTCAGAAACCGTTTCAAAACCTGAAACCACCTGACTGATTGGAACCGATTTTTTGAGGGCCGGGCTATAGACCTGAAGATCCTTAAGGTTCTCAACTGCCAGTCTTTCATCGTCCGGTAAACGGGAGATAATGGGCAAAAGATCATCTCCCTCACGATAGAGCCCGACTGTCGTTCCCGAAACCGCACTCTCAAGTGACTGCGCCAGCATTGTCCGGTTGACACCGGCTTGCTTGGCTTTAACCTCATCAAAAAGCGGGACTATTTTTTTGACCGGTGGACGCCAGTCATCCCAGACCCTGGCAGAGTCGGAATAATTTCGCATAATCGCCTGAGCCTTTTCTGAGAGTTGGCGAAGCACCTTACTATCAGGTCCGGAAAAGCGCGCTTCAATATCAAAGTCATCACCCGGCCCCAAAGCAAATTTTCTTAAGACCGGATAGGCATCAGGGTAATTACTGGAGATAAAATTTTCTATTTCGGGAACCAGAGTATCAATTTCCCGGTAATCATTAACCGAAACCAACAATATTCCATAACCATCGTCACTGGTCTGTTCCGGTGAGAAAGTCAAAATGAAACGGGGAGCGCCATCACCAATATAGGAGGCCACGGAAGAGACTCGTTCATCTTTGAGAATATGTTTTTCAATTTCACTGATATCAGCAACTGTTTGTCGAACATCAGAGCCCGAAGGCAACCAGTAATTAACCATGAACATCGGTTTTGTCGAGGCCGGAAAAAAACTACCCTTGAGAAGTCCAAAACCATAAATAGATGCGACCAACATGCCGATCATGGCTAGAATAGTGAACCAACGCAAGCGGATACACCAGGAGAGAATCTTTTTGTAGCCGACAAAGATAAAGCCTTTGTAGGGGTCTGTCGGCTCGCCTGTAGATGAACCCCCTTTTAAAAACATTTTGCAAAAAAGCGGTGTAATCGTGATCGCGATAACCCAGCTCATCATCAGGGAGATCAACATGACTTGAAACAGTGAACGGCAGAACTCTCCGGTACTGTCCTGAGACATGCCAATCCCCCAAAAGGCGAGAACGGCTATGATTGTGGCGCCTAAAAGCGGCATCTGGGTCTGGCTTACAACTTCACCGGCAGCTTTAATTCTATCCATCCCGGCTTCAATCCGGATCAACATCCCTTCAGTAACCACAATCGCATTATCAACCAGCATACCCAAAGCAATAATTAGAGCGCCTAACGAAATTCGTTGCAGACTGATACCCATCATATCCATTACAATAATGGTTCCAAGCACGGTAATGGCAAGGATTGAGCCGATGAGCAAGCCGCTGCGCATGCCCATAAATATCAAAAGGACAATGACCACAATTGCAATGGCTTCAAGAAAATTGATGATAAAAGCTTTAATTGACAAAGTCACGTCAGTCGCCTGGAAATTAATAACATTAACTTCCATACCCACCGGCAGCATTTCCTTGAGTTGGTCGAGCCTCTCATTTACAGCCGCTCCAAGCTTGACAACATTACCCCCTGACGCAATTGAAATACCTAATGAGATGGCCGGCACCTGATTAAAATGCAACACCTGACTCGGGGGATCAACATAATCGCGCACCACATTACCAATATCTTTCAGATAAATCACGGTATCGGACTGAGGATCACGGATCTGGAGGTTTTCAATACTTTCAACCGAGTTATATTCTCCAGTAGGACTGATTCTTATATATTCAGGTCCAACTTTAACAGAACCGGCGGAGGCCACCATATTCTGTTCACTTAATTGAGCATATACCGTATCAAGCCCGATACCCAATTGGGCCAGACGGGAGGTTGATATCTCAACAAAAATGGCCTCAGTGCGGGCACCCCAAAGGGAGACTTTTGAGACATTATCAACCAGAAGAAGCTCTTTACGAAGATAGTCGACCGCGTCTTTTAACTCCTTGTAGGAGTAACCTTCACCGGTAACTGCCAGCAGGATTCCAAAAACATCGCCAAAATCATCATTGACAATGGATGGCTGAACCCCCGGGGGCAATTGTCCCTGCACATCACCGACCTTACGGCGCAGCTCATCCCAGACCTGCGGTAAATCGGCCGAAGTATACTTGTCCTTCATTGAAACCGTGATAATTGAAAGCCCGGCTTGGCTGATCGATTTAATCTCTTTGAGCTGGCCTAATTGCTGGATTGCGGTTTCGACCTTATCGGTCACCTCCTCCTCAACTTCCTGGGGCGAAGCACCGGGATAGACCGTGATCACGACCGCATCTTTGATGGTGAATTCCGGATCTTCCAGCATCCCGATTTTGGTGAAAGAGACTATGCCGCCAATCACCAGCATAACGGTTAAGACCAGGGTCACCGTTTTTTTTCTGATCGAATATTCAGCTAAATTCATGGTGACTACTCTCCCATCGTCCCGGTAAACTCTCGAACCTTAAGACCTTCAGTCAACTTCTGCACTCCGGCCGTGATGATTCGATCCCCTGAGACCAGGCCTGATGTTATCTTGATATTGCCACCATTAGTTAGCGTACCAACTTCAACCGGGTGGCGATTTACGTGCAAGTCAGGGCTGGTTTTCCAGACATAGGCCTTATCATCCTCGTCATAGAAAATAGACTGGACCGGAACCTCAACCGCATCTACAGCGGCAGAAACCATCTCCACAAAAACCGTTGCCGTCATGCCGTCAAGAATGGTCTTACCCTCCGGCGTCGGCATCGTAAAAACCACCCGGTAGGTCTGGGTCTGAGAATCGGCCTCAACCGCATACTCTTTGACTGCAAGGGAGAAAATATCATCTGGATAGTTGGCAAATGCAGCCTTAAATTTTACCGATAAATCCTCTGAGTTTTCCCGCATAATATTTTCCGGGGCATTGACGACAATTTCAATAGCCGAGAGTCGTTGGAGCGATACGATTGGTTGTTTGGCTTGAATTATCTGGTAATTATCGACAAAGCGCTTACCAATAATGCCATCAAAAGAGGCTTTGAGCCTGGTATCATTAAATGCCTTACGCGCAATATTGAGCCCTGAAACTGCTACCTCATAATTTCTTTTTTTGACATCATAGGTTGATTTAGCCACGACCTTCTCTTTGAGAAGATTTACATAACGGTCGACTTCAGCCTTGGCCTGGTTAACCTTGGCCTGCTGCGCGGCAAGATTGTTCTTATAGTCACTGGGGTCGATACGGGCGACAAGGTCACCTTTTTTTACACGCTGCCCCTCCTTGATCGCCAATTCAACCAGTTTCCCCGAAACCTCAAAAGAGATCTCAACCCGGTCGAGAGCCTGAACCTTACCGGGAAATTTGGAATTTTCAGCAGTCTCCTGCTGTTCGATGATCATAATTTTAGCAGGCCGGATGACCTCCTTTTTGACCGGTTCCTCTTTTTCAGAACAACCGGTTATGGCAAATATTGCAATAACTGCAATACTGATTAATAAGATACTTTTTCCAACAATTTTTTTTTGCAGACAATGTTTTTTTTGTGGTGTCATAAATTTTAACCTTTTGCTTGGATTTAAATTATAGCAGACATAGTAAATAGGGTCAATAATGGTAATATTATTGGACTATAAAGAGGTTCCAGGTACAAAAATATACAAAAAAATGGTTTTTCTACTCAGCAATAATTCATAAAAATACGGTGAAAACATGAATGTTTTTTGAGTAAAATCGGCGATACCAACTAAAAATAGCGTACATACAAGGTGTTACGTCGTTTTTGGACAATTTGACAGTTTTTAGCCACTTTGGATGTTTTTAGTGCCTTACTCCTGAAAAGCTGTCATAAAAAACAAGGAAATGGAGAATTCTATTAAAATTAGCAAGTTGAACATATCAACAAGGCACTTATGCCGGCCTCACTTACCGTTTACCGGTATTAGATATTATTGTCTACAATATCAGCATGTTTTAAAAAATGTAGGGCACAAGATGTCCAATTAGACTGGTTTTACCAGAGATACACTGTCATATCAAAAAGTTACAAAAATATGACCTTTCCCGTTTGACGAGGTCTGTATAGAATCAATCAGTTGCTTTTCAAGTCCTGCCAACTCCCAACCCCGACCGCCCGGGCCAGGCCGGCAAGTCGGATATTGTAGTCATAAACGGCCTGATAATATTTGGTTTCGGTATCGGTCAACAGGGTCCTGGCATCAAGGACATTGGTATTTGTCGAAAGCTGGTTTTTGTAACGTAACTCATTCATGCGCAGGTTTTCCCGAGCCTGTTCAACCGCAATTTGGGCGGTTGCAATGTTTTCATAAACAGTAAGTGCATTAATAAAATTATCCTGAACCTCCAACGTAATTTCATCAATAACACCGACCAGAGATTGATTAGCCTCGCGATTTACAGCAGCAGCCTGGTTGACCTCATGCTTAGTTTTTCCCCAGGCAAAAAGCTCCCAAGAGGCATAGACCCCGATCATCGACTCTCGGGGGTCCTGCAGATCACTGAGACCATGACCATCGACCAGAATATCACCACCATAGCGATTATGAGTAGCACTCACAAACACTGTGGGGAAATAGGTACTTTTTGCCAAAGTGATCTGTTTTTTAGAGGCCTCCAGGTTATAATTTGCCCGTTGTAATTCCGGCCTCATTGCCAAAGCCTGGAGTGTAAGCGGCTCCACATTGCAATTTAAGGCAGCCATATCTGGAGAATCTTCAACCGTGAATCTCAGACTCAAAGGTTCTTTGATGATGGTTGCCAGAGCCATCCGGGAGACCCGGGTTCGGCTCGCCGCAATCCTGGCATCCTGTTTGGCATTGGCAAGGTAAACCTTTGACTCGAGCAAATCGTTTAAAGGAATAATCTCATTTTTGAAAAATTGCTCCGAGTCATTAAGATGGGAGGCCAGCTGGGTCACCGCAGCATCCGCAACCATCTGAAGTTTCTGGAGCATAAGAAAATCATAGTAGGCCCTGACGGTCTGAAAAGTAATCTCAAGTTTGGCCAACTGCTCACCGGCGACAGCCCCCTTAAGGCCAAGATCAGCGAGATTATATCTCTCGGTCAAACGGAAACCGGTAAAAAGAGGCTGGTCAACATGCAGACTCATCTTATAATTATTACGTTTACTGACGCTCACCTCTCCAACCCCGATAAAATCAGCATCAATGTTGTGCTCACCATCGACATAAACATAGGAATAATCCATATTAAGTTTGGGGAGGAAATCATCATAAGCTGCTTTCTTGCCCCACTCAGCTTGAGTTTTTCTCTCGACACTTGCTAAAACCAATGGGTTACGCGTAAGTGCCATCTCCAGGCACTGTTCACGACTATACGTCTTGTCGGCCGCAGATGCCAGACCCGGAAGTCCGAGACCGATGAGAAGAATTATGATTATAAAATGTCTATACATGGACCAGACTCCCAGTGGTTGAATTTAATACAACAGTGATTAATTAATAATTCATTGATTACCAGAATCTCTACAGGACTTCATTTCTTGAAGTCAACTCTATTGTGATGATCTCTAGCATAAATTCGACAAAATCTATCACTTTAAGTATCAACTCAAGATCATCCAACCTATCACGAGCGTTGCCAGCAAGTAAATATTCTGATAAAAGTACTAAAATTAAAAATGGAGCAAGCTCTTTGCATGAACGAATTGTAGTATTGCTTAAAAACAGTAGCACGCCACTTACTCGTTCTGCTTTACGAGAGCAACTAATTCTACTTTGGGACTCATTCCAAGCATCGTAATACGCCGGAATCCCATTGTTTTTTGTATTCGTGATCTATCGACGCCTGACGTTTTTTGTGTCGTATCTGCAGTTGCCTCAAGATTTCGTCCTCTGTTACATCGCGACGTGGTAATATTGACTTGAGTAAAGTGGTTATATCAGCACAGCTCAATAACGGAATTTCTACCTGATGATGTAGACGTTGTTCTATCATGAACAACATGGCCATCATCACCATTGTCATATGATGATACCAGGCAAGCCATCCTCGAGCTTGATAGTCACCCATCCCGCACTCATTTTTCGCATCCTGAAATGGTCGTTCAACCCAGTATCGCTGAGCTTGCATGTAAGCAAGCCTTTTCACAGATGTTTCTGAAATAGCATTGCTCAAACTATATTTTATTTCATTTGGAGATCCAATCTCACGCCTTACAACCAGATGCCACAATCTTGCATGTTTTTCCTTTTCGTCCCATAACCAAACAGTCTTATGGAGAATATCTACAATGAGCTTACCTTTTGTGGTTTCACGAACCTTGACGCGTTTCCAGGCATCATCCGGCTGAGATTCTACCAGTTTATCTACCCGAGTAGATGTTGTTTGAGCTTTGAGCTTTGTAGGTTTTAGCCCCTTTTTTGATTTTGCCACTGGCACGATAGGCCGTGGATCTTCAAGGTAAACGTGTTGATCCTTGTGTACATCTGCCATGAATGTTTCATTGTTATCTGCGAGGGCGCGAAGAAATTCAGGCTTGCTTCCATAAAAACCATCAAACCCGACCCAGTTAAACCGAATTTCGCTTTTTCTTGCATGAAAAACCATCTCAAGCGCTTGCTCAGCCATGGTTTTGAATACTATTTCATCAACTGGGATTTTTGCTTTTTTGCAACGTTCTTTATCGTCAGTCCAGTTTTTGGGCAAATACAAACGAGTGTCAATTGGAGTAGAGAAACGACCACACCATTGCCGGGATACTCCAACCGACATTTTTCCTTTTTTGGGGAGCCCGGTTTCGTCAATATAAAGAGCGCTGTCTCCGTGTCCTCCTAGAAGTTTATCAGCATCAGCAGCTATTTGATCATTTATTGGACGCCAATCCCAATCGGCATCAGACAGAAAATATTGAAGCGGATCGTAGCTAACCTCGGGAACTCTTTTTTCAATACGTTCAAGATTTTTCTTGTCTGCCTGAAAAAGGCCTTTTAAATACTGAAAAGCTCTACCTGCAATACTTACAGTATGTCTTTGAAAATATTGGTGATACCTCCCGTGACAAGACGCAAGCTGACGAGTAGCGCCCGTCAACCTGTAAAGCCTGTCATGGGAATTGTCCTTTTTTGAAAATTGAATTTTTGTAGCAGCTGTGATGGGATACCAGACTGCCCAAAAACAATTGAAATATTTTTAAATTATCCTACTAATTATCGACCACAAAATCAAGGGAGAAACTCGCTTTAATGTCGTCTTATTAACTATTTACGACTCACAAAGTATAACTAAAAGTCAATAATCAGCGACTTGGTGCTGCTCTTACCGATCTTGAAAAACAAAAAGTAGCCATACGCTCGGCAAAAGGCTGGGTTTCCATTGACAATCAACAGAAGGACACTGTACCTATTCCTGAGCCAGCAGGAGCAAAACTATGCAGTCCCAAACAACAGGAACACCCTTTTTAGGGACTCGCAGAAAATTTCCTTATGAACCACTTACCAGGCTCTGCGTGGTTAAACTTCAGGAGCTTAAGAAAACAAATATCAATTGCTGCGGTGCTTAAAGACAAAGGAGTGCTGAATAACTTCAGAAAGCAAGGCGACCAGCTATTCGGCCCCTGCCCAATACATCATGGACATAATCCCAACGCCTTTGTGGTCAGTCTCAGTAAAAATCTCTACCACTGTTTTACCGGTTATAACAGTGGTGGAGATGTTATTGATCTTGTATGTAGGCTCGATGGCAAATCCTTCCGTCAGGCGGATCTTTATCTTTCTTCTTTATCGTCTTGTAGCATAGTATCGCGTCGTTCATCTCCCAGGAAAAAATTCGTACCCTTTACAAGACGTATTCCGCTTGATCACACGACAAGATTCTTCCATTCAAAAGGAATCCTGCTGAAAACTGCCAGCAGATTCGAAGCAGGGGCATATTACGGGCACGGGTTTCTGGAATCTTCCATCGCTGTTCGTATCCACGACCCTGCTGGTAACCCTCTTGGGTATGCTGCCAGACGCCTCAAGAACTCATTCATACAAAAAGTATGGTAAATGGAATTTCCCGCCTTGTATGCCTAAAAATCAAATCCTCTATAATTACCACCGACTGGTTCCATCCAAATGGGATGGAGTTGTCGTGGTGGAAGATGCTTGGTCTGTTATGCGTCTTACTCAAATTGGTATTCCTGCAGTTGCATTGCTTGGTCTCCACCTGTCGGAATTGCAAAAAAACTGCTCTCAAAAAAAACAGAATCGTTCTCATGTTGGATGGTGATCATGCTGGCAAACTAGCTGCGACTAAATTACAACCATCTCTGAACAACTTTACGAACACCTTCAAAATATCTCTTCCAGATGGTCTCGATCCCGACGACCTCTCAGACGCTGAGCTTATGGCAGGCGTTGCACCTTTTTTTTCTTAGCCGGTTTATTTAAAAGAGGTATCGCATAGTCGTTCCGTTCCGGGGAACCCAAGGGTAGTACGGGGAACGGAACGATTTGTTTAGGTGATTCCCACGTCCATGCTCGCCATCTCACAGAATGTGCAACTTATTGTACTGCGGGGCATACAACGCAACAGGTAAGCACACTTTTACCCATATTTTCCGGGGTGGAGGAGTCTAATTCTATCGTCCCAAGCACCTTTTTCAACTGGCTAAAAGCACCCTCATCTGTACCATTTCCTTTTGGATTACCTGGGCCTGCC
>JAYEOK010000210.1:0-10287 GCA_034722915.1 Thermodesulfobacteriota bacterium | reverse complement strand
CCGATTTTATATATTCACAATCCTCACGTAGCCAGCTACGCTGCGGTTGTGAATATATAAAATCGACTGAACCTGTAGCACATTTATGACCGGAAAATGCCAAGTTATTTTTTACCGAACCCTAAGGGTGCATTCAAAAATAACTTCGTTTTCTGAGGCGCAATATAAACATTTAGAAAAACGCTTTTCAATTATTTAATCCTCAACGTAGCTCGGCTACGCCTGCGTTTAAATAATCGAAATTCGTTTCCCTAAACATTCATCTTACACCTCATAATTACGAAGTTATTGTTGAATGAACCCTAAGTTCAAAAACTCATCCTCTGTAAGTACTTTTTTACCTTTTTCCCGGGCCTTTTTCAACTTGGATCCCGGTTTTTCACCCACCACCAGACAGGTTAATTTTTTGGTAATGCCACTGGCAATCTGTCCACCGTTATCCTTGACCAGTTTTTTAGCCTCGGTTCTGGACATTTTTTTCAGACTACCGGTGAATAAAAAGACTTCGCCGCTGAGAAGAAGATTTTCTTTCTTCTCTTCCATGACCAGAGGTCGTACTCCTGCTTCATGGAGCCTTTCCATCATTTCCAGGACAGCAGGATCAGAAAAATAATCAACAATGGATTGCGCAGCCTGTTCACCCAGTCCCTCAACCTCGAGGAGATCTACGGTCTTCAGCTCAAACAATTTCTCAAGACTATGAAAACTACGTTCAAGCAGGCTGGCAGTCACCTCGCCCACGTATCGAATGCCAAGAGCCGCAAGAAAGTGCGACAAGGATGGATTTTTTGCAGCATGAATACCGGCCAGCGCATTGTCAGCAGATTTCTCACCCCAGCCCTCAAGGTCTGCCAGGTCTTCCTTTTTAAGCTGAAAGATATCGGGTACATCACCAATAAGCTTGAGAGTAAAAAGCTGTTCCACACTCTTTTTCCCCAGACCCTCAATATCAAGACCGGCTTTGGAACAAAAGTGTACCAGTGACTGCAGTCTCTGGGCAGGGCAATGGGGATTCACACAACGGGTCACAGCCTCCCCATCAGGTTTGACCAGTGGATGTGAACAGACAGGACAAATTTCAGGAAGAACAATGGCTTTCTCAGAGCCGTCACGTGTATCAATCACTGCTTTCACGATCTCGGGAATCACATCACCTGCCCGCTGAATAAGCACTGTGTCTCCGGTGCGCAGATCTTTTCGCAGGATTTCATCCGCATTGTGCAGAGTGGCACGACTGACCATCACTCCGCCCACATCAACCGGTGCAAGAATTGCCACAGGGGTTATGGCCCCTGTTCGTCCTACCTGAAAATCAACTTTTAAGATTTTAGTGGTGGCCTGAATGGCCGGAAATTTACAGGCGATGGCCCAGCGCGGAGCCCTTGCCCTGGCACCAAGCCTTGTCTGCAGGGAAAAATCATTGACTTTAACCACCATGCCGTCAATTTCGTAAGCGAGATCATGGCGCAGGCTGGACAGCTCGGTAAATCGAGCAATCACAGTCAACATATCCGGACAGTATTGTGTAAGAGAGTTTATTGGCAAGCCAAGATCAGCCAGAAATTCAAACAGCTCCTGCTGATTGGGACATTTTGTGTCCGAGGGTTCAGATATGCCGTAGACAAAAAAACGTAATGGCCGCTGAGCTGTGATTTTGGGATCAAGCTGACGCAAAGAACCCGCTGCTGCATTACGGGGATTTGCAAAAAGCGGCTCCCCGTCTTCTGCCCGCTGGTGATTAAGTTTGTCAAGCCCGCCACGATCCATAAAGACTTCGCCGCGTACTTCAAGACGCGGGATATCACTTCTACAAAGTCGCAGTGGAATAGAGGGAACAGTACGAAGCTGAGCTGTTATATCCTCTCCAATACTGCCGTCCCCCCTGGTGCTTCCCTGGATCAGCAGCCCATTTTCATAGACCAGCTCCACTGCCAGACCGTCGAGCTTTGGTTCAGCCATGTAACCCGGAGCTTTATCAGTGAGCAGAAAGCGAAGCAGACGATCTTCAAAGGCATGGAGATCATGGTCGGTAAAGGCATTTTCAAGACTGAGCATGGGCAGGCGATGTTCCACCTGATTAAACTTATCGAGTGGTGCGCCACCAACCCGTTGGCTGGGAGAATCCCGGCTGATCCAGTCCGGATGGGCCTTTTCTATCTCCAGCAGTTCCTGAAACAGGCGATCATATTCACCATCGGAAATCTGTGGATCATCAAGGACATAATAGTGGTGGGAATGTTCATTCAGCAGAAGACGCAACTCTTCCAGTCGCTTCTGTGCATCCATGAGTCTTCCTTATTCAGGAGGATTGAGGAGAACGCCGGCCTTGGCAATATTTTCGTGTTCCACTTCATCGATGAAAATGAGAATTGCTTCTGGAGGTTTGCCTGCTTCTCTCGCGATCACATCGGTCACCCCCTTGCAGATATTACTCTTCTGGTTTTTTGTCAGTTTGCCAGCTACTCGAATATTCACGTAAGGCATTTTTTTCTCCTTGATGATTGATGGCGTTATATTTATGTTCTTTAGGGTAAAAAAGCTTCATTTGCTTCGCAGATGAAGCTTTTTACGTAGCCATTCCAAATTTGACTTTTTTACAAACTTGTAAATGTTTGGATAGTGCCTCAGGTTCGTTCGAATCGGTTTACTCGCTATATTAGTTCATATGCGAGTAAGGCGATTCGAACGAAGATGAGGTGCTACCCGAACATTTATCAGTCCGGCAGACAAAACAGTGCGATATCAGAAGGCAGCTGTTCAACCGTGAGCCCCAGTTCCTGCGTCAGCTCTTCCAGTTCCTTCATGCTGCAGTTAATAAAATTCCGGGGAAGATCTTTTCCTGCTGCCCTGCTTCCCTGCTGCAGGAAAAGCAACAATGCCTGAGCTGCTGTTTCACGCAAGTCATCACACTCAACAGACTGCCTTTCGGCAAAGGCCTGACAACGCTGCAAGTTATAAAGGCTTCGTCTCACTCCGCGATATATGGTCTTGTGATAATTTTCCACGCAGATATCTCGAAGAATAATTTCATGATAACGCTCAAGCGCTGCCTCTTTCAGGGATGAAACTTCTTCTTCGCTTAATGTAAGCCCCGGCCCATCCTTGTCTTCTGTTAAATAGTAAAGCGATGAATGAAGTGTAATTTCAGGAATCTCACCTGAATGCCGCACCATGAGCCACTCGTCTGCAAGAAGTTCCCGGCGCTCCTCTTCCTTCATTCTTTTTTCTCCAGATCAAACACAGAACGAAAAATATCAACCTTCAGCTCGGACTGGTCTTTACAATTGTCACTTTTCAGGAAAATGACAGGATCATGAAGGAGCCTGGAAACAATTGCGCCGGCCATTTTTTCCACGCTTTTACGCTCTTTGGCGCTCAGATTTTTGAGGCGCGGCAAGGTTCTTTCAAGCTCCATACGACAGATCTCGTTCCCTTTCTCGCGAAGAGCTGTAACAGTTGGAGTAATGGCAAGACCTGCCAGCCAGCCTTTAAACTTCAACGCCTCCTCGTCCACAATCCTGCTGGCTTTCACGGCCTCTTTATCCCGTTCAGCCTTATTCATCTCCACCACATTATGGAGATCATCAATATCGTAGAGGTACACATTATCAAGATCATTCAAGGCGGGATCAAGGTCTCGCGGCACAGCAATATCAATAAAAAACAATGGTTTATTGCGACGATTGCGCATAAGAGGTTTCACTTCCTCTTTATGCAGGATAATCCCCGGAGCGCCGGTTGAACTCACAATAATATCCACCTGCTCCAACTGCTCAAAAAGCTCATCGAGTCCAACGGCACGACCATTATAACGTTTTGCCAGATCAAGGGCCCTCTGCAGCGTCCTGTTGGCCACCACCACATCTTTGGCACCATTGCCCACCAGATGCTCGGCTGCAAGCTCTGCCATCTCACCGGCTCCGATAAGAAGAACCTTTTTATTGTCGAGGGATCCAAAGATTTTTTTTGCAAGCTCAATGGCAGCATAGCTGATGGAAACCGCAGAAGAACCGATACGAGTCTCACTGCGCACCCGTTTAGCCACGGAAAAAGCCTTGTGCAACAGCTTGTTGAGGATGGGGCCGGTACATTTTTTATCCGCTGACCAGCGATATGCCTCCTTCAACTGCCCCAGGATCTGCGATTCACCAACAATCATGGAATCGAGACTGGCTGCCACCATAAACAGATGATGAATAGCCTCTTCGTTGCGGTGACAGTAGAGATATTTCTCGAATTGATCCGGAGAAAGGGCATCACCAAAAAGAAATCCGGCAAGCTCTTTTTCCACCGCATCACCATCACTGGCAGAAACCAGGATTTCCACACGATTACAAGTGGAGAGAAGGTAATACTCCCGCAAGCCGTCTATTTTACCCAAGGCCTGTAAAGGCTCTTCATACCCACTGCTGAGAGCGAGTTTTTCACGCACCTCAAGCGGGGTATTTTTATGATTAACCCCAAGCAGTAGAATCGTCTCACCGGGCATAGCTATGTACACCCCCAAGCAGATATGTCACTCCCCACAGGGTGAAGAGAACCGAACAAAATGCAACAATGGACATCAGTGCTGCCTTTTTTCCACGCCAGCCCACGGTGACACGTTGATGAAGTTGGATGGCATAGAGAAACCAGGTGATAAGAGACCATGTTTCCTTGGGATCCCAGTGCCAGTATGTCCCCCATGCCTGGCGGGCCCAGATGGAACCGGTGACAATCCCAAGGGTAAGCAACGTAAAGCCTGCAGTTAAGCAATGGCTGTTCAACTGATCAAGAGCATCAAGTGATGGAAGGCGGGTAAAAAAGAAGCCGAACTTTTTGGATTTCAATTCCCGTTCCTGGAGCAGGTACATGATGCCCCCGCAAAAAGCGAGTGCCAGGAAACCATAGGCCATGACCGAGACACCGGCATGAATGGGAAGCCATAGAGATTGCAGGGCTGGTGCCAGTGGCTGAAACTCACGGGACACCGAGGCTGCAACCAACAGCATGATGAGAGCCAGCACTGAAACAAATGTTCCGAAATTTCTCACCGAATAACGCCAGTGAAAAGAAAGGTAGGCCCAGGTCACAGACCAGGCAAAAAAGGTTGCCGCCTCATGCTGCGATGTGATGGGAGTGTAGCCGGCAATGAGATAACGTGAGAGGATATAAAGAGTTTGCAGGATTCCGGAACCAAGCAGAATCATCCTGGCAACTGTTCGGAGTTTTTCCTTCTGGCTGAAAAAGAATACGAGATAAACAGCAGTGGCCACAAAACTTACAACCAGTACACTGTTGAATAAAAGATAGTTGATTTCACTCAACATGATTATTTTTCCCCCGGGACCTGTGCATCTCTTTCATCAAGCATGGGACATCAATAGTCGATGGCAGAATGTCCCGCAACAACACTTCAATAGTTTCCCACTTCTGTTCCCTGATACAATCAAGGATGTCACTATCCAGAACTCTTGCAAAGAGTTTTTTGTGCTCAACCTGGGCATCATTTCTGCCCACAATTTCTTTGCGCAGCTCAGCCATTAGTCCAACAAGTAATCCATATTCAGGCCCGTAAAAAGATTCAAGATTTTTACGAATGCGAGCGGCAAGGGCCGGGCTTCCACCACCTGTTGCCACTGTTATCAGCAACTCTCCCCGGCGAAAAGAAGCAGGCACCTGAAACGTACAGGCTTCCGGCATATCAACAACATTCACCACTATTCCAGATTCATTGGCTTCAGTCACAATCTGATTCTGAATTTCCCGGTTGTCTGTTGCAGCAAAGACAAGATTTGCCCCCTGTAAATCACCGTGGAGATATTCTCTTTGCTGCCACTCCAATAAACCAGCTTTGGCCAGCTCTGCAAGACGTTCATCAATTTCAGGACTGATGATCCGGATCACTGCCCCGCAGGGAAGAAGTGACTCAACTTTACGACTTGCAACCTCTCCACCACCAATTACAAGACAGAGCCTGCCACTAATCGCTAAATTCACCGGATAGAGCAACATACCCTCTCTCCGTTAGCCTTTTGCCCGGAGACGATTAATAATGATCGTAATGTCCTGCCCATCCTTGCGAATAGTCTGTTTACTGCCTGCAATAGTATATTCCTCTTTTGCCCGTTCCATAAAAAGAGGTAAACACTTTCTCCGTGCGTCATGGGCAAGATATATTGTTCCACCGGGTTTGAGATATTTCCTGAACACATGCAAAAGCGGATCAAAGAACTCTTCTCTGAACAAAACTTCTGCTGCTGTGAGCACATCAAAAGGCTTCAAGTCAGGAGGATTTAACCAGTCAATATGAGCACAATGAACATTAGTAAGCCCTGAGGCTGCGACACTTACCTTTTGAAAATCCATAATGATATCTTCATAGTCGGAAAGGGTCACATCAAAACCACAGGCAGCAGCTGTAATCCCGGGGGCTCCAAGGCCTGCCCCAAGCTCAAGCAGTGTTTTTCCTTTGGGATCAGGAAGGGTGGCCAGAGCGTAAGACAAAATCATAGCCGCTTCCCAGAGCTTTACCCAGAAGGGAAACTCGCTGACATTTGCAAAGGGATCTTTTCCATCAAGAAACTCTTCAATATCAGCAACTTTGAGGAGACGAACGGTCTGCTCTTTTACTGTCAATTTATCAAATGTCAATTTATATTTGCTACGGATACGATTATAAATTTCGCGTTCTTCTTCCGGTAACGTTCTGATATCCATTGAATTTACAAAACAAGTCTAAGTTTTAACTGCTAAAAAAGGTATAGAGGAGGCCGCAGGATGCGAGTAATAAACAATAATAACCAAAATATTGCAGTTTGTTTCTACGAATGACATCCAGAAGAAGAATAATTGCAAAATAGCCACAGATTGCAGAAGAAATTGTTCCAGCCCCTATCAACAACAGGCTACCGGAGTCAGGAGGGTTCTCCAGCAAATCTTTTGACTGCAGCACCACTGCACCAAGAATTGCCGGAATGGACATGATAAAAGAAAACCGGGCCACAGTCTCCCGATTAACTCCTAGAAGCATCCCGGTAAAAATGGTGGAGCCCGAACGGGAAAGGCCGGGAAAAATCGCCATTGCCTGGGCACAACCGATGAGGAACGCCCGTGGACAATTCAGCTGCACTGCCCTCTCCCGAATAGAGGGGGTCACGGTCATAATCAGACCTGTGACCATGAGCATGCAGTAAACCAGCAGGATATTGGAAAAGATCCCTTCAATAGAATCTTTCAAAAACAGTCCGGCAGCCACAGCAGGTAAGGTGGCCACCACCACATAAATATCCCAGTAAAAAAAATGGGTTAATTCGTCATCCGCGCGTCCACGAATCATGGCAAAAGGGGCTGCCAGCATTGCAGTCAATTCTTTGCGAAAGACAATGCAGACCGAAACAAGCGTACCAAAATGCACGAAAATATCAAAAGCCAGTCCCTGCTCCTGAAAATTGAGCAACTCAGATCCCAGTACCAGGTGACCGGAACTTGAAACAGGAAGAAATTCAGTTAAGCCCTGCAGTCCCCCCAGTATGATTGCTTTGATTATTTCCACATTTTCACCCTTGATAAAAAACCTGCGTGCCCCCGGATACCACGAAAAACAAAAAAAGGCCGATTGATATGAAAATATCAATCGGCCCTTATAAACTAACTAACACCGGTGATGAACGGTAAGCCGGCATAAGTGCCTTGGTTGTATATTCAACCTCTTAACTTTGTAAGCACTGCCCATTTTTTTTGTTTTTTATAACAGAAATTAGGGAGTAAGGCACTAACAAACGAAGTTATGTCAATTAGCAACCCTCAACAGCAGCACCACTACTTACTTTTACTTTTATTTTATCGCCAGATTTCATCTTATCAGCTTTTTTGCAGGTCATGGTTACTTTGTCGCCGTCAACAGATTCAACAGTGCATTTAAGATTAGCAGCTACTGCTACAGTGCTTAAAGCGAAAGTCAGAGCCAATACAACAGATACGATACCTTTTTTCATTTGTGTTCTCCTCAGTAACAGATTTTTTTATTGTCTGGAACAACTCCAGAATTTTACATTGATGATTCAAGATAATATTAATATATAAAAAGCAACCTGACTGTTGTCAACCTTAATCACAAAACCAAAAGGACTAATACCGGTAAACGGTAGGCGAGGCCGGTACATTTTAGTATCCCCTCGAGGGGTACAAGTGCCTTGGTTGTATATTCAACCTACTAACTTTAAAGCATTTTTCGTTTTCTCGGAGTCTACGCTTACCTGTTTTTTATGACAGGAATTAAGGAGTAAGGCACTAATTCATTATTTTTTTGATATCATTTTCAAGCAATACCTGTGGTACATAACCGGGATATTTCTTCACCACAGTACCTTTACTGTTTATCAGGAAAGAAGTGGGGATACCTACCACACCGCCAAAAGCTCTGGCTGTTGCCCTATTTGCCAGGAGCACCGGATAGTTGATAGAGCGTTTTTCAACCAGTTTTTTAACCACTGCCGCCCCACCCTGATCCACAGAAAGACCGACCACTGAGAAGCCCTTACTTGCATACTTGTTCTGGAGCTCTATCAGATCCGGCACTTCCTGCATACAGGGAGGGCACCAGGTCGCAAAAAACGTTACCAGAAGAGTCTTTCCGCTAAACTGTTTGCTATCAATTCTGGTTCCGCTCACAACATCGGGAAGCACAAAAGAAGGCATCCTGGATGCGGCTGAAACCGGTTGAAAAAACAGTATCACAGCAAGAAAACTTACAAGCAGCAGTCCCACACAGCGGGAATACTTTATTGGTATCATGGATCTATCCTCTATTAATGTTAAGGGCCTCATTCAAAAATAAGTTCGTAATTATGAGGTGTAAGATGAATGTTTAGAGAAACGATCTGTGATTATTTAACCGCAAGCGTAGCCGAGCTACGTTGAGGATTAAATAATCGCATAGTGTTTTTCTAACCCGGTTCTACCGGCAACAATTCAGTTCACTGGATAAGTGCCTTGTTGGTATGTTCAACTTGCTAACGTTAAACGAACTTTTCATTTTCTCGGAGTCTACGCTTACCTGTTTTTTATGACAGGAATTAACGAGTAAGGCACTAAATTTCCCAGATGGTGTCGTAAAATTTTTCAATAAAGACTTAAATCACACTATTCAATCTTTTTAGAAAGTCAACCTGCAATTCACTCTTTCCATAATGGTCAACCCGGTACAAGTTCAGACAACCTGCCTCACCGGCATAAGCACCCTATCAGTAAATATTCGGCTAGCACCCCATCTTCGCCCGATCCGGCTTTTGCGCATATGAACCAATATAGCTCTTAAGCCGGCTTGAGCGAACCTGGGGCGCTATCCAAACATTTACAATTGACGGATTGTTGCACGAATTTTCCTTCAACCCGAATATTTACCCTTATCAGAATATTTTCTTTGAAAAAACAGGTAAGCGTAGACTCCGAGAAAATATTCTGTAAGGCACTAACACCGGTAAACGGTAAGTGAGACCGGCACTCATTTCAGTACCCCCTTGTGGGGTGTAAGTGCCTTGTTGGTATATCCAACTCGCTAACGTTAAACGAACTTGTCATTTTCTTGTTTTTTTATACCCCTCAAGGGAGTACTGAAATGAGTGACAGCTTTTGAGGAGTAAGGCACTAACCCGGTTCTACCGGAAACAATTCAGTTCACTGGATAAGTGCCTTATCAGAATATGTTCAAAAAAAACAAGAAAACATTCTGTAAGGCACTAAAAATTGATGAATTTACCCATCAACGAAAAAAAATCCCCGGAAATGCTGTCTGGAAAAACAATTTATGGTAGAGTATCTCGACTTTAAACTTTGCCAGTGGCACCCCTTGCGGTGCTTATCCTTTTCTCATGAATGATATAAAATCTGATATGACTAATCATCGTTTTCCATCCATCCTGTCCATTTTCCCTGCAATCATACTCTTTATTCTATGCACTTCACCTCTTCATGCTGCCGAGCTGGTTGACCGGGTGGTAGCAGTCGTTAATGATGGGATAATCACCATGTCTGAAGTAAACGATGCAGGAAACGAATATTTCAGAAAAATTACTGCGCAAGCACCACCGGCACAGCTGGCAGATGCCCTGAGCCGTGCCAGGGAAGAGGTTCTGGACAACCTGATCGACAAAGAACTCATTGTCCAGGAGGCCCAAAAACAGAACGTGAGTGTGTCAGATGAAGAACTTCAACGAGCAGCAGAACAGATGCTCATCAAAAATAATCTAACCAGGGATATGCTCGATGCTCAACTGGGGCAAATGGGTATGAATTATGACACCTACC
>JAYEOK010000209.1:0-2386 GCA_034722915.1 Thermodesulfobacteriota bacterium | reverse complement strand
AGTCTGCCTTAAAAAATTTCACAGAATACGTTAGGGTGCAGGCTGGAAACTACCTTTCCCCTGTACCTTTTTTACGACAAGAGGATAAAATTGGACGGAAAGGTTCTTATTGCAAACAGGGGCGAAATCGCCATCCGCATCATGGAAGCCTGTAAAGACTTAGATCTTGATTATATTGTCGTCTACACTGATGCGGACGAAGATTCAGAGCATGTTCAACGCAACATCACCAGTGGGCCGGAACAAAATGCCTGGCGTATCACCAGCTACACAGAGCCCAACGATCTCTTTGCCGTGGCCACTCACACAAAATGTACAGCCATCCATCCGGGATACGGCTTTTTTTCAGAGGATTTTCGTTTTGCAAGACGCGCCACCATTCGTGACCATTCACTTATCTTCATTGGGCCCAACTGGGAAGTCATCAAAAATCTTGGTGACAAGATTAACACCAAACGAGTGGCCAACAAACTGAACATCCCAACCATTCCAGGTACCGATGCACCCATTTACAATGAAATGGAGGCCGAAGAAATTGCCCACCACCTCCTTGAAAACCAGAAGGTGGACGGAATTAAAAATCCCTCCATTCTCATCAAAGCTGCTGCCGGTGGCGGCGGTATGGGCATTGAAGAAGTTACTGAAATCGAACAGTTTCGTCGTATTTACCGCCAGGTACAGAGTTACGCCAAACGTCAGTTTGGAGACGGCGGAGTGCTGATTGAACAATGTCTCACCGATTATAACCATCTTGAAGTACAACTCCTCTGCTCCCAACATGGTGAACGCATTCATTTCAGTTCCCGTAACTGTACCATCCAGTCCACTGGCCGTCAGAAACGAGTAGAGGCAGCACCCGGCTTCCATGCTTCCTGCTTTGACTATGAATTTGACGAAAAAAAAGTTCTCGATCAGGTTGTTGAATATTCTTTAAAGCTGGCCGCCCATGTCCGCTACGATAATGTCGGCACCTGGGAATGGATCATCTCCCGTTCCGGCCAACCTTATCTACTCGAAGTCAACACCCGAATCCAGGTGGAAAACGACGTATCTGCCCGTATCAGCTATCTGGACAACAAACATCCCAATCTCATCCGGGAACAGATCAGACTGGCACTTGGGGAAAAAATGGGCTTCAAACAAAACAATGTGGAGTTTCGCGGAGCTTCCATTGAGTTACGCATTGTAGCCGAGGATACCAGACGCGGCTTTGCTCCCTGGATCGGAACCATCACTGAATACACATTTCCCGACCATGAGTGGTCAACTGTTTATACCCATGTTCCCTTTGACCGACCCTACACTATTCCCAGCGAATATGATCCGAACCTGGCTCTGGCTCTTGTGTGGGGCAGGAACATGGATGAAGCCAAAAAACGTGCCGCCCAGTTCATTGATGACGTACGAATTAAAGGGGAAGATTCCCAGGGTGGCGCCATTATTACCAACCTTGACTATTTAAAAAATAACCTGAGCCGGCTGCTGACCTTTTAAGAGCAATGTCGGAACAATACAATATGACCGAATTATTAAAGGCACTTCAAAAAATTGAAGAGCGAATCAACTACCTGATACAGATAAAAGATTTCACCAATTGGGGAAATCTTCTCGGTTTTAGAGAGACCTGCACCGAGCTCAAACAGAACCCGTATGAATACCACGAGGAACAGTTCCAGGTCGAAATCCGCAAGCTGGATGAATCAATCACCTTTCTGGAAGAACGCGCCGAAGAGCAGTTGACCCCCATGGAGCGCGTTCGTATTGTCCGCACCATTGAACGTTTCAGCCTCAAAGATATCCTGGAAAATGTCTACGAAGACTATACTGAACTTGGCGGTCAGGACGAAGCTAATATTGATCCGGCCATGGTCTGTGCCAAGGCAACCATCGTTCGAAAAATCAAGAACAAACCCTATACAGCAACAGTCATGGTCATCGGCCAGGAAACCGGCCACGGTGAAGAGTTCCGTAATGGTGGCTCCTGTAAACCGGAAGGAAATGAAAAAGCGCTGCGCTACATGAAAGTTGCCGAGACTGAAGGCATTCCCATCCATTTCTACATCTTTACGCCTGGCTCCTTTCCCATCGAAGAATACCCGGGAGCCGCTCAACAGATTGCCCGTAACATCTATGCAATGACAAAATTGCGGGTACCGCTTATCTCCATGATCTCAGAAGGCGGATCCGGTGGAGCCGAGGCTATTGGTCTTTCAGATTTTCGTCTTATGTGCTCCCACGGTTATTATTCAGTTATTTCACCTGAAGGAGCAGCTGCCATTGAAGGAAAACTCCGTGAAGGCGAAAAAGTCCCCAAGGAACTGCTGGAAACATGTGCAGAACGCCTTAAGCTGACTGCAAAAGACAACAGATCCCTGGGAACTATTGA
>JAYEOK010000208.1:0-2411 GCA_034722915.1 Thermodesulfobacteriota bacterium | reverse complement strand
CATCAGGATGTGGTGGTCAGTGTTCTGGCCAATGAAGGGGAAGTGCAAACACCCCTGACCAATGTTCGTTGCTACCTCTTTACTGCCGATGGCTCTTACACCGGGGTGGCGGTGGATACTGATGATGGCCGTGCAGTCTTTATGGTACCGCCTGCTGCTTACAAGGTACGGGCGGATTATCTGGGATCTCAATATTGGAGTGAAGAGTTTACTCAGGTAAACAGTGATATATCCATCATCCATGGAGAAATAGATCTCCATGCGACGGATAACTACGAGGACTTAAGCGGAGCCAAAGTCTATCTTTTCTCCGAATCTGGTTCCTACCTCGGCCGTAGTGCAACTACAGACGAATATGGCCATGCGCTCTTTACCGTTCCTGAAGGATCGTATACACTAAGAGTAGATGCAGATGGACAACAGTATTGGTCTGATGTCATTCATGTCATAGCCTATCAGAGCAACCAGATTGAGTTTGAAATTGCTGAAGTTCTTTCAACCAATAACCCCAGACCAATACGCTACGATGGGAAACCTCCTGTTTACCGACCATTGCTGGCATCAATCGGCAGCCTTGATGGACTCTTTACCAGTCCGGTGGTGGAGGAACCTCGAACGTATTACTTTATTTCTGACCATCTTGGTACTGGTCAACTTCTTGTTGACCAAGAGCAACAGGTAGTCTGGCAGGCTGCCTACTTACCTTTTGGCCAGGTGGATGTGGATGTGGATCGGGTGAGTAATAATTTTCGTTTCCCAGGACAATCTTTTGATGGGGAGACCGGGTTGCATTATAATTGGCATAGATTTTATGATCCGGCTACTGGGCGGTATATCTCTGGTGATCCTATTGGGCTGGCTGGGGGGATTAATCTTTATGTTTATGTTAGTGGAAATCCTGTTAATGCAATTGATCCAAGGGGGTTAACAGCATCTGATGGTAGTGAACTTGGAGATGGTGGCTCATCACCATTGATCCCAGGTATTAATGTGGATGGTACGATTGGGGTTGGAGGGTATTATGGAGGTGGTGCAGAAGGATCAGTAACTCGTACCATTTGTTGTGAGAATGGCGTTCAGTATAGAGTTACTTATGTGACTGTTTGTGGTGGAGCAGGACTCTCTGCGGGGGGTGGTGCGGCACGTTCTGTGGTAGGTAATATTTCACCTAGTGCTTCAACTGGCGCTATTAGCTCTTCAACTGGTTGCCCACGTACTCGATCTTACTTTAAGCATGGAGTTGCTGTTGGCCCCCTAAATTCAAGTATTGAGGTGCCTCTTGATTCTCATCCAATAGGTGGTATAAGTATTCAGTATCCAAGTGTAGGTACAAAATATGTTTACTGTTCTGATACAGTTATAAGAAAGGAAGAAGTTGCGTGTTGCAATAATTGATGAACGGTTATATGGAGTAGAAAATGCTTGCTCAAATTCTTATCGCTCTAGGTATGACTTTTAGATCGACGGTGCTACTAGCTGTTTTTTTGTCATTATTCATTTCTGGAAGCATAGTTGTTCCATTTGTTAAAAATGGAACAATAGGAGTTACTTGGTTCAGTTGTCTAACTCCATTGATTATTATATTTACAATTCTTGTTTTCGCATTAATTTCATCATCAACCAGAAGCCAGTTGATAGCTTATAGTGAGGAGTCTTCTGTTGGTAAGGCACACAAAGCACTTAGTAAGTTTTTTATAGCATATGCGTGTCATGGAACATACGTCGCAGTAGGTATATTGCTTATATGCTTTCTTCTTGTGTTACATTTCGACAAATATTTGTTTGAAATATTTGCAGTATATGTTTTTGGAGGATGGATCATTGTGTATAAAATAATGTGGCCTTTTTTTGTCAAAAAAATGAAATAATTCGAGATAATGGGGTGTCCACTTACCACAAGTAATGATTAAATATAATATTTTTCAGGGACACAATTTGTGAACTGTATATCCGGTGAGAAACCGTGGTCTGTCTCTGAAAATAGAATCCGTAGAATCCAGGGACAGGATACCGTTTCTTGTGTGTTTCCGGCAAGCCTGCCATGCTCAATAATTAAAGATCTGCTACAATCGGTTTTCTTCAAATAACTAAGGAGGATAACCGATGAATCAACCACCCGTATTTCCCATCCCAACACTCTCAGAAGTACAAACAAGATTTTTGGCCTGGTGTAGGAATAAAAAAGACGGTAGATGCATACATGACAATAGACGTGCCCCCCCCCACATCCCGCAGAATGTATTGTTGAAATGAAACATCACAACGGCAACAAAATGAGAATGCTTTTCAAAGGCAAAGCTGATTTTGATCTTCAATCTTTTGCTGAATCATTCTGGAGCAGAAGGCCATGATCCAGGTAACACCCCATATGCGAATATTGTTGGCGATTGAACCAGCAGATTTCCGAAAAG
>JAYEOK010000207.1:0-2432 GCA_034722915.1 Thermodesulfobacteriota bacterium | reverse complement strand
CTCTTACCTGTACAATTTTAACCATTTTTGCTTATATTCCCCTTAGGCCCGGCGCTGAACATAGTTTGAACAGACAGCTGAAACGATACTTTAACAGCTGTGATCACCTGATGAAATACCGGGAACCGGAAGAGAATTTACAGGGTGGTTTTCTGGGACGGTTGCGGGATAATTTTCACATTCGCCAAATATTGCGGCTTCCAGACAGAATGGGCATGTGGGTGGCGCATCTTCAGCCTGCAGAGAAAACTGATCAGAAAGCTGCGGTAAGAGAAATGCTGCACAACCTTCAGGCACTCTCCTATAGAATAATTGAGCTGAATAAGGTTCGCTCCAAATTGCGGCCAGAGGATAGTATCAGTGATCTAAAACAGGAAGTTGACGACTGGCGCTACGATGTGCATAGAACCCTGCAACAGTTACACACAGATCCTGCTGCAATATCACCTTCTGCCTTTGCAAAAAAACAACTGGCAATGATGAATCAGCTTGATAAAAACGTTGAAAAAGAGATCGACAACCCCAAAGGTAAAACACTCAGCAATCAGGCAACGGAAATGTATTACCTGCTTCTTGGCGGCTATCGGGGTGTTGCCGTAGCTCTTAGTGCTTGCACAAAAAGTGCTGCCACCATTGACTGGCAGCTCTTTGATTCTGAAGAAAAGCAGGAACGAAGGTAAATTTACAAAGGAGATGGTGATGCGTATTCCAAGAGAATTTTTCATGGGTGAAGTGTATTTACCACCGCTGTTTGTCGCATCTTGTCTTGGTGTTGTGCTGACCATTGTTCTTTTCAGAGTCTTAAGACCCTATCGAATATCAAGATTTCTGTTTTATCCACCCCTGGCTTTTGCCGGAGGGGCTATAATTAATACAATTCTTATCGGGCAGTTTTTTATTCCTTTTTAGTGACTTACTCCACGAATCCTATAATAAAAAACATGGAAATATGGATATCGTAAAATATAAAATGTTAACAAACACCCACAAGTCACTTATACCCCCTTGTGGGGTGTTAGATCCTCCCTAACGGGATGTCCATCAGCAGGAGCAGTGTAACATGCAAAAAAAATATCTGGTAACGGGAAGCATAGTTCTTGTAGCTTTCTGTCTTGTTTTGTTTAAATATAGACAATATATAACGAACCCCTGGACTCGCGACGGGCAGGTGAAAGCCAATGTTATCAAGGTGACTCCAAGGGTGACCGGACCAATTGTAAAACTGGCGGTGCGTGATAATCAGTTTGTTAAAGCAGGCGATCTGCTCTTTGAAATAGACCCCAGAACATATCAGGCTGCATTGGATCAGGCTCAGGCAAAGCTTGAGCAGACCGGGGATCACGTTATGGTGATGAGTAAACAGGTGGAGTCAGCCGAAGCTGGTGTCAAAGTAGCCGAATCTGCGATTGAGCAGGCAAAAACTGCGGTTTCTAAAACGATATCTGTTGTCAATAAGGATTTTGCCGAGTACGAACGTCAAAAAGCGTTGCTTCCTAAAAAAGCCACATCCAAAAAAGCTGTGGAGACCGCCAAGGCCACATACGAAGTTTCCATACAATCAAAGGCGGATGCCGAAGCCGGTCTGCAAAAGGCGAAAAGCGGCCTTGTCAGTTCACAGGCAAATCTGGCTCAGGCGCAGGCACAATTGGGGGCACTGGGTGACAAAAGCCCTGAACTTCGAGCTGCAATTGCTGCTCTCCGTCAGGCGGAACTTAACTTTGAATTCACCAGAGTCGTTGCCCCCGTTGATGGTTATGTCACGAATCTTATTCTGAGAGTAGGCAGTCATGCAGCAGCAAATCAGCCGGCTTTGGCGCTGGTGGATATAAATTCCTATTGGGTGAACGGTTTCTTTCAGGAAAATATAATAGACGAAATACAAATTGGCGACCGGGCGGTGGTCACTCTGATGAGTTATCATGATCAACCAATCACCGGCAGAGTTGATTCCATCGGCTGGGGAATTTATCAGTCCAATGGTGCTACAACCCAGGATCTGCTGCCAAATATCAGTGCAACCTTTGAGTGGATACGCCTGGCGCAGCGGATTCCGGTACGGATTCATCTTGATAAACTGCCGGACGGTATCGATTTGCGGGTGGGAAGTACCTGCTCGGTGCTGGTACAATCAGGAACTGCTGATGAATCTGAACCGGGAGCTGTTGTTGCTGTTCCCCGTGCTCTCCAGTAAAAAAGTGATAACATGAAAACTACTATTAATTTCCAGAGGTTGTTCTCTTCATTTCTACTGTCATGTCTTTTTTTGTTTCTATCTGCCTGTGCCATGGTGGGGCCGGAATATAATAAGCCGGATGCACCCCTGCAGGAAGAATGGACAGTGGATGAGGAAGAGGAAAAAATTCGTCAGAAGACAATGTCCGATGTGCCGGATGCCTGGTGGCAGGATGCCTTTAATGATCAGATCTTAAATG
>JAYEOK010000206.1:0-32533 GCA_034722915.1 Thermodesulfobacteriota bacterium | reverse complement strand
TAATAGGAGTTTTTTTCGTATTCAAGGCGCGAGGCGGGAGCATAACGGGTTACGTGAGCAACGAGCAACACAGAAGACGGAAAAAAATACATTAATTTGTTCAAGTTATTTATTGTACGTTCCTAAGCACCCTACAACACAGGGCATAAACTACGACTTCGAGACAACCGGGGTGAAGATACCGGCATTTATTTTCAGCCTATCATGGCAGCTCAATGCGGTCTTCAAAAGAACCCGTTTTATGCTGTGAGAGTCGTGGAGTACGGAATCCTCGGAGATGGTTATCCATATCATCATAATAGTCGTATTCATAGCTGCCTTGAAATAAATGAGTGCCATGGAGCAGGGGAAGACTAAAAGCAAACGTTCGGCTCTCATTTTCGGGGATAAAAAGTGTGCCGCTCGTACCTTTTGCCACTACATTTCCCTCCAGGGTAGTGACGGTCAGGTTGAGCTTGACAAAATCAAGGTCGGACAAATTGGTGTTGGTAATGTCCCCAATCACATTGAGCTGCTCTTCAAACCGGCTAACACTGTAGGTGATACTGAGGGCAGACATACTTATGCCGCCTTGGGCGATGAACTTACCGGGTTTCAGCGGCGACTGAGCTTCTTGCGCGCAGGCTACCGCCAGCAAGCCGACAAAGAGAAAGAGAAGAAAAAAATATGTATTTTGTGGTCTCTGTTTCATAATTCCCTCCAAATAGTATCCCAATGGGATTGACACCTCTTCAGCTGAATAAATATTCGGCTAGCCCCCATCTTCGTCCGAATCACCCTACTCACAGAAAATCCGGGGACATGATACTGTTTATGGAACCAGCCACAGAGTAAATTGTTTTTGCGTGAGCTCTGTTTTTATTCTTAACGGGCAATCACCTGATAGTCATCAAAATAGACAACGCTGTCTGCCTTGGTCCACAATCCTATTTTTCCTGATACCTGGGCCGGCAGGCGCTCAGCCATATATTGCCTGCCATTCACATATCCCTTGATGAGATTACCATCTACCGTAAGTTTTAAAGTGTGCCATTTATGGCTGGGTGTTTTCACATTGCGCACCCAGCTGACTGAACTTCTTTTTCCATGTTTATAGCGCCACAGCACCAGATTGTTTTCCAGTGGATTGGCACGCAGCGCGTAATAGTCGCCATTTGCTTTTAAATCAAACAGGATGCCGGCGCCCTGGTCTATCCTGCCTGCAACTCCCTTAAATCGTACGCTGATTTCTCCGCCTGCAAAGCTTTCAATGTTCCCGGCCACAGCAAAAGGGTAGTAGGCGTAGGCTGTAACATTATCAAGAAATTCAGCGTATCGTTCACCGTATAAGGCCCGTGCCTTGTCAGCCAGGCCAGCTGATGCGACTCCCCGTTTCCATTTTCGGCCATCCACCACCAGGACTGTATTTTCTTCATCACTGCCGATTATCCAGTTTCCTACAGCCGGGGCAAAGGTTTTTGGTGGCGCTCCCACAGTCTCCTCTGAAAAATTAAAAAGAGTTTGCTCTTTTTGCTGAACAGCGGTCTTGACTGTTTCTCCGGCCATTGCCACAGAGACAAGAGTCAGAAGCATACCTGTGACAAGTGTGATTATAGGTTTCATAGTATATGTGCTCCGTTTGGTTTTTTTATTTCGTGCATTCTTACCATTTTCCCTTGCGACCGTAAACAGCCGCACATAAAAAAAGAAAAGGAAGAAAGATATAAAACCACCATCTGCTTTCTGTTACTTCTGCAACCAGGGGATGGCCACGATATGTTGGTACAGGATCAGGAACTACCCGTAATTTTGCCAGCTTATATATGATCGGCAGGATTTCGTTTTGACTGTTCGAATAACTCTGCTCATGTTGTCCCCTATACCCATACTGTATGAGTCCATAGTTGTCGCTTTCAGGTGCACCAAATAAACCGCCTGATTTGATCTCTGCGTATTGTATGTTCAATTTTGGCACACTGCGACGCAATTTGGCGAGTACGTCCTGTTCCAGATCAAGTAAACGGCTGTCCTGTGGATCCAGATGAATTGTGATTGTCAGCGGTCTATTTAATTTTTGCAGGGCGCGACTATCTGCCGGATTGAATGAGTGTCTCTGATTTTCGGTTACGTCCAGATATTGTGGCGCAAGTACAGTGCTTACTTCAATAATACAGAGTAAAAGCATAGCGGCAGATGATTTGCCTATTTTAAGAAACAGGCGCTGTCCGGGATGCAGCCAGATTGCGGTCAGTAGAAAAAAGAACAGCGCAAGAGTGAGAAAAGAGATTACATAATCTGTTGCTAACAGACCATTTTCAAATTGTCGCAACATGTTGGTCAGGGATACCCTGCCAAGGGTGCTCAGTAAGCCGCTTTGACCACTGGCAGCAAAATCAAGAACCCATGAACCCAGTGTGGCCGCCAGACAAAACATAGCTGCAGTGGGCAGGGAGTCGCTGACTGTGGCGGCGAACATGGCGATCGTAATAACCGTTAATGAGTAGAGGCCATGCCCTGCAAGCAGGATTGCTATTTCAGGAAGGTACATATGACCGCCCAGATTATGCCATAGTATCAGAGCCGAGGCAGCAGGCAGCAGGCTGAGCAGCCAGACAAGTCCCATGGCGGTAATTTTCAAACCACACAGCGCCAGAGGTGATAAGGGCAGTTGCAGCAGGAGTTTGAGCGTTCCGTTTTGTTTATCCAGGCCGATCAGTCGGATGGCGACAAAGGGTAAAAGCAAGGTCTGGCTCAGGTAATAGGCACCAAAGGTGGGTACGAATATTCCCTCCAGAGGATTCATGCCACTGGCCATTTCCGGAAAAGATAATGCGGTATGGCTGGCCTGGCTGAACAAACTCACAGCCTGAAGGAAACTGTAACCGACCAGCAACGACACAATGATGAGCATGATCCATAGAGCAGGAGAGAGCAGCAGGCCTCGAATCTCCTGGATCAGGATAAGCCGCGCAAGCTGATGTTTGGGGAGAGGATTCTCAGGTAATGGCAAGAAAAACGTCCTCAAGTGTTGAATCCGACGTGAGGCCGGTTTTCTTGCGTAACTCGTCAAGTGTGCCGATTGCGAGTAGTCGACCCTGATCCAGCAGCAGGAAGCGGTTACAGATCTTTTCCGCTTCGGTCAACTGATGAATGGAGAGGATCATACTGCGACCCGCTCTGCATTCACGCAGCAGATCCATAACCGATAGAGATTGACGAATGTCGAATCCGTCAAAGGGTTCATCGAGCATGAGCAAAGGCTGCCTGCTCAGCAGAGCAATGGCAAGAAGCACTCTGCGTTTGTACCCTTTTGAAAGAGCCTTCAACGGTTTGTGCAGCATGGGAGAAAGATCCAGCCTGTTGATGAGCTCATCGAGATCCCTCCTGCCCATACCATGAATCTGCTGGAAGAATGACAGCGTAATTGTCACCTGTTGTTCGGCGAATGGGAGTATGTTGTCCGGTTGATACCAGAGAACCTGCTTTCGTTTTTCAAGTGAAAGATCTTTACCCTGCCACTTGATAGTACCGGATTCCAGGGGTAACAGGCCGGTAATACATTCCAGCAGAGTTGATTTGCCTGAGCCATTGGGGCCGATAAGGCCCAGGATTTCACCGGGGAGGACAGTAAAAGAAACACCGGATAATGCCTGATACGTTCCAAATTTTTTAGTAATTCCGATGACGCTTAATTCGTGCGTTTTTTGTTCTATACGGTTTGTATCCATGCTGCATCAGAGAGGGAATTTCAAAATAGTCACTTTCATCATCTTTTACCAGTGATGGAGCCAAGAATTCCACGCACAATGGTACGGCCGAGTTGAGAGCCGATACTTCGTGCAATGGATTTGAACATGGCCTCTCCTGCTGTCTGCCGCTGTCTGCCAGGGCGTTTGTTTTTTTGTTTTTCTTCTTTGGCAGTAATTTTCTCTATTTCCAGTTCGATTGCTGCCTTCTGTCGTTTTTTGCTCAGCTCTTCTTCCCTTGCTATCAATAGCTCATAGGCTGATTCCCGGTCAACCGGAGTGTCGTAGCGTCCTTTGATTGGTGATCGATCCATGAGTCTGGCCTTTTCATCAGCAGTGATGGGGCCGATTTGTGAATGGGGTGGGGCAAGCAGGCACCAGTCAACCATTGTGGGACGGCCTTTGGGATCAAGGGTAGAGATTAATGCTTCACCAACACCAAGTTCGGTGATGGTTTGCACGGTATCGATTTCAGGATTCTGGCGAAAGGTTTGAGCGGCCACTTTAACAGCTTTTTGATCTTTTGGTGTAAAGGCACGCAGGGCATGCTGGATACGGCAGCCAAGTTGTCCCAAAACTTCATCAGGGATGTCGTTGGGGTATTGTGTTACAAAAAATATGCCCACTCCTTTGGAGCGGATTAATCGTACAACCTGGGTAATTCGCTCGATCAGGCTTTTAGGTGAATTCTTAAAAAGAAGGTGCGCTTCGTCAAAAAAGAAGACCAGCCTGGGGAGTGGAGCATCCCCACGTTCTGGAAGATCTTCCATCAGTTCGGAGAGTAGCCACAGAAGGAAAGTGGAATAAATTCTAGGATTGGAATAGAGTGATGACGCATCCAGCAGGGAGACTACACCCCGACCTGAGAAATCAGCATGCATCAGGTCTTCAATGTTCAGGGCAGGTTGACCAAAAAAGACATCTCCTCCTGATTCCTTGAGTACCAGAAGTTTTCTTTGCATTGCAGAGACACTCTGGCTTGCTATATTGCCATATTCTCTGGCCAGTTCCTTGCGGTTTTCAGCAATCCAGTGGAGACAGGAACTCAGGTCTTTCAAGTCAAGAAGGAGCAGTCCTTCATCGTCAGCCACAGAAAAGGCAACATGGAGGATGCCGCTCTGGGTTTCATTGAGTTCGAGAATATTGGCAAGAAGCACTGGTCCCATTTCAGAGATTGTGGTACGTACCGGATGTCCTGTCTTTCCTGCAATATCCCAGAAAAGGGTTGGGCAGCCTTCGAAAGGATAGTCTGTGATCCCCATGTGATCCAGGCGTTCAGTGATCTTTTCGTGTGTTTTTCCAGGGTTGGCAATGCCTGAGAGGTCACCTTTAACATCAGCGGAAAAGACAGGTACACCAAGACGGGAAAAGGCTTCCGCCAGCAGTTGGAGGGTGACTGTCTTACCGGTGCCCGTAGCTCCGGTGATGAGACCGTGTCGATTTGCCATGGCAGGATTAAGAAGGATGTGCTCTCCTGTTTTGTTGCCGCCGAGGAGAACCTGCTGTTCGTCTGTCATTATTGGCTCCAGTCAGATTGGATGGATGGAAGAATTTTTTTCACTATCACTATAGTCTATCGGGAAGGATAATCAAACGCAAGTGCAGGGCGGACGCGATTATTTTTATCTTTGACATTGCAGTTGACAAAAGTGGTGTTGCCCACGGTCTGCATTCCGTTGTGGTTATGGATATGACCAAACACATGAAACCGTGGAGCAATACGTTCTACTCTGGCCAGAAGATCAGAACAACCGTGGCTGACCCCGCTATCTTCATCCATGATACCGGATGGTGGACTGTGGGTGATAAGAATGTCAGTATCGTCAGGGATCATAGCCCATTTCTCACGCATGACCCTGCCGCGTGGCAGGGCAAAGGCGTCGCAGGCATTGGTGTTAAAGGTCGGCTGCCAGGGAGTGCCATATATTTTTATTCCTTCAATGATAATCTCTTCATCCTGAAGATAGATTGCATCCTGCAGTAATTCACGCCCAAGGTCTGGGGAAGAAGCCAGTAAGTGATCATGGTTTCCTCCAATAACTATCTTATATTGATGGGGGAATGTTTTTAAAAACGCGTTAAATCCGGCTACATCCTGCATGGTTCTACACACAGACATGTCTCCTGCAAAAATGAGGAGATCTCCATCAGGAATCTCCACCTGGCTGTGGAGCATGTGGGTGTCGCTGAATGCTATGATTCTCATGTCGTCTATTCTTTATCTGTCAATTCAAGCAAATAATCATAAAAAGCAGCAGCAACAGGAGGGAGTGCCTTGTTTTTACGTCTGATGAGATAGAAGGGGCGTTGCAGATGAAACCCTTTGATTGCTACAGTAGCTATTGTACCGAACGTAATGTTATCCATGATTGCCCGCCTGGAAAGAATTGAGACGCCGAGTCCCAACTTTATTGATTCCTTGATCGCAGCGGTGGATCCTATTTCAGCTATTTCCTGCAAATCAGTTTCTTTACATCCGTTGGCTTTCAGAAACTGAGCGATGACTCGTCTGGTTCCCGAATCCTGTTCCCGTAAAATAAACGGTTCGGAAAAAATATCTTCAAGATTAATATTATTTTTGTGCGTCCATGGATGATCCGGGTGAACGGCCAGGACAAGCTCGTCGACAAATATTTTTTTCCATTGCAGGCCACTTTCATTCCATTTGGCACCGACCACCCCAAGGCCAAGTACTCCAGTCAGTACCTGGTCGGCAATAATGCGTGAACTGCTTATGCGCAAGGTCGTTTTGATGGTGGGATGGGCCTGACGAAATTGGTTGATCAGCTCCGGTAAAATATAGGTTCCCGGAATTGTACCACAGCCGATTATGATTTTGCCGATCAATCTGCCGCTGTATTTTTCTATCGCTTCCACAGCTTCCTGGTGGGTTTGGAGAATTTTGCGGGCATATTCGTACAGCAGAGTACCCACTGATGTCGGTACCACCTCCTGACCAAGCCTGTCAAGCAGCTTCTGGTTCAGTTCCTGTTCCAAGTTGCGAATATGCTCGCTGACCGTGGGTTGGGACAGAAGTACGGCTTCGGCAGCACGGGTGAAGCTTTTTAGCTCTACAACTTTACAGAATACTTCAAGTTTTCTGGTTTCCATGGGGGCTCCTGCCTTTCGGCTGGGCGGGGTGTTGCCTATGCGTTACTTCCTTGCCATAGGTATTTCCTGTTTGCAATATTGACAATGGCAATATAGTTTATGCATTTGTTTGTTTCAAGAGTAAAACAGGGCAGTTATCATTTAACAAAAAAAGAGGTTTCAGGGATGAAGAATAAGGGGTTAGTTTGTTTTTTTAGTGTGTTAATACTGCTCTCAGTTGGGGGCGTCGCCTTTGCCGGGGCTTTGGAAACCTTTACCGGGGAAAAAGGAGAGGTTCGAGTTGCGGGCGGGACAGCTCATATCACTGTGATGAAAGAGGCTGCGACCCGCATTATGAAACATAATCCTGATATTCATATCTCTGTTGGTGGTGGAGGATCAGGAGCAGGAATTAAACAGGTTGGGGAAGGCTTGATTGATATTGGTAATTCAGGCCGAAAAGCCAAGGAGGATGAGATTTCCAGATATGGTCTGCAAATGTTTAAATGGGCTATTGACGGCGTTGCCATTGTGGTAAATCCTGTAAATAAAGTTCGCTCCCTTTCCCAGGAACAGGTTGCGGCAATTTATGCCGGGACAATTACCAGTTGGCAGGAGGTCGGTGGTGAAGACAGGAAGATCAATATCTATACCAGAGATGAAGCAAGCGGAACCCGGGCAGTTTTCTGGAAAAAAGCACTGGCTAAGGGAAGTGTGGCAAAGAATGCGAATTTTGTTGTTTCAAATGGTGCCATGAAGGCGGTTGTTTCCCAGGATCCCTATGCTATTGGCTATGTCTCCATTGGTCATATGAATGAGACCTTGGCTGGCGTTGCCTTTAATACCATTGAGCCGACTCTTGCAAATGTTCAATCCGGAAAGTATCCCATTGCCCGTGGATTGTACTCTAATACCAAAGGAGAGCCGGTTGGCCTTGTAAAGAAAGTCATTGATTATCTTTTTACTGATGAAGGTCAGGAGATTGTCGCCCAAAAGGGATTTATTCCTGTGAGATGAGACCGGTAACTGAAAAAATAATAGAGAGATTTTTTTTCCTTTCTGCTTTCATCAGTGGTCTCATAACCTGTTCTATTTTTGTCTTTCTGCTGATCCCAGGCCTTCCTCTTTTTTGGGGAGGCCGTTTTTTTTCTATCCTGACCGATCCGTGGGCACCCGGCCTTGGTCAGTTTGGTATCTACCCGATGATCACCGGGACTCTGGCTATTACCTTGCTGACCATGCTCTTTGCCTTCCCCCTGAGCCTTGGATGTGCCACCCTGATGAGCACGGAAAGCAATTCCCGGCTTAGTTGGCTGCTCCGTAAAACCGTGGAAATGATGACCGGAATACCCACAGTGATTTACGGTTTCGTAGGGATCTTTCTTCTGGTTTCCCTGGTACGGAATACTTTTGTCAGTGGCGGTTCCGGGATGTGCGTATTATCAGCCGCACTGATGCTGACCCTGCTTGTTTCACCCACCATGATTCTTCTTTTCTGTGATAGTTTTTCAAGGGTTCCCCATTCATACGGCGATGCAGTTCTTGCCTTGGGTGGCACAGAAGTTCAAAAATTTCTTTATGTTACCCTGCCCAATTCCTGGCCGGGAATTCTGGCGGGCTTTACCCTTGCATTTGGCAGGGTATTGGGTGATACACTCATAGCGCTCATGATCGCAGGCAATGCGGTTCAGGTTCCAGGCTCTTTGTTTGATTCTGTCAGAACTCTCACCTCCCATATTGCCCTTGTGTTTGCGGCTGACTACAATAGCCCTGAGTTTCAAGCTATTTTCGCCTGTGCGATTTTTCTCTATTTCTTTTCAAGTATACTCGCAATAGCGGTACGTTTGATCCATGACAGGCGGAGAATAATGTCATGATATTCAAACAGTTCCTGGAAAAAACAGTCCCACTGTTGTCATGGGTATGCGCTATGGTTCTGCTTGCGGCCATTGCAACTGTATTAGGTTTTTTATTCCTGAGAGGTTGGCAAAGTCTCAATCTTCAGCTTCTGTTCGGAACTACTCCGGTGCTTGATGCAATTTTGTTCAAACGTCGGGTTTTTGATGGTCTTTTTCCTGCCATGGTGGGAACATTTTCTCTGGTATGCCTTGCTGTCTGCTGGGCAATTCCAGTGGGCATTGCGGCTGGTATTTATCTGGCGGAGTATGCACGGGGGAAGAGCAGAAAAATGTTTAATCTGATTTTTGATGTCCAGGCAGGTCTTCCCTCCATTGTCGTAGGCCTTTTCGGGTTTCTCATCACCATCTTTTTGAATAGACAACTCTCAAATCAAATCTATCCCTGTCTGCTTATTTCAAGTTTTGCCCTTGCCTTTCTGGTTCTCCCCTATATTATTCGAGCCACCCAGGCTTCCCTTGAAGATCAACCAGAATCCTTGCGCATGACAGCTCTTGCTCTCGGAGCAAGCAGGATGCAAAACATAATCCGGGTTCTGCTGCCGCAGTCGCTCCCCGGGATTACCAGTGGAGTGATTCTGGCAACCGGGCGCTGCGCTGAGGATACGGCAGTAATTATGCTCACCGGAGCTGTTGCCACAGCCGGGGTGCCACGTTCTCTTTTGTCGAGTTTTGAGGCACTGCCCTTTTATATTTATTATATCTCCTCGCAATATGCGGATCAGGAAGAGTTGGCCACTGGATACGGGGCTGCTATAATTTTATTCTTTATTTGCCTGATGCTTTTCAGCCTGGCTTTTGTCATTAAGAAACGGGTAAACTTTTCTGTGCAGTATAGAGTGCACTGAGCAAAATGACAGAAACAACTAAAATTAAAACCAGAAATCTTTCCTTTTCCTACAATGGCAACGCTATCCTGAAAAACAGTTCCATGGATTTTCAGACAAACAGGATTACGGCCATAACAGGGCCTTCCGGCTCAGGAAAATCTACTTTCTTAAAGATTTTGAACCGTTTGTGGGAAACAACTCCAAACTGCACAATGCTTGGAAAGGTTGAGATAAAATTCGCAGACAGGTTTCATGATATTTACCGGCCACAGTATCCTGTGACCCGATTACGCAGACAGGTGGGCATGGTCTTCCAGGCACCTAATCCTCTGCCCATGAGTATCTACAAGAATGTAGCCTTTCCTCTGGAGCTGGCAGGAAGAAATGACAAAGAAACCACCCGGGTTCTGGTGGAGGACTCCTTAAAGGTGGTCGGGCTCTGGCGGGAGGTGCAGGACAGGCTCAACACATCAGCCTTTGAGTTATCCGGAGGTCAGCAGCAAAGGCTCTGCATAGCGAGAGCCATGGTACTCCAACCGGAAGTACTTTTACTTGACGAACCGACCTCCTCTCTGGATCATAAAGCAGGGGAGGCCATCGAGAGGCTCCTGCTGAAACTGAAAAAACAGTGTACCATTCTGGTGGTTTCCCATTACCTTGACCAGGTACAAAGAATTGCCGATGCTGTGGTGGAAGTGCGGGAAGGAAAACTCGTTACGTATGAGTTATCACGGAATTGAAAAAAGGTGTGTCTCAGGAATGAATTTCGTCTATGGAGCTGATATTCAAGGCTTCAGTTTTGTTATTGTTATCCGGGTTTTCCACTATTTTGAATTCAAATATGTTGTTGGAATCATGGAAAAGGCTGTCTGAAGTTACGTTTGATTTGGAGCAATGGAAAAAAACACTTTCAGCCTGCAGCCCATCTCGTTGCAAAGTATAGTAGCGCATAAAGCCAAATCCGCGATCGGCATTGTAATTAATCGGAAATCCGCGATGCCAGCCTGCACCTTCGTGCTGGATGGGAAGAAGTCCGGGGATAAGAAATCCTGAAAGAAAGCTGTCTGCCTCTTCTTTGAGTTCACCGCTCACATTGTTGAAAGCTATGACTTCCACCCGGCAACCCATGTTTTGCAGGGCCTGTACCAGCCGGATAAAATCGCCATCACCGGTGAGCAGGATAATCCGATCAAGATTTCTTGCCTGGAGCAGTGCGTCAATGGCCAGATCCATGTCCGCGTTGGCCTTTGTGGTGAGGATGCCTTCATCATCAACAAAGTGTTTCACATATTTTTTAATCACCTTGAAACCGCATTGGCGCAGGATGTTGTGATACCGATAGAGCTTCAGACGATACTCCCGGTCTTCCTTGGTCCGCTCCCGATTTTCGGCAAGATAGCAATTGGCTCGCAGCATAACGGATTCGTCACGATTGGCCAGATCCACCAGCACATCATAGCGCATCCCATATCCACCACAGAGTCTGATGTTCTCTGCATCTACATATATTCCAGTTTTTAACGTCATTTTTGGACTGACTGAGCCTGTATTGCAGTAATTGCAACTGTGTTAATGATATCAGTCACCAGGCAGCCACGACTGAGATCATTTACCGGTTTTTTCAAGCCCTGCAGAACAGGACCAATTGCAACGGCACCAGACGACCGTTGCACAGCCTTGTAGGTGTTGTTTCCGGTGTTGAGATCCGGAAATATGAACACTGTGGCACGTCCTGCCACCAGGCTGTCCGGCATTTTGGTTTTGGCCACCGTTGGATCAATGGCGGCATCGTACTGGATAGGGCCTTCAATGAGAAGATCTGGTCGTTTTTCCCTGGCAATCCGTGTTGCTTCCCTTACCTTCACGACATCTGCTCCCTTGCCCGATGCTCCGGTGGAATAGGAGAGCATGGCCACTCGCGGTTCGATACCGAATGTGGCAGCTGTGTCGGCTGAAGATATCGCAATTTCAGCAAGTTGTGCAGCATCAGGATCCGGGTTTACAGCACAATCACCATAAACCAGAACACGCGTATCCAGACACATGAGAAAAACAGAGGAAACCACGGAGATTCCCGGAATGGTTTTGATGACCTGCAATGCAGGACGGATGGTGTCGGCAGTGGTGTGAATGGCACCTGAGACCATGCCGTCTGCTATGCCCTGGTACACCATCATGGTTCCGAAATAGGATGGGTTTGTCAAGGCATCCCGGGCACCATCCGGAGTCATGTTCTTGTGTTTTCGCAGTTCATAAAAGGTCTGGATGAGGTTTTCGGTGAACCCGGAGTTGGATGGGTCAATGAGCGTTGCACCATTCAGATCCAGGCCAAGGGAGGCAGCACGGGCTTTAATATCATCCGGGTTTCCCAGCAGGGTGATCTCTACCACATTGCGCCGGAGCAGGATTTCCGTTGCCCTGAGAATTCGTTCGTCACTGGATTCCGGCAGTACGATGTGTTTTTTTTCTGAGCGTGCTCGTTCAAAGAGGCCATATTCAAACATCACCGGGGTCACAGTGTCAGGTGTGCTGGTGAGTGCAGCCATTTTTCGGAGACGCTCTCCATCAACATGGGTCTCGAAGAGGCCAAGAGCAAGGGCAATCTTCCGTTCATCACCGGGATTAATAAGAGCGGGTACTGCTGCAACATTGCTGGTTGTCCCGTACGTGTCAGTGTTGACACTGAGCAGGGGAATAAATTGTTCCCGTCCTGTGATCAGGCGCATGGTATTGGGGCCAGGCAGAAACCCTCCAGAGAGGAGAATTCCAGCGACATTTGGATAGTTTGCGGAGAGAAGGGTGGACAGTGATGCCAGGATGATGTCGTTGCGATCACCTGGAACAATGATAAGATCACCATCTTCAACATGTTCGAGAAAATGCTCCATGGTCATGGCCGCGATCTTGAACTGCTTGACAATACGATCCATACCATCGTTAGTATCCCGTACATTAGTACAATTCAGCGCTTCGCTGATGTCGGCAAGTGATGGTTTGTCCAGTTCCCTGTTTTCCGGCAGTAGAAAAACAGGTACTCCGTCAGCTTCGTCCGGATCATCAAGTTCAACCTCCAGCACTCCAAAGGTATCTTCGGCCATACGATTGACAAAGGTGGCAAAGTGAGCACAGCCCGTTTCAGCAATGGCGTCTTCAGTGATTTTGACTTCCTTTGCAATATCCCGGGGAGTCTGGTTCATACCGTTGATGACGCCTATGAATGGACAGCCAAGGTTTTTGGCGATTTCTATATTGATGTCCACATCAAAGGCAGAGAGAAACGATGTGGAATTCAGGCCCTGGCAGAGAACAAAATCATACCGCTCTTTCAGGCTGTTGAGGCGGTTAATAAGCTCTTCAAGAAAGAATTTTATCCGGTCTTCAGCCACAAATGTTTTTACTTCCGAGGCTTGAAAACAGTAGCAATCCTCATAACTCATAGACGGGCAGTAGCGTCCGCGGATGAGTTCGATGTCTGGATCCAGATCTCTGTCTGTGTCAATAACCGGACGAAAGAAGGCAACGTTGCCCATGGAGCGGGTGAGAAGCTCCATGATTCCCATGGTCACAACGAGTTTTCCTGCCTCGGATTCAAGGGAGGCGATGTAAAGAGTATTTGACTGCATTACAGACAGACCTAAGAGAGAATATGATTTTGTAAGTCTTTTACCGAAAATCCCAAACCCCAAACCCCAAACCGATCATATCATTCCCATTCGATTGTGGCGGGAGGTTTTGAAGAAATATCAAAGACAACACGGTTGACACCACGTACCTCGTTGATAATGCGGTTGGATATAGTACCCAGAAGATCATAGGGGAGTTTTGACCAGTCAGCAGTCATGGCATCCCTGGAATCAACTGAGCGCAGGGCAATAACATTCTCATAGGTACGGCCATCCCCCATAACTCCCACGGTCTGGATAGGCAGGAGCACGGCAAAGGATTGCCATACTTTGCGGTACCAGCCGCTTTTTTTCATTTCTTCAAGCACAATGACATCTGCCTGACGCAGGATATTGAGGCGTTCTTTGTTCACTTCGCCCATTATTCTGATACCAAGACCCGGGCCGGGGAATGGCTGGCGATAAATGGCTTCTTCGGGCAGCCCCAGCTCAAGGCCCAGTACTCGAACTTCATCCTTGAAGAGTTCACGCAGTGGTTCGATAAGATCGAGCTTCATGACTTCCGGGAGTCCGCCAACATTATGATGGGATTTTATGGGGGCTTCTCCCATAAAGGATACAGACTCAATGACATCCGGGTACAGGGTTCCCTGGGCAAGGAAGTTGACAGCGCCCAGTTTTGCAGCTTCTTCTTCAAAAATTTTGATAAAACCCAGCCCAATCCGTTTCCTTTTGACCTCAGGGTCAAGAACACCGTTGAGTTCACTGAGAAAAAAGTCGATACCATCCACAGCAATGACTTTCAGGTGGCTTTTTTCACGGAAGAAACGAAGAATAGCCTCGCTTTCCCCAATGCGCATGAGTCCGTTGTCTACATAAATACAGGTGAGTTGATCGCCAATAGCTTTATGAACGAGCGCTGCAGTCACCGATGAATCAACGCCGCCGGAAAGAGCGCAGATCACCTTGGCTTTCCCTGTTTGTTCCTGGATTGCCTGGACCGTAGACTCAATGAAAGAAGCCATGGTCCAGGTGGGACTGCATTTACACAATCCAAAAATGAAGTTGCGGAGAACATCCGTGCCGATAAGGGTGTGCACAACTTCAGGATGAAATTGAACAGCAACAAGAGGTTTTGAAGTGTGACGAAGGGAAGCATAGGGTGAATGCTCACTTGTCGCTGTTACTTCAAATCCTTCGGGAATGACCTCTATACGATCGCCATGGCTCATCCACACCTGATGCTTGGCTGTTCCAGTTTCAAGCCCTGCGAAAAGTCCTTCCGTGTACTGGACAGTGAGGTCTGCTTTACCAAACTCATGCTTGTCAGCGTTTTCCACCTTGCCGCCAAGCTGCTGTATCATGAGCTGGGCTCCGTAGCAGATTCCCAGGATTGGCAGGTCAAGATCCAGGATGGCCGGATCTGAGAGGGGGGCATCCGCATCGTAGACCGAGCGTGGGCCGCCGGAAAGAATGATGCCGGTGGGATTCATAGCCTTGATTGTTTCAAGGGAAGTAGAAAACGGGTGGATTTCGCAATAGACTTTCTGCTCACGGACACGTCTGGCGATGAGCTGGGTGGTCTGGGAGCCGAAATCAAGGATTAGAATCTTTTCGTCATGAATGTTCATTTTTATCTCTATGCAGTACGATAATTGGGAGCTTCTTTAGTGATTATAACGTCATGGACATGGGATTCGCGTAGACCGGATGCGGATATCCTGACAAATGCTGCTTTCTCCCGCAAGTCTTCAATGGTCGCGGCACCCACATATCCCATTCCTGATCTGAGTCCGCCAAGGAGTTGATAAATAACATTGGCAAGGGGACCACGATAAGGAACCTTGCCTTCAATGCCTTCTGGAACGAGTTTTGACTGGCTGGAAACTTCAGACTGGAAATAGCGATCCGATGATCCTTTACGCATGGCACCAAGTGATCCCATCCCGCGGTATCCTTTGTAGGTTCGCCCCTGGTAGAGAAAAGTCTCCCCTGGGGTTTCGTCTGTTCCGGCAAAGAGAGAACCGATCATGATTGCATGTGCACCACCACCAATGGCTTTGGCCAGTTCTCCTGAATGTTTGATGCCGCCATCGGAGATGATTGGTACATCGTATCTGGAGGCGACTGCGACGGCTTTCTGGATGGCTGTCATTTGAGGGACGCCTACGCCTGCAACAATACGCGTGGTACAGATGGAACCGGGGCCGACACCAACTTTTATGCAGTTTGCACCGGCTTTTATCAGAGCCTCAGTGCCTTCACCAGTGGCAACATTACCGGCAATGATTGGCAGATCCGGGAAAGTGCTCCTTATTCTTTCCACAGCCAGAAGTACGCCTTGAGAGTGACCATGTGCTGAATCAACCACCACAATATCGACACCTGCATCAATCAGTTTCTGGCCATTAGCCTCGATATCCTTGCCGACACCAAGGGCGGCACCAACAAGGAGCCTTCCCATTTCGTCTTTAGCGGCAAGGGGATATTTTTTTATTTTTTCAAGATCTTTTATGGTAATCAGGCCGTTGAGATCTCCATTGTCATCCACGATCAGTAATTTTTCGATCCGATGCTCATGGAGCAGAGCTTTGGAATGCTCGAGGTCAATGCCCGCTTTGGCTGTTACCAGATTTTTGCTGGTCATCAATTCGCCTACCCGCAGGTCACCGTCGGAGACAAAACGGAGATCACGATTGGTGACGATTCCCACAAGTTTGCCGTCCCGTAAAACAGGAAGCCCGGAAATTTTGTATTTGGCCATTATCTTTTCCACTTCGGCCACCGAGTGCGTCTCCGTAACCGTAATCGGGTCTATGATCATCCCGGATTCCGATTTTTTTACACGTTCCACCTCTTTGGCCTGCAACTCTATGGACATGTTTTTGTGGATGATGCCAAGACCGCCTTCACGGGCCATGGCTATGGCTGTCCGGTGCTCAGTCACCGAGTCCATGGCAGCACTTATCAGTGGGGCATTCAGGCTGAGAGTGTTTGTGAGCCTGGTGGCAAGGGAAACTTCGTTGGGGAGTATTTGAGATGCTGCCGGGCAGAGAAGCAGGTCATCAAAGGTGAGGGCAATTTCTATGTTATCAGGTAACATGAGAGCTCCTTTTTTCAGAATTCAAATGAAAAGTAGGCCAGATAATAGTAATAGAGTACTGCTGCTATACTTATCTGGCCGATACCGTTGTATGGAGCAGGTAACACTACAGGCTATTTCAGTGCCTTACAGAACAATTTTTTGTCTTTTCCGCAAGAATTTTTTTGATAAGGCATTTATCCAGTGAACGTAACGGTCTTTTTGGTTGAACCGGGTTAGCATTGAACAGGCAAAGATCAATAGTAGTTTTGCCTTCCCCCCTGCAAGTCTTGTTCTGCTGCAAGAAAGGAGAAAAGTGATGTTGCTTGCAATAAATTCAGAGAATCCTCAGCAGAGGTTGATTCAACAGGTTGTCGACCGTTTAAAGCGCGGGGCAGTTATCTGTTACCCGACAGATACCGGTTACGGGATCGGTTGTGATTTTTCCTGCCGGAAGGCCGTCAAAAGAATAATCCAGATCACGAACAGGCCAAAGGGAAAACCTTTTTCCTTTATATGTTCAGATCTCAAACATATCAGCAACTATGCCCATGTCTCCAACGTTGCTTATCGACTTCTGAAAAAGAATCTCCCAGGCCCGTATACATTTGTCCTTCCCGGAACAAAACTGGTTCCCAAGGCCATGGTCACTAAACAGAAAACCGTGGGTATCAGAGTACCGGCAAATTCAATCTGTCAGATGCTGCTCGAAACCCTTGGCAATCCTATGGTTAACGCGTCCCTCCCCAGTGCAGAGGATAGACCGTCTATGGCAGATCCTTATGACATTGACGGTCTGTATGGAAAACAGGTGGATCTGATTGTGGACGGAGGCGATATATACTCTGACCCGTCATCCCTCATTGATCTTACCGGAGATTTTCCAGTTATTCTAAGGGAAGGCAAAGGAGATGTAACCCCTTTCCTCTAACACCGGTGATGAACGGTAAGCCGGCACGCAGTTCAGTACCCCCTTGTGGGGTGTAAGTACCTTCACCAAATTCTTTTCAAAAAAACACGAAAAGAATTTATAAGGTACTAAGGAACGTACATTAAATAACCTGAACATCTTTCTTGCCCTTTGTTCCGCCAGCAATACTTTAAAAACCGTTACATACAGGGAGTATGCAAAGCTTTTTAAAGTGTCGCTGACGAAAAAATTGCGGCGAAATATGTTCAGGTTATTTAATTCCCGTTCCTAAGTTGGTAAATAATGCTGTATTCGTAAGAAAACTTCATCTTCTTCGTTGCTGTATATCATCTATTCCTTAATCAGTGCCTCTTTCAGCGATTTACTCATGGTGAAATGAATAGTTTTTCGTTCCGGAATATTCATGATTTTACCGGTTTTAGGGTTTTTTGTGGAACGTGCTTTGCGTTTTCGGACAGCAAAACTGCCAAACCCCCTGAGCTCTATTCTGCGCTCTTCTTTCAGGGCATTTTCCATGGTTGCGAGCATGATGTCGAGAGCAGTAGTCACATCATTTTTGTGGAGGGAAAGATCACTACTTACTTCATTAACAAGTTCTTTTTTTAGCATGGCTATAGCTTATTACCTGTAAAGGCGGTGAAAAATGGATAGTCTATACCATCAATCCTGCAAAAGTCTTCCGTTTGGGACGTATATTTGCAGGAGGCAGGTATAAAAAAAAGTTGTTTTACCGGATAAATTTCGTTTCCGGTAAAACAACCTGTTAGATGTGTATGACTGAAAAAAGACTTACTTCTCTTCGGAAGATTCGTCTCCTTTGTCATCACTGGCAGCAGCCTTGAGCAAATCGCCAAAGGTTGAAGGAGCTGCAGCTTCTGCCTCTTCCTTCTTTTTGGCATAGTTTTCAGCAGCTCCCTCTTCTCCATCCTCTTCCAGAGTCTTAATGGAAAGGCCGATTTTTCTGTCTTTGGCAGACACATTGATCACAATGGCTTTCAGGGTGTCGCCCACCTCGTACATGCCAATTGGAGTTTTAACTTTGTCTTTGGAGATTTCAGAGACGTGAACGAGTCCTTCAATTCCTTCTTCCAGTTGAACAAAGACACCAAAGTCAGTAACGTTGGTAATCTTTCCTTCAATGATGGTTCCTGAAGGATAGTTATTGTAAGCAGCCTGCCATGGATCGGGTTCCAGCTGTTTGATACCGAGCGAGAAGCGCTCGTGTTCTTTGTCGATTTTGAGAACAGCAGCCTGGATGGTTTCCCCCTTGGAGTATTGCTCAGATGGGTGCTTGATGCGCTTAGTCCAGGAAAGATCAGAAACATGGATAAGACCGTCAATGCCTTCCTCGATTCCGATGAAGATACCAAAGTCAGTAATGTTTTTGACTTTGCCTTCAATAACAGAGCCAACAGGATAGTTGTCGGTAACCAGATCCCATGGGTTGGGAAGAAGCTGTTTCATGCCGAGCGAGATACGTTTGGTCTCAGGTTCGATATTGAGTACCATGATCTCCAGTTCATCACCAACAGTAACCATCTTGGATGGGTGGCGTGGCTTTTTGGACCAGGTCATCTCGGAGACGTGAATCAGACCTTCAACGCCTTCCTCAAGTTCAACAAAGACACCGTAATCGGTGATGGAAACAACCTTACCCATGGTTTTTTCACCAACCGGGAAACGCTCCGCTACAGTTGCCCATGGATCAGCCTTCAGCTGTTTAACACCAAGGGAAACTCTGTCGTGATCTTTGTCGTATTTAAGAACTTTGACTTCCAGTTCCTGACCAACTTTATACAGTTTGGCAGGATGAGATACACGGCCCCAGGAAAGATCGGTGATATGACAGAGGCCGTCCATGCCGCCCATGTCAATAAAGAGACCGTAATCCGTAATATTGGTAATTGCTCCCTTGATGATCTGTCCTTCTTCCAGGACTGAACGCATCTTTTCGCGTAGTTTGGAGCGGGCTTCTTCTAGAATAGCACGACGGGAAATAACTACGTTGTTACGTTTGCGGTTGAACTTGAGGATCTTGAAATCAAAGGATTCGCCGATGAGAGCATCGAGATCTTTAACCGGACGCAGGTCGATTTGAGAGTAAGGGAGGAAAGCGGGGACGCCGATGTTCACGGACATGCCGCCCTTGACGCGATTTTCTACTTTCCCTTCAATAGTTTCGTCTGCTTCCTGAATCTTGGCAATATCTTCCCATACTTTTATAGCTATGGCTTTATCCCGTGACAGCAGGAGACCGCCTTCGTCTTTGCGACGTTCCACAAATACTTCAAAAGTGTCGCCAACATTAAATTCAATGCCTTCGTCCAGCTGGAATTCGGATTTGGCAATGTAGCTCTCTGCCTTGTCTCCGACATCTACAAGGACGTAATCGTCCACAGTACCGATAATGGTACCGATGGCAACGTCACCGACGTTAACCACTGTATTGTTTTCTTCCATTTCGAAGAGTTCTGCAAAGCTCATCTCTTCGTCGCTGTTGTCCTGGGTTGTTTGGTTTAATTCCTCTGTCATGGGTTTCTACTCTTCTTGCGGCCAGACCTTCGGCCAAGTGTTAAGGTTGTTAGTGCCTTACAGAATATTTTCTCGGAGTCTACGCTTACCTGTTTTTTTTGAACATATTCTGATAAGGTACTTATGCCGGCTTACTTACCGTTCACCGGTGTTAGTTTGCCGATGGATATCATCGACGCTGAAAAAGAAGAAAGGCCACAGTTTGAAAACTGTAACCTCCTCTTCAATAAAACATCACTGTATAACAAAAGAAAAATGGAAAGACAAGAACTTCTTGAGGATGAGGGCAAGAAATAACAGTGCCTGTATAAGATGAAAACAGGTGGATGAAAAGACACTGTTATGTTGTAGAAAATTTTTTGTTTACGGTGTTTTCAGCTAACTGATCAGCGTCTTGATAATATCTTTCTTACCAATAATACCAACAAGTTTTTCTTCATCCAGAACCGGGATGGTGTGGATGTTGCCTTCAGCCATTATGGTAGCAATTTCATCAAGGCCGGTATCCGGAGAGACGATCTTAGCTGATCCGCTGCAGATTTCTCCAACTTTGCTTGCTGCAATTTTTTTCATTTCAGCCTCCATCTTATCAGGATTCTCCAGGTAGAAAACTGAGTCAAGAATGGTAATAACTGTCGGAATATGCAGCTTTTTGGATTGGTCGATGAGGTCGCTTTCTGTGACAACCGCAACTACTTTTCCTCCATCATCCAGCACCGGAACCCCACTGATGTTGTGGCTGGTGAGCAGTTTTGCCAGTTCTGCAACCGAGGTTTCTTTTTGAACTGAAATAATGTCCTGAGTCATGATATCTTTGGCTGTGAGCATGGTTTCTCCTTTTTTCCAGTGCTTATCAGGGGGAAGGCTGCCGCCACTCCGCCATCCACGGGCAGGGTGGCACCGGTGTGGGAGTAGGTAAAGATGTAAAAAGATTTTTTGAAATTATGAACATACAATTACAACCAAGGCACTTACACCCCACAGGTAAGCGCCAGAATCCGAGGGGGGCTGAGCTGAGTGCCGGCTTACCGTTCATCACCGATGTTAGTGCCTTACAGAATATTTTCTCGGAGTCTACGCTTACCTGTTTTTTTTGAACATATTCTGATAAGGCACTTATCCAGTGAACTGAATTGTTTCCGGTAGAACCGGGTTAGCAAGTTACTTTGTCGATAGTAATCTTTGAGACCTTCCGGGTCAAGGTTTCTTGATCACATTCTGTACGGCCCCACCACATCCCGGAGGCCCGAGGAGGCTGTCCGAGAACACCCAAACTACGGGTACAAGTGCCCTTTCTCCTCAACTCTTCGTTATTTTGAAAAAATAATGCTCGGAATATCAGCTATATGCCTGTGCTTATTTTTTCAAAATGCCTCGATTTGAGAAGAAATGCCTATTCTCGGACAGCCTCCGAGGAGGCAGTGTACTCGTCAAAGATTGCATCGGAGCAGTTTGCTCATCCTTTCATCTCATCCGCCATAGGCACTGATTTCTGCCATAAGTGTTCCAAAGAGCTCTTCATATTTCGGGATGGCTTTGCGAAGGATGGTGAGGAGTTCAGGAACTTCCCGATCATTAACCACAAGGTTGGCTGAACTAGCCAGGGCTCCAAGGTCGTAAAGTGTGGAAAAATCTGGTCCTATGAGGATATAAAAAATAAAACGGCGTTTCAGCATGGACATGTCACGCATGAACTGGTGAAATGATGATTGTGCCAGGCTTCCCTTTCCAAACTCGGAATGGAGAATTACGCTGGCGTAATTCTGAAATTGCATCTTTCCCATGGCTTCTTCGTCTGAGTCGGCAAAGCTTGCCTGGTATCCAATACTCTCTATGGCCTGGGTTACGTTGTCCCTTGCCTTGCCGGGTGACATAAGGATCAGGGTTTGAGGAATGTCTTCAATGATTTCTTCCTCTTCAAACGTTCCTTCCTTAAGCCATGCAATGTCAGGGGGAGATGGAGGCTTTACTGATGACGTTGGTTGGTGTGTGCCGGGTTTCAGGCTTTTGCTGTCAAGTATGATAGCTTGCTGGCACTGAGGACATGGAAGGCGAAGTGTCCGTCCCGGGGCAAGCCGCTCAATGCCTTTTTGAATTTTGGGGCTGAGTTTTAACTTTTTTGAGCAGTGTTGGCATGTTATTGTCATTGTATTCCTCCTTACCAGCGAGTTTGTTCTTCCTCTTCTTCCATGGCCAGATCAGAGAGAGTTGACGTTGCTTCCCCGCGCGAAGCTTTGATGCTATCCATACCTCGGGAGATTTCGTTTTTGTGCGAACAGTAACGGAGCGCAGTTTCTTCTGTGATAAGTTCAGAGTCGTAGAGCTCCAGGATATGCTGGTCAAAAGTACGCATATCTCTTGCTGATCCCTGCTGGATAACGTTGTAAAATGTTTTTTCGTCGTCTTCACCGTTTAGTATCAGATCTTTCACGCGCAGGCTGGTGCAGAGGATTTCCATGGCTGCTATTCGACCGCCTCCAATTTTGGGAAGGAGGCGTTGACCAACGATCCAGCGGGCAGTGTCTGCCAGGCGGTTACGGATTTGAGGTTGCTCTTCCTGTTCAAACATGCCGAGGATACGGTTGACTGTTTGTCCGGCATCAATGGTGTGTAGTGTGGATAGGACGAGGTGGCCTGTTTCTGCAGCAGTGAGACCTATTTCCATGGTTTCTCTGTCCCGCATTTCACCGACCAGAATGACTTTTGGTGCCTGGCGCAATGCAGCGCGCATGCCCGATGCAAAGCTTTTAAAATCGTTTCCCAGTTCCCGCTGGTTGAAGGTTGCCTTGATATGAGGATGGACATACTCGATGGGATCTTCCAGGGTCACGATATGAACAGAGCGATCCCTGTTGATTTTGTGGAGAAGTGCTGCCAGCGATGTTGTTTTACCACTTCCTGTGGCTCCGGTAAAAAGAACCAGACCGTTCAGTTCTCCAGCCATTTTATTGAAAGCTGACGGGAAATTCATTTCCTTGATGGAAGGGATGGTTGTTTCCAGTTTTCGAAGAACCGTGGAAAAATGGCCTTTCTGGGTAAAGATGTTCACCCTGAATCGAGTTTTATCGTCCAGTGTGTACGAGAGATCGCAGGAGCCATTTTCTACCAGATCTCTCAGCAGCCGTTTGTTGTTGCCGATCAGGTTCAGGGCAAAGACTTCAGACTGGAAGGGCGTGAGTTTCCGGATAGGCGGAGTGACACCCACCGGCATCAGAACTCCGGCGGATTCAACCTGCAGAGTTTTGCCAACGGTAATGTTCAGATCGGAAACATTATCGTAGGATGCAAGCATTGATGTTATCCAGTAATCAATTTCTGTTTGTTTCATTCATACCCCCCGGAATTGTTTTTACACACTTGCACTTTTCATAGTATATTGCCATAAAAGAGACTACTAATTCAAATTTATTTTATTTATTAAAGAAAGATAAGGTGAAATCCTATGACGATTCCTTTACGCAGCGATACAACCACCCAGGGAAGAAAGATGGCCGGAGCTCGAAGTCTCTGGCGTGCCAATGGTGTGACTGAAGAACAGTTTGGTAAACCGATTATCGCGATTGTTAATTCGTTTACCCAGTTTGTGCCGGGCCATGTACACCTGCATGAAATCGGACAGCATTTGAAAAAAAGGATTGCGGAGCTTGGTTGTTTTGCTGCGGAGTTCAATACCATAGCCATTGATGACGGCATTGCCATGGGGCACTCTGGTATGCTGTATTCTCTTCCCTCACGAGAGCTCATAGCAGACAGTGTAGAATATATGTGCAACGCGCACACCGTTGATGCAATGATCTGTATCAGTAACTGCGATAAGATTACACCGGGTATGCTTATTGCGGCCATGCGTCTCAATATTCCGGCAATTTTTGTTTCAGGTGGGCCAATGGAAGCTGGAGTTGATGGCGATAAACGCTATGATCTGGTAGATGCCATGGTCATGGCTGCTGACCGAGAGGTGAGTGATGAGGTTGTCAGTGTGGTGGAGCGTTGCGCCTGTCCTACCTGCGGTTCATGTTCCGGAATGTTTACTGCCAACTCCATGAATTCCCTGAACGAGGCTCTGGGGCTGGCTTTGCCGGGTAATGGTACCATTGTCGCGACCCATGAAAACAGGTTGCAGCTTTTTGAGCGGGCTGCGGAGCGAATCGTTGAGATGTGTGATGCCTGGTACAAACAGGAAGATTCCTCTGTGTTACCAAGAAATATTGCCTCGCGTTCAGCCTTTTTAAATGCCATGACCCTTGACATTGCCATGGGGGGATCCACTAATACTGTTCTGCATCTTCTGGCCATTGCTCATGCTGCCGAAGTGGAGTTCAGCATGACCGACATTGATGAGCTTTCCCGGAAGATACCAAATCTCTGCAAGGTGGCTCCCTCGTCCCATTTTCATATGGAAGATGTAAATCGAGCAGGTGGAATTGTTGCCATTCTGGCAGAGCTTGACCGGGCTGGTATGATAGACAGCAGTGTCAGTCGTGTGGAAGGGAAAACATTGAAAGAGATATTGAAAAATTGGGATGTTGCAGGGAACAGTTGTGAAGACAATGCTCGCAGATTGTACCTGAGTGCTCCAGCGCAAAGCGGACGCAATCTGGTCATGGGCTCGCAGAAGACTATGTATAAGGAGGTTGATCTTGATCGGGCGGAAGGATGCATTCGCGACGTGGAACATGCCTACAGTAAAGACGGTGGTCTGGCAGTGCTGTACGGAAACATTGCCCTTGATGGCTGTATTGTGAAAACAGCCGGGGTTGATCCATCAATTTTTAACTTTCAGGGAACAGCCAGAGTGTACTCTTCCCAGGAAGCTGCCTGTGAAGCCATCCTCGATGGCAGTGTTAAGGCGGGAGATGTGGTGATAATCTGTTATGAAGGTCCAAAAGGCGGACCTGGTATGCAGGAGATGCTTTATCCTACCTCGTATCTGAAATCTGTACATCTGGGCAAAGAGTGTGCGCTCATCACCGATGGTCGTTTTTCCGGTGGTACATCAGGCCTATCCATTGGTCACGTTTCACCAGAGGCGGCAGCGGGAGGAGCCATTGGTCTTGTGGAAGATGGAGATAAGATCGAGATCGATATTCCTCAGCGGAAGATAAATGTTTTAATTTCAGATGAGGAACTTGCCGTGAGAAGAGCAAAAGAAATGGAAAAGGGGCGTGATGCGTTTAGTCCCGTTGATCGTGTTCGGTATGTGTCGCAAGCGCTTAAGGCCTATGCAATGTTGGCAGCTTCGGCCGATAAGGGTGCTGTCAGAGTTATTCCTGAGGATTAGTGCCTTACTCCTGAAAAGAGTGCCGGCTTACCGTTTACCGGTGCTAGACAGGGATTTTTGTTGCGCCATTGCTTTGTTGTGGTGATAGTATTTTTTCATCTATAATGATTGACACGTGGCCATATTTTCTGTAGATTAATTTTTTTCTTGATTAGTTTTGCTATTTGAAGGCTTTTTTTTTAATATATTTTTTTTAAGGGGTAAGGTTATGAGTAAAAATCAGATTATCATTGCCTTGGTTGTTCTCTGTCTGTTAGGAACAATCTGGGGTGCGGTTAAGGGTAAAAAAGCTTCAAGTCTGGAGAGGCAGCTGGTTGCGATGCAGCAGCAGCCTGCAGTATCGGCTGTAGATGAAACTGCAATGAAGAAAGAAAAGGAAGCTGTGAAGAGTAAGGTGAAGGCAGCTGTTAAAGATCTCAAAGCTCAAAAGGCAGTTGTTAGAAAACTTCAAGCTCAAAATAAGGAGCTTGTGGCTAACGCTGCAACTCTGGAGGGAAGTATTGCAAGCCAGAAAGACGAGATCTCAAAACTTAAAACTGAGTTAAAGTCATCTAGTGGTGAGAAGGCTGTTAAGGCCATTAAGATACAGTTGAATAAGAAGGCTGCCCAGGTTGCAAAGCTTGAAAGAACAGTTGCGGCTGCCAAAGCTGCGTATGACAAAAAAAATGTAGCGCTTGCTGCTTCAGAAAAAAAGGTTGCAGGCTTTGAAGGCGTGAGGGCAACTCTGGCTAACAGTGTGGACAGCTACAGTGCTAAAAGCCAGGCACTTGCAGTGGAAGTTGAAGAACACCGGGCGCAAACTGCCAAACTTGCAAAAACATTGGAAGATCAGACAAAACTGTTGGCTATCGGTGGAGAAGAGCTGGCGCGAACTAAACTGAACATGAATATATTGCTTGCTAAGATCGCAGCCCAGAACAATTCTTTAAGTATCCTTGAAGAAACTCGTGTAACTCAAGAGAAAGAACTTGCTGCGATGCGTAAGGTGATCGAAGAGCTTCAGCACCAGCTCAGTGCTCAGGTTATTGTTGATCCAGTTATTGTGGAAGACGCCCCTGCTAAAGAGGCTGCTCCTGCTAACTAATTCTTTAGTTTTTTAGTGCCTTACAGAATATTTTCCCGGAGTCTACGTGTACCTGTTTTTTTTGAACATATTCTTATAAGGCACTTATCCAGTGAGCTGAATTGTTCCCGGTTGAACTAGGTTAGTGTTTTAGTACCTTAGTACCTTATAAATTCTTTTCGTGTTTTTTTGAAAAGAATTTGGTGAAGGTACTTACACCCCACAAGGGGGTACTGAACTGCGTGCCGGCTTACCGTTCATCACCGGTGTTAGAATCATTTTCTTGTTTGTACTTTTTAAACTGCCTTTGTCCTGAACTGGACAAAGGCAGTTTTTTTTTACTTAGGGCGCATTCAAAAATAAGTTCGTAATTATGAGGTGTAAGATGAATGTTTAGGGAAGCGATCTGTGATTATTTAACCGCAGACGTAGCCGGGCTACGTTGAGGATTAAATAATCGCATAGCGTTTTTCTAAATGTTTATATTGCGCCTCAGAGTACGAAGTTATTGTTGAATGCGCCCTTAGGACGTATTCAAGATTATCAAAGATGGTATCGGTAAATGCTATGGTAAAAAGGATCTGTTATGGAAATACTTGACTGTAAGGGGATGAACTGTCCGGAGCCTGTATTGCAAACAAAGGCGCATCTTGAAAAAACTGGAAAAGAAGCTTTTAAAATTCTTGTGGATAATGAGGCATCGCGTGAAAATGTTCTCCGTTTTGGCAGGAGCCGGGGTTGTGAGGTGAGTGCTGTTGATGGACAAGACGCGAGTTTTGTTATTACTCTGGTGCCCGGTGATCGTTCAAGTGGTGCGGAGAGTTTTCAGGAAGAGGAGTACCGTTGCGATCTGCCCGGTGTCAATAATCTGATTTACGTCATCTCATCCGATTCAATGGGCCGCGGTTCTGACGAACTGGGATGGGCTTTACTGCAAACATATGTAACCACTATTACAGAAGTCTCACCCCTTCCTTCACACATCCTTTTGTATAATGGGGCTGTCAAGCTTGTGACCACGGAAGGCAAAGCACTTGAGGCTTTGCAGGTTCTGGAAAATAAAGGTGTCATCATATGGGTTTGTGGAACCTGTCTTGAGTTTTTCAAGATCGAAGAAGAGCGCAAAGCCGGCAGTATAACCAATATGTTTGATATTATGAATACCATGGCCTCAGCAGCTAAGGTGGTCAGCCCCTTCTAGGAGGCTGTCCGAGAACACCCAAACTACGGGTACAAGTGCTCTTGCGGAGTCTCATGCCCATTGATCGCATTGCTCAAGATTGTGTTAATTGTGAAGTTTGCGTCAGGGAATGCGCTTTCCTGCAGGAATACGGGTCTCCGCAGAAACTTGCTATTAACTGGCAGGATGGCAAAGGAAGAGAGGATAAACAATTCCCTTTTGAATGCAGTCTTTGTGGTTTGTGTCACGGTGTATGCCCCGTAGGCCTTGATCCTTCCGCCATGTTTCTTGCCATGCGCAGGGAACTGGTAACAAAAGGTGTTGGCAATTTCAGCCAGCACAAAACTATCCGTTCTTATGAAAAGCACGGGAGTTCATCTCTGTTTTCCTGGTTTCATTTTCCTGATAATTGTCACACTGTGTTTTTTCCCGGGTGTGCTCTTCCAGGAAGTCGTCCGCATACTTTTACCCGACTCCTGGCTCTTTTGCAGGACTCTATTCCCGATATTGGTTTAGTGTTTGACTGTTGCACTAAACCCTCCCATGATCTTGGTGACAGCAAACATTTTCAGAAAATGTTCAGCGAGCTTTGCCATATTCTTACTGCACATTCAGTGACAAAAGTCTTAGTGGCTTGTCCTAATTGTTATCGTATTTTTCAGGAGTATGGAACAGGACTGGAAGTCCAGACAGTCTATGAAGTCCTTGCCCGGTTCGGAAATTTATCAGGAAGCCTTCAGATTGAAGTAACAGTGCATGATTCCTGCGGAGTGCGTTTTTCTGAAAAAATGCAGGAAAGTATCAGGGAACTTTTGCAGCAACAGGGATTGACAATCAGGGAAATGAAACATAATCGCACAACGTCGTTTTGTTGTGGCGAGGGAGGATCAGCAGGTTTTGTGAGGCCGGATTTTGCTGAAAACTGGACAAGAAAAAGAGTCGCTGAGGCAGGGGGAGACCAAATTGTCAGTTATTGTGCGGGGTGCACCCATTTTCTGGGAAAGAGCACAACATCTTGTCATCTTCTTGACCTTCTCTTTTTTCCGCAGGATGTGATGCAGGGACAGCAAAAGGTGAGCAAATCGCCTTTTACCTATTGGAACAGATATCGCCTGAAACAACGCCTGCAAAAGGAGTTATTGAATGGGATCTCCGGTACTCGCGAACAGCTACGGGATGAAAAAAAATAATCTTTGTACCCAAGGGTACTTCCTGCGGGCGCACAACGAAGAAGCAGGAGAGTTTTTACGACGCCATCAATTGTCAGTTTGTTCTGTAAGTTTATAACCAACACCGGAAACAGTGAGTAGTTTGACGCCATTTCCACCCTTCAGGTCAATTTTCTTTCGGATATTTGCGATATGCACGACAAGTACTTTTGTGTGGCTTGTTGGCTTGTATCTCAGGATTTCTTTCAGGAGTGTTGCGTGAGTGATCACCTCATTTTTATTTTGGGCAAGAAAATAAAGCAGATCAAACTCTGTTTTTGTCAGAGGAGGCGAGGTAGTCCCGAGTACCTCTATTTCTCTCGTTAATGGGTTTATGGAGAGTTGGTTGATTGTTATCGTTTTTTGTTGCGGCGTATCCGTTTCGTTCGATGCCTTCAAACGGCGTAGAATAGCATGTACGCGCATTAGCAGTTCTTTTGGGCTGAAAGGTTTGGCAACATAGTCATCTGCGCCATGTTCGAAACCTGAAATTCGTTCTTCAATACTGCTTTTTTCAGTGAGCATGATCACAGGAATTGTGATGGAGTCGGAACGTAATTTGTTCAGTATGGAAAACCCATCCATATATGGCAGTACGACATCCAGAACAATAATATCAGGGCTGAATGAAGCAACCTGCGTTAGAGCTTCTCTCCCATCCCTTGCAATGGCTGTTGTTATCCCTTGAGAGGTTAAAAAAAGATCCAGCATGTTTGCAACATCAGGGTCGTCTTCAACGATCAGAAGGTTAATTGCTTGTTCTTTGCACATGGCTAAATGATTGATGTTAAGGTGTATTTTATTATTGTCCTATAATGCAGTAGTTAGCCGAATAAAGCAAGGAAAACTACACAATGTTTGGGGTTACATGTGCTTGTGTGTTGGCATGGCGGTGTCGCAAATATCCGTCCTGAGAGGGAAAATACATTGGGCTTTGATTTATAATTATTATTATTTACTCAAGATGTCAGGAGAGTGAATAGCAAAAAAATTGAGTTTTTGTGAGATTGTCATATAATGAAGAGAGATATTTTGTGACCATCCTTAATTGATACGGATGAACCCTTAACGTTTACTAATACAGCAGGTTTGAGAGTTTTTTTTGAAAATCTGTTCGAAAAATGATGAAAACTCCTGTGATCCTTTTTGTTGATGATGATCCTGTAATCCAGAAACTGCTGAAGACACATATGCAGCGAAGTAAATTTGATACGCTGCATGCAATGAGTGGTTACAATGCCCTGTCAATTGTTGATGAGAATCATATAGATTTGATTGTCCTTGATATTGATATGCCTCAGATGGATGGCTTTCAGACCTTACAAAATTTACGGACAAGAGACAGCAGTATTCCAGTTATCTTTTTGAGTTGTTTAGATGGCGAGGATTTGAAAACAAAGGGCCTGGAGCTTGGCGCTGATGATTACATTGTCAAGCCGTGCAGCATTGCTGAACTGATAGCCCGTATCGAAGCAGTTCTAAGAAGAACAAGGCCATCCGGACTGAAGAAAGGGGAAATTACTGGAAATACAGAAGTTTTTTCTATTTCTGATCTTCTTCAAATGTTGGTTCTAACCAAAAGAAACGCAACCATCACTTTGGCAGACATCGAAGGTGGCCTTGTGGTCCGGGACGGGAAAATTGTGGCTGCACGTCAGGGTGGTTTCAGAGGCATGGATGGAATTGTACGCCTTTTTCTTCTGGAATCCGGTTCTTTTATTCTTCGGTATGATGAAATTCCAAAGGTTTCAGGTAAATTTGAACAAGATATCGGAAGTTTACTGCTGGAGGTCAATCTCCGCATAGATGAACTCAGAGAATCGATGCAGGTGATAGGAAGGGGGGATATTATGTTGCAGTTGCAGGCTGCTCCTTCCGACTTTCCAGAGATTGAAGTACTACAGGACTCCTTTCCCATGTCACTTGTTGAACTGGTGGCGTTGCTGCAAGGTGATCTGGAAGACGGACTCAATCTGGTTAAGCGTGCTGTCGAGAAGAAAGTACTCTCAACATGACAGCATCCCTGTTGTGCGATGCATAACAGGGATGGGGCCATAAATGAGTCTGTTGATTTAATAGGATTTTTGTTCGATATCGAGGCAAACGAAAAATTTTACCGCAGGCATATAGTTAATATTCTGAGGATAAAGTTTTTCGTTTAACGAAGAGATCGGGCAAAAAGGCATTAAATCAACAGGCTCATAAATGAAATTATTCCTTCAGAGTAATGTGCAATTCTCCTTCTTTTGTTTCAATGGACTCCACTCCATCAGAAAAAAGTTTCCAAAATCCATCTTCACCTCCAAATTCCTGCACCATGTCAATATTTTTCAGACCACCAAGCCAGGCATTGGGAATGGGAACCCCCATGAGTTTAACACCTTTTAAAACAACCACTGGTTTTTCCCCGCGATAAGCAAGTTTTACCCCTGCGGCTGCCCGCAGTGTTTTTCCTGCAAATATGGGGAAATCTTCATCGACTGGGATGCGTAATCTTGCGCTGATAAGGTTATCGGCAAGATCAATGGCCACTTTCGTTGCCAGGTCAGTATTCTTGGCGAGCATGGCGTTGAGTTCACGTTCTGTAAATGAGATGTCTCTACTGGCACCTTTTTCGCTATATGATTCAGGCTGTAGCGGTTTAATCGGAGCATCGCTATATGTAGCTTTTTGATCCTGACGACCAGTCTCCTGAGTCGGAGCGGGAGAAGCAGGGGCTGATCTGTTGCTTTCTGAAAAATCAAGCATGCTGAGTTTTTCGGATAGCTGTTGATTCTCCTGTGATGTTAGAACCACAGGTTCAAACAGTGATGGGAAAATATAGGTTTTGGCAACCCAAAGAGTAACGCACGTGGTGATAAGTACAGTTAGCAGTATAATACCGAAAACCTGTAGACAGCCATATTTTCTCACATTTTTTTGTTCCGTATTGATACTGTTATTCAATTGTGTCATGTCGATACCTCGATTTTTGTAAGGATTCTCTGCAGTAATGTAAACTATGATGGCATCGTAAAAACTCTTTATCTGCTTCGTTGCTGCAACGCCATTAACTATTACTCTTTTGCAAAAGATAAGGAACGTACATTAAATAACCTGAACATCTTTCTTGCCCTTTGTTCCGCCAGCAATACTTTAAAAACCGTTACATACAGGGAGTATGCAAAGCTTTTTAAAGTGTCGCTGACGAAAAAATTGCGGCGAAATATGTTCAGGTTATTTAATTCCCGTTCCTAATCGTTTTTTCTATTCACAAATAAGTTGTTGTGGAGCCGAAAACTTTGCGCTTTTTACTATAACTGATATCTTTGTTTTGGGATATGATTACTCTTTTTGAAATGAGTGTCCCATGATTTACGTCTATTGCTCTGTCCGTTTATCGTCTATGAAACCAAAGTGTTAAAAGGAAATGTGCGCATGCAGGTAGATAAGGGAAGATTGCTGCAGGAAACACTGGCACGGCTCTCCAAATTGAGAGAGGGTGAAGGCCTGTTGCTGCAGCCCTATAAAAAAGATAGAGCTGTGTGCGTGATACGGCGTGAAAATATGTACCGGGTTGTAGAGCGAGGTTTTGCCAGAAAGGAGTTTGTTGTGGAAACAAAAAAAATCAGAAAACTGCTGAAAACCTTGTGCAAGAAAGAGTTTCCTCGAAGCAATAAGATTTGGCTGAATGTTATTGCACCGGAGGAAGCTGACAAATTTACATTCCCTGGATGAATCTGAGTATTTTATCGGGATTTTTTAGTGGGTGTCATTCTTTTGTGGTGCGTGCTGACAGTTAGTGCCTTACTCCTGAAAAGCTGTCACTCTTTTCAGTACCCCCCTTGAGGGGTATAAAAAACAGGTAAGCGTAGACTCCGAGAAAAGGAAAAGTTCGTTTAACGTGAGCCAGTTGAACATACCAACAAGGTACTTATACCCCTCGAGGGGGGTACTGAAATGAGTGCCGGCCTCACTTACCGTTTACCGGTGTTAGATTCTTATCGGAAATAACAGCGGTGAAATAATCTTGTTTTGAATGTATTTTTCTTGGAATGTCAGCGATGCAGAGGCCGAATCGTGAAAAATTTTT
>JAYEOK010000205.1:0-10548 GCA_034722915.1 Thermodesulfobacteriota bacterium | reverse complement strand
GGGCGGGTTTTAAAAGAGAATGTTGAATATCGAACAGGTAAGCGCAGACTCCGAGGAATATCGAATATCGATCGGAATAAAAGACGAAAGATCAAGGGCCTTTCCCCTTCTGCGGTTCGACATTCCTTGTTCGATATTCGTCCTTTGATGTTCGGTATTCATTTTTTAAGCTTCGTAAAAAATGAAAATCTCTATGCTCTGAACTTATCGCCCTTTGGGAGGGTTAAAAAAAAGAATGTTGAATATCTCGAGATCTTTTAAACAGGCAGAGAATTCAGAAGAGGTTGGGATAATACGGATATCAAAAGGGGCAATATACAGCACACAACTACGAGTTAAAATTTCCACGCAGAACGCCGGAACAAAACCTATGCGGCTCAGCAACAACTCTCTCAAACAGGCTTAGCCTGAGCAATCATATCACCAAGTTCATCCGCCATACGATTGATGGTTTTTTTACTTTCACCTTCCACCATCACCCGTATTACCGGCTCAGTTCCTGATGCACGAACAAGGATGCGGCCTTTTTTGCCCAGTTTCTTTTCCATTTTAATAATGGTTTTCTGGAAATCAGGAAGCAGATCAAGATTTATCGTCCCTGCAGTGCGAACATTTTTCAAAACCTGCGGATAGGATTCCATAACGTTGGCAAGCTCAGACACAGGTTTGTTTTGTTTATTCATGATCGCGAGGAGACGAAGAGCAGCCAGATTTCCATCCCCGGTTGTTATATGATCGAGAAACACAAGATGACCCGATTGTTCGCCGCCAAAAGAGTAGCCTTTCTTTCTCATTTCTTCGACTACGTAACGGTCGCCGACCTGTGTGCGTATCATTTTACCGCCCATATTTTTCATGGCAACTTCCAGGCCCATATTCGACATAACTGTGGCCACAAGAGTCTTTTTCTTTAATTTTTTCTTTCGCATCAAATCCTGGGCACAGATAGCCATGATATGGTCACCGTCCACCACTTTGCCCTTTTCGTCGCAAACAATCAACCGATCTCCGTCGCCATCAAGTGCAAGGCCTATATCAGCGCCAGTCTGCTTTACCTTTGCGGCCATCAATTCCGGATGCAATGCTCCACATTTATGATTAATATTCTTTCCATCCGGATTCACACCAAGAGTTGTCACCTTTGCGCCAAGCTCTTCAAACACATAAGGGGCAACACCGTAAGTTGCACCATTCGCGCAATCCAATACAATGTGCATGCCATCAAGATTCTGTTTTTTGGGGAAAATATTTTTCAAAAACACAATATACCTCCCCTTGGCATCATCAATGCGCTTTGCCCGGCCAACTTCTTCAGCAACAGGCCGGAGCGCCGCCATTTTCTGAGAAAAAATAAGATCTTCGATATCAGCTTCCAGTGCATCCGGAAGCTTGAAACCATCATTGGAAAAAATCTTGATGCCATTGTCCTGAAAAGGATTGTGGGAAGCAGAAATCACCACGCCGGCATCTGCCCGCATTGACGTTGTAATAAAAGCAATCCCCGGTGTTGGCAAAGGCCCTACCAGGAGTACATCTACCCCCATGGAACAAATGCCTGCAGCCAGTGCATTCTCGATCATATAGCCGGACTGCCTGGTATCCTTGCCAATCACAATCCGATGCCGCGCATTCCTGTTTTTTACGATAAAGGCAATGGCGCGTCCAACCTGCATGGCAATTTCTGTGGTCATGGGATAGATATTTGCCACCCCGCGAATTCCGTCTGTTCCAAACAATCTTCTCATAATGTATCTTCTCGCAATATTATTAGTGCCTTAGGAACGGGAACGAAATAAGTTGAACAAAAATTAATAGGCATTTTTTTCGTATTCAAGACGCGAGGCAGGAGCATAGCGGGCTATGTGATCAACGAGCAACGCAGAAGACGGACAAAAGGACATTAATTTGTTCAAGTTATTTCGTGTACGTTCCTTACTTACCGTTTACCGGTGTTATTGAACAGATGGTGAGTCTTCCAAATTCGGCTGAACCATCTGTTCAATCAAAGTTACAACCTGAGGGTCAATATGAAGAATACGGATGGGGTCATCAAATTCCCTTGTTGGAACAACTTTAACCTGCATCTGCCCATCTTTCTGCTCATCTATTGCTGTAACCTCAAACAGTGAATGCAGATCCACCTTCTCACGGATAAGGGTTTTTGGTAGTGCAACGGTAAGAGAGACTGTTGCAGGTGCTACCCGTTGCAACACTCCATTTTTTTCAACTTTGACTGGAAAGTTGGGTATCTGTTTGTGTACTGTCTCAACTTGAATATCTATCTCTGCAGTGACAGTGGTGGCACCGATCAGATGAACAATTACCGGATCAAGGTCAAGAGGAATCTGTCTTATAATAGAGGTATGTAGCCCCCCTATATCTATTTCTTTTGTATGCAGTACCTCAAATTGTGACAATACAGTCTGGGGGCCAGTGAGGTTAATGGAATCGGGTTCCATTCGAATCCCTTTCAAAACATAGTCAGGAGCAAGCGTTCCAATGGTCACAGGATTGACATCAAACTGTTTATGAATCAACTTGTCCAAAGAAAGAATAACACTTTTAGGCTGAATACGAAGAACATGCACTCCACGCGGCACAACAATATCGTCATTACTGTTTTCAATCACCATGGTTCCCGGTATTGCCTGTGAAAGATCAATCTGACGGGAAATAGCCAGATTCCCCATATCCAGAACCAGACTTCGAGGTCCGCTCACAGAAACCTCAATTTCCTTTTTAAATTGATTGGAAATAACAAGGTCACGCGGCAGATTGATCACCTCTACACGAACCAGAACATTTTTATTTACAATGTCCTCACCGCCCACAAAATACCAGAGCATAATGGCAAGACCCATCGAAATTATGCGGAGCACCCAGTCCTTGGGAGAAAGCTGCATCCAGTGCCTGTAATTAAAAATAGTCATGACATCCCCACCCACTGTTTCCACCTGTTTCCCGAACTCCCTTTCGGAAGAAAAATAGTTCGCAGAGTGTTGGTGAGAGTCAACTCATCATGCATGGCGGTAAGGGCTCCTTTCTGCACCAGCGAAATATCCTGAGTTTCTTCGGATACCACAATAATCACAGCATCAGTTTCTTCAGAAAGGCCAATGGCTGCCCGATGCCTTGTACCAAAACGTTTACTGATATATGGATTTTCAGACAAAGGCATAATACAGCCCGCAGTCTGGATTCGACCTTTATAAATTATCGCCCCACCGTCATGAAGCGGTGACACAGGCATAAAAATTGAAATGAGCAATTCTTTACTGAGCTTAGCATCAAGCTTGAACCCGGATTCGACAAATTCGCGTAAACCTGTTTCTCTTTCAATAACAATCAATGCTCCGATTCGACGTTTAGACAGGTAAAAAGCGGCACGAATAATCTCATCAAGATCCTTTTCAGCCATTCCTGTGCTTCTCTGAAAAGGAGATTTACCCACCTGCGTCAGAGCCCGACGAATATCCTGTTGAAAAACAATAATAATAATGAGAAGCAGGGAACTGAGGAACGTCCTGAGTAGCCATTGCAGAGTAACAAGATCAAGAATCGAGGCCATAAAATAGACCAGACCCACCACGATCAAGCCCAGCACCATCTGCACCGAGCGTGTACCACGGATAATGGCAATGAGCTGGTAGATGATAAAAGCTACAATCAGAATATCCAGAATATCCTGCCAACGGATAGTATTTAAGCTTTCAAGCATGCGCGTTTACACAACAGAAGATAAGAAAAATAATCAGTAAATATTCGGCTAGGAGGCTGTCCGAGAATGCCCTTTCTCCTCAACTCTTCGTTATTTTGAAAAAAACAATGCTCGAAATATCAACTATATGCCTGTGCTTGTTTTTTCAAAATGCCTCGATTTGAGAAGAAATGCCTATTCTCGGACAAGCTCCTAGCACCCCATCTTCGCCCGATCCAGCTTTTTCGCATATGAACCAATATAGCTCTGAAGCCGGCTCGGAGTCTCGCGAGCTCGCTTACCTGAGCGAACCTGGAGCGCTATCCAAACATTTACAATTGATGGATTGTAACACGAGTTTTCCTTCAACCCGAATATTTACAAGAATCAGGTACTTTTCCTTTATACTACACAAGTTTAAGAACTTTTTCCAAAAAAAACTCATCAAAATATGATTTGGTGATTGATTTACTTTATCTTTACTCATCAGGCGAAACTTCATCACGCACTGAATTTACGATTTTAGCAGCATCCGGACTTTTCACCACAACCACATCCACGCCAACTTTCATTGCATTTTCACGCACTTCAGATCGTTCATCTGCAGTAAACAAAAAGAGTTTCACATTCTGCCCATCTTCACTTGCACGAACCAACTCACAAACCTTAAGACCGGAAATATCACCAAGCAGATAATCGACCACTGCGGCATCCGGCTGTTCCTTAAGAATACGTTCACACCCTTCCCGCCCGGTAGATGATGTTATGATGTTAAATCCCGCCTTTTGAAACAGACGAGTATACAGTCTGCGGATAACAGGGTTATCATCCACCAGCACTATTTTGGGGGGTTGCTCCGGATGCAGTTCATCCACCTCCACAACCTCTGCAGGCACCACAAGCATCCTGTCTCCTGCTTCCAGTTGAATATCTGGAGGAGGGGCAAGCATATCTTTTCCATCACGGCGAATCCCCAGAACATTGCCTTCCACAAAACTGGAGGCCGCTGCTACTGCATGGCCGATAAGACCAGATTTCTCATTCACCTCAATCCACTTCGGCTGTGAATTTGGGAGTACATCAGTGCCTGCTGCTGTTCCGGGATGATACTGTCGGGCCCTTGCCATAATCTTGTCTGCTACTCTTCTTCCAGCAGAAGCATAGGGAGAGATGATGGAATCAGCTCCAGCACGAAGAATCTTTGATTCTGCGTATGCGGATTCAGAACGGGCAACAATGTGTAACGTGGGATTGAGTTCCCTGGCAGTGAGGACGGTAAACAGATTGTCCGGATCAGAGTCGAGAAGCGCCAAAAGAGAGCCTGCAGATTTAATACCTGCCAGAATAAGGGTTCTCTCACTGGTAGCATCTCCAAATAAGTACAAAAAGCCACGTTCATGGAGCATGGCACACTTTTCCTGAGAAGTTTCCAGGACAACAAAACTTTTCCCGGACTCTGCAAGATGTTCGGCTGCAGCCTTCCCTACTCGCCCATGTCCACATATAATAGTATGGCCATTCAAGCGACTTATCTTTTTTTCCATGACACGTTTCCCCCGTGCCGGGCTCGAAGCCCGTTCTATCATTGATTCGGTAAAGGCATGTGCAGCAAAGGCAAGGCTTCCCACTCCGAACAGGAGAAGAAACATTGTAAAGACTCGTCCGGTTTCAGACAAAGCATGAATTTCGCCATACCCCACTGTGGTAATGGTGATAACTGCCATATAAATGGCCTCCAAAGGGGTATACTGTTCAATAACCACGTATCCTGCCGTTCCCACAGCCAGAAAAAAAATAGTGAGACAAAGAGATACAATGATCCGACGACGACTATCCATATTTGTCAGGTTTTGTTATGTTGTTTTTGACTTTTTTGTTATTTTCTTTTTTGTTTTCAACTTTACGTGTAAATTGTCGCTCAGAAAATTACTATATTGATGGGTCTGTTGATTTAATAGGATTTTTGTTCGATATCGAGGCAAACGAAGAGATCGGGCAAAAAGGCATTAAATCAACGGACTCATTGATAGAATTGTAAAAATTTATCATTGCTCCAGATGGGGTACCGGTGAAATAGTTACATAAATTCTATTGCAAAATTCATAACAGATGCAAGTAAAAGCGTTTTTACTCCCTATCTATTTTTATGTCTGATCATTACGGCTCCATAGCAATCAAAGCAGACAAGCCTGTTCCGTTGTCCACAAAGCAGAACAAACCAGTCTCCAGAAAACCTAATCCTCTCCCAAAAAAGAAAAACGGAAAACCCCTTTTGTGGGTATTCATTGTCTTTTTTTGTGTTGCATCCTATTTTCTTGCAGGAATCTATCTTGCACCAATAATCATACAAAGATACCTGCCGCGGTATGTGAAAAACAAAACGGGTCTGACGCTGACGATGAAGAGCGTCCAGCTCAATCCCACTAATTTTCAGCTCACCCTGAACCGGGTTGAAGCAGACCTTCCAGAATCTTCTGCCCCTAAGGCGCTGCTGCAAGTCAAATCTCTTTTTATTGATTTTGACCTTACCTCTCTAATCCGTAACACGTTCGTCTGCGACAAATTAACGATTAAAGATTTGCAACTCAACCTGATCCGTTACAAAAATAAAAGCTATAACATTCCAGCATTTTCACATCTTTCCGACGCTCAAAAGCAAGGCGAAATCATTGATTTTGCCCAGCTGCCCTTTCTCTTTTCTCTAAACAACATTAACATCACTGAGAGTCGCATTCTTTTCGAAGATCAGGTCACAGAGAAAACGCATACCGTTGAGCAGTTGCAATTTGCCATCCCAACACTTTCCAACTTTTCTTTTCAATCAAAAAACTATATCCCGGCACATTTTTCAGCAATCATTAATGGCAGCCAGGTTCAGCTGAGTGGTAAAACTGTGCAACTTGCTGAAAATCAGGGCTTTCAGACCCAACTCTCCTGTTCCATTGAATCTCTTGATCTTGTACCCTATTTCTCTTACCTTCCCACTACTTTTCCCCTGACCCTGTCAAAAGGAAAGGCAGATACCAAGTTGCAAATTTCCTTTGCACCCAGCAAAAAAATAGGGAGCCGCTTACATCTCGACATCAATCTGACAGCAACGGATATTGAACTGCAGGAAAAAAACAATGCTTTCCGGATATCTGTTCCTGCAATGAAAATGGATGCAGTCTATGCACCCATCAGCAGACACCTTCATCTTACAAACAGTATTGCTAAAAAGCCGCACCTGACAGGCGACAAAGAACAGGTTAGTGCGGTCATCCAGAAACTCTTTTCCCGCCTTCAGAAAAAAGATACCGGCCGCAATAAAATCGACATTGACCTTCTCATGATTGACCAGGGGCGTCTTACTCTACTTGATGCTGAAGGAAAAAATTCCGACAATTCACAATGGGACTCTCTGGAACTCACCATTAAAGATTATAGTTCAACTCACACCTCCGGCAGCATCTACCTGAGCGGTACACAGCTGGAAGACAAAGGGTCTTTTTCCTGGCAGGGAAAATTTACAGACTCTGACAAAGCTCAAGGAAAATTGCTGCTCAATGACTTTCCCGCAGCAATGCTTTTCAAGCTGCTGCCATCTGCGTCCCAGGAAGAAACAACAGGAACCGCAACATTTTCAGGTGCTCTTGTGCTTATTCCCCACAGCAAAGAATCTGTTGCCTATATACTTAACAATGGAATGCTGCAGCTTCAAGACCTTATACTTACTAATGAGAAAAACAGATGGCTTAAAGCGGACTCTGTGCGTTTTACTCGACTTGGCAGGATAGATGGCCGCTACACTCTCGGGAATATTTTCCTCAAAGGTTCAAACCTGAACCTGAACACCAGTGAACTCCCGCCACTGTTCAGTCAGCTATTTACAAATACAAACGGCCCTCAAATACAAGGCATTGATTTTTCCGGAATACTGAATCTCCAAACTGATATAACTCAAAAAAAGCCCCTTGAGATATCCACTATCCATTTTCAGGTAAACAATCTTGACAAACCGGTTTCCACCGACAACTTTGCCTTCACAGGACATCTTGCAGGAGACGGCATCATCAAAGCCCGGGGAAGCTTACGTTTTGCACCCACACAGATGAAGGCAAACATAGCTTTTTCCGATGTGGACACAAATCTTCTGACTCCACTTTTCCCCACCTGGCCGCTGCTGTACAACAGCAAGGCAACACTCCATGGAAAAGGCATATATCGCCTCCCTGACACTTCTTTTCAGGGCACTCTACGGATAACCGACAGCCTGTTACAAAATGCACCAGAAAAACCACTCCTCACCTGGAACCTTGCTGAGTTAAGTAACATTAGCTGTCGTTTCTCTCCCTTTTCCCTTCAGACAGAGACACTGCTTCTTCAAGCACCGGAGGTTCAATGGCATCGAAATCCCATTTCTCCCTTTCAAGATGTTCAAAAAGGAATACATACTTTATTTCAGAACACTCCAGACCAGGATACGCTGTTCCCGGTCGCGATAAAAAAAATCATCTTCCAGAACGGTTCTGTCAACATACTTGACAAGCGGCTCTCCCCTCCCTGGCAAACGACTATTGAAAAACTCGAAGGTCGCATAAACAATCTTGACACCAGTGGGAATGGTCTCTCTTCATTCACAATCACAGGAATAACGGAAGATTCCCCTGTCTCTCTTTCCGGGGCTGTTGCACTTTTTCATTCTGATCTGGATGCACGGGTCAGGCTGAAACTCACAGATTTCCCGCTTGATTCTTTTAGTGAACAACTCAAATCCACACCAGTAAATCCTGAATCTGCAGTATTCGATTTGCGTCTGGACATCACAGAAAAGAAAAAGCAACACATCAGTAAAGGTGAAATAACCATCAAGAATCTGGTACCTGCATCTTCAACTTCTGATACGGCTTTGGCTCTTGCTTTCTTAAAAAATTCGAGTAGCAGTTTTCCCTTGCATGTACAAATAAACGACAGCAGCCTATCCCTTTTTGAGGAGAGTGTGGCAAGCTTTAAAACAACTGTCATAAAATCCTCCTATGCTCCACTTCTGCTTGACAGTACATTTAAAGATCTGCAGGATAACAATATTATCTTCTTCCAGCCGGGAACAAACAAGATCAGTGAGCCGGGAAAAGAAATCCTTGTTCGATACGCAGAGCTTTTACAACAGCACCCGGAACTGGGTCTCCTGGTTACCGGCATGGCTGACAACAAAACAGATCGTGCTGTCTTACAAAAAAACCTGGAAACTCTGGAACAACAAAGAATCGAAAAGGAAAACACAGCAAGGCTTGCTGAATACCGAAAAAAACAGGAAGAATCTTCCCCCCCTCAACCAAGCAAAACTCTACAGGAAGAGGATATGACAAAAGAAGACCTTGCTGGATACACAGCGCTTCTTCCGAAACCGGTTCAGGTGAAAAAGAAATCACTTATTCATCTTGCCAGGGAGCGCAGCTTGATTGTTTATGATTTCTGCATCCATAGTCTTGGTGTTGCAGTGGATCGGGTAATTATTGAAAAAAAGGAACAGATTACCGAAAGCGCACCCTCAACTGGTGTCCAACTCACCATCAAAGCAATGGCAACAACTAACGAATAGCTATGCTTAGACCCCCATACACTCATTATGATCAACTTTATGTCTACAACTTTGACCGTATCGATCTCGGCCTAATTGACGACCCGGATCTTATTGGTACCTGGATCGAAGATGACACAGCAATCCTCTTTTTCCATAAAGAAAAACAACGTCTGGTTGAATCGATCTGTCAACAGAGCGGCGCACAAATCCTATACGAAGCCAACCTGAACTACCAGGATTGGGAAGCGGGTCTGGATATCACTACTTTTTCAGTTCCACCGCTCATTGTTGCCCCGCTCTGGGAAGTCGATCAGTTACCAGATACTGCGGAAAAAATTCCCATTCACCTGGATCCCAGTGTCATCTTTGGTTCCGGTTTTCATCCAACCACCCGCCTCTGCCTGCAGGTTATAACTGACATGCTGAGCTCGAGTCCTGAAGAAATTCAGACCATGGTTGACCTTGGCACCGGAACAAGCTTACTTTCACTGGGTGCAGCTAAACTTGGTGTCAAACAGATACGCGCCTACGACAACAATCCTTTTGCCTGCGCTGTTGCCCAAAAAAATGTGGACTTAAACGGCTGTGAAAAACAGATTCAGATCATGGAAACTGATCTGCGTGGAGCCCTTCCTGAGACTAACGTTGACCTGGTAGTGGCTAATCTCTATAAAGGACTGTTGCGCGACTTTTTCCAAAATCCGGATTTCTGGAACGCACGTTATTACATCATTTCCGGATTCATCCCGTCCATGGAAGAAGAACTGCTGGCAGCACTGCCAATGGATCGCTTAAAACTCCTGGAACGAAGAAAGAGCGGGACCTGGCGTCTGTGGCTGCTGGCCAATTCCCCAGCCTGACACCATTGCCTTACATGCAAATTTTTTTCGATAAATATGGCCATATCATCACATGGCTTGGTATTGTCTCCACCATCACTTTTTTCTTGAGCCTGCTCATTATCCCCTGGATTGTCTGCAAACTGGATGACCATTTTTTTCTTCACCTGCACGAGCACAAAAAAATGGAGGATCAACATCCTGTAATGTTCATCCTCCTCCGTATTCTGCGTTACTCTTTTGGAGCAATTCTGCTGCTCGCTGGAATCCTCATGCTTTTCCTTCCAGGCCAGGGGCTTCTCACCATTATTCTCGGGATCAGCCTGTTAGATTTTCCGGGTAAACAAAAAGCAATCGATGGACTCCTTCACTTCCATCCGGTACAGAACGGCTTAAACTGGGTCAGGGAAAAGGGCAGCAAAAAGCCTTTTTTATTTACCGACAGTGAG
>JAYEOK010000204.1:0-2445 GCA_034722915.1 Thermodesulfobacteriota bacterium | reverse complement strand
CGTCTCTGACCATGAACTGGAAGATGTTAATTAACCTCGTTGCAAACACTGGTCAGCTGGTGAAAAAAAGAGGCAATGGACAGGTGTTTTTTGTTGACAGTGGTAACCATATCAGTGCCTTACTCCTAAAAAGCTGTAATAAAAAAACAAGAAAACTTGAAACTATTTTAAAATGAATAAGTTACAAGTACAACCAAGGCACTTATACCCCTCAAGGGGGTACTGAAATGAGTGCCGGCCTCACTTACCGTTTACCGGTGTTACGAACTTGTCAAAAATAGAAAAACAGGGTGAAAATGGGTGAAAATGGGTGAAATGTTAAATTATGGGATTCAATCAGTAAGAAATTATAGAATCACTTAGGAACGGGAGATAAATAACTTGAACAAATTAATAGGAGTTTTTTTCGTATTCAAGGCGCGAGGCGGGAGCATAACGGGTTACGTGAGCAACGAGCAACACAGAAGACGGAAAAAAATACATTAATTTGTTCAAGTTATTTATTATACGTTCCTTATTTAAACGATCTTCACATGGCCAGACTCCCGGCAAAAAACTGATCACGTCCCGGATACTTCCCAACCCTCAAATTACAGATGCGTCAGCACCTAGTTCATGCAACAGCTTCCGGTACACGGGATTATTTCGCAGCAGCCTTCTGGCTGAATTGATCAGCATATCCGCCTGTTCCTTTTCCAGGGAAAAACTGGTGGGAATATTGTTGAAATAGATTTTTTTTTCCGAATCTTCAACATCGGTAATATTCAGATTAATAAAATATGGGGTAACTGGATGTTCTGTGGTGGAAGTGGTTTTAGCCCATTGCATCAGTTGCTGCTGAAGTAATGCAAGGGTTTCCGTATTATACAAATGAAGCTGCATATCCGTTACTGCGGTCAAGGTATCCCCAATGGAGGGTAATTCACTGTTTACGCCAATTCCTGTTTCACTGGTCGTAGATGCATCCACGACTATTACTACCAGCTGTTTGGGTGGTGATTGCTTATATGTTCTGTCATACACCTTCTGCGCCCCCCCTGACAGACCCACATTGCGTAAGAGGGTACGCAAGCCAAGATTATCTGTAACTCCGCCATCTATCAGCGTTACATAGGGAGGATTATCCTTGTCCAGGTAATAATTCAGCGAGTCTATAGTTTCCTGTAAGCGCATATCACCTTCCCGTTCCGCACGGATCTCAGCATCAGCCAGCCACGCCGGTTTCTGATAATTACAGTCCGGGTGCCTCTCAATCAATATAGGTGCGAACAACACAGGCACTGCTGAGGATGCAGCCACTGCCCTTGCTATTTTGAATTGGGACAGATCAGAGCACAGGAAATCAAACTGGGGCTGGATAAATATGAACTGGCCCTGGGAATTCAGATCGGATGCGTTAATAAGGATAAAGGGTCCATCTGCCTCGTGCAGGTCGGCAAAGGTCTTACCACGAAAAATATTCTTATCGTAGTAATCTATGGCAATCTCAGTTCTGCTGATAGATGAAAATAAGCGACCCAGTAAGTCGAAAAAGCCGAGTATCATACCGCTTAACTCGCCCTGTACATCCTTATACAAAAACTCGTCTTTAAAATCGTCAAAAATTTGATCTCCGAACAGACCGTAATAGGCTGCAGTAAAACTGCCACCGGAGACCGAGCTTATCTGATCCACATCGTCCAGCAGACGAACCTCCCGTCCATTCTTCTGATAATGGGTATCTCTGAGTTCTTCCAGTACACCATACGACAGGGCTGCCGCCCGGGTACCACCCCCGGAAAATGCGAGCAACAGCAGTGTGTCGCCAGTGGGATGCTGCTTGCTGTAGTGGTGATTACTGTAGCGCTGCTCTCCCCAAGGGAGCTGTTCTACAGGTTCGTTTGCCACTTTTCCTATCGCGGTACACCCGCCTGCCGACAACGCAGCAATAAGCAATAAGAACCAAAAAAAACTACGGTAATTTGTCAGTTTTGACCTGATTGTAAGCATTTTTTTCTCCAGTGAACCTGACAAGGCCGCAACAAACCACCGTAGCCGTTATGATCTGGGCTCGTTGATAATGGGATTTCGATACCTTGTTAGCAGCAAGGGGGGACTGAATTGAGTGCCGGCTTTCCTTACCGTTCACCGGTTAGTGGTATATTAAACAAGAGAAACAATAAATAAACCAAGCAGATATTTCCCCACAAGACATTCCTTATTCGTCCATATTTTTGATATGAGAAAATTATACACCTGAATAGGGAAACAACAAGCAAGAATATAGCCCAATCATTTATATCTTCATAAACAATCTACTTTCTCATGTTATCATCAAGTTACCCGACAAGCGCAACTGCTCAAATGCTTACTGCCGAATTGCTATTTTCCGAGTTTATAACTCTCTTCCAACGTGTGGATAGCGCCATTTCTGCCGAGTTGGCTGGAAAACAGATGGAAGCTGTC
>JAYEOK010000203.1:0-2445 GCA_034722915.1 Thermodesulfobacteriota bacterium | reverse complement strand
CGAATAAGGTTAGATTTTGTGAGGAACGAACCAAAATCTGAACCGTTTGTTGGACGAGCCCGGTTATATATAGAAAATAGCTTTTGGGGATCATGCCTGGTTTAGGCAGATAAGTTGCGGGAGGGCAGAAAAAAATAAATTGAATGACTTTGAGTGGTCAAAATGAGCCTGTATTCTGTTTTTCAATGGGAATATAGGCATATTTTGCGCATAATTATCCATTGCCGTCAGATACGGTTTTTTTTTGTAAACTTTATGTTGCGTGGAACTTACATAATATGAACTTACATAATATAGCCTCCGCCTGTAAGTATGTTTCTCAAGGCTAATCGTCTCACCTCTGGTAACGGAATCATGGTGCGTAGGATTGTCATCTTTGCCCCGCAGCATTTACAAATAATACCGGCTTTTTCTCGTATCTTTTGATACATCCGCACCGGATTGAAATTGAGGATAAGCTTTAATAGCTGGATCATTTTTTTACTGCACGGATGCAGGAATCCGTAGCTTCTTACCTTTCGAAATCCCTTTGGTAAAACGTGCCGCATAAGCATCCACAGGAAATCCTCACCTTTTACAATTTTTGTCTGAACCATTTTGGTTTTGGATTCGATGTACCTGAAGGTAACCATACCATTTTCGCATTTGAGGATATCTTTTTCCTGGATAACACCCTTATAGAGATATCTACCCAGATAGATTAATGCCTTGTCACCGTTGCCAACATTCTTACAGTCAACCACCCATTTTTCAGGGCAGTTTTTAGGAACCTGCAGCTTGTTATCAACCATTTCCTTGAGTAACTTTGCCCTGAATACCTTGGCCAATGCTTTATGATTGAAGAGATATTTGCCGGATTTCACCCGCCATAATCTGGTTTTCTTATTGATGCTGCCACCGGGGATGACCACATGAAGATGTGGATGATAGTTCAGCTCACGGGAATGAGTATGCAGGATGGTGGTAAATCCCGCCATGCCTTTTAGTTTCTTATCATTTTTGGTGAATGTTTTTAACACGTTCTGAACACACAAAAAGAAAAGTGTGTAGACCAGCTTCTGGTTGCACCATGCAAGGTTTCTCAACTGATATGGCAGTGTAAAAGTAATCAGATAATACTCAGCCGGAAGCTGTTTGCTTAATTGATTATCGATCCATTGCTGCCCTTCATGACTCTGGCAGTGCGGACAATTTCGATGGCCGCAGGAATGAGGGATGAAATTATATTGACCACAATCATCATCAGTACATTGTACCAGCATATGAGGGCTTGCCTCGGTGCGACAGTTTTTCATAACCTGCAGCGCTTTTCTGTGAGATGGCAAAACACTTTTATTGTATTTGAGAAAAAACTTGTCTTCGAACGTGTTGATAATCGTTGAAAGCAGAATCATTTTGCACCTCCACAGGTTATGTCAAAGGTGTCGATCAGACAATTGATTCTCTCGTAAGAGTTGTGATGGTTGGCAGCAGTAAGGTGGGTGTATCTGGCAGTCGTCAACACACTGACATGGCCCAGGATTTGTTGCAGTTCAATCAGGTCAATGCCTGCCTCCAAAAGATGGGTGGCATAGCTGTGGCGAAGGGAATGACAGGAAATTCTTTTTTTAAGTCCCATTCCGTCAACAACCTTTTTGATGGTGACCTGGATTCCACCTCTGTCCAATGGAACGTCAACCAGATGGCAATTCTTTACTCCTCTTTTTCGGCTTGGGAAGATAAATGTGGGATGCTGATGGTGACACCAGAATTGCCTTAATACCTGCAAAGTTTTGTGAGGGATAGGGACAAAACGATCTTTGTTTCCCTTGGCATCACGAATATGTACCCGCATATGGTCGGCATCAATATCACCAACCTGAAGCTTAAGCCCTTCACCAAGCCGCAACCCCATACTGTAGATGGTGAAATAGAAAACTTTGTAATCCATGATTCTGGTTGCGGCAAATAATTGATTTGCCTGCTGGATGGAGACAATATCAGGTATCCTGGATGTTTTTGGAGGCTTGATTAACGGGATATCCTCCCATGTTTTTTTTAATACATTGGTATAGAAGAACTTCAAACCATACAAATCAAGCTTGACTGTATTCCACGAATGAGACTCCAGAAGATCATGAAAATAATCCAGAAGCTGATCCATAGTAAGAGCATCAATCCTGGCATCGAAATAGTTCCCAATGCGCCTGATAGCTCTTGAGTACGCCTCAATGGTTTTAGGTTGCAACCCTTTAAGCTTCAAGTATTTACAATGGGTTAAGTAATACTTGTTGAATTGTGGGTCTTTTGATAATCTGGTGTTCATTGTAATCTCCTGTGTTTGATTTTCAGATACACATCGTGTGTTATCTGTCTTGTTGCTTCAATAACAGGAGATTACAATATTTTGATGATTTAATTTATAGGGCTGGGGGGTTGTTTCCGCGTAGCGGCTCCGTCCAACAA
>JAYEOK010000202.1:0-32696 GCA_034722915.1 Thermodesulfobacteriota bacterium | reverse complement strand
TCAACTGGTTTTGCAGCAAAAGCCAATCCTGTAAAGGTCATACAAATAACTAAAATGAGTAATCCTTGTAAATTTTTTCCCATTTGTTACCTCCGTTTTGTAGTTCTAGTGTTCAGTGTGCAGGCAGAATCCGGATGAACCACCGCCTGATTTAAACTGTACATTCCACGTGATACACTTCGCATTGCCTCCCTTTAGTTTTCTCTCTTTTTTCTTCGACAACATACAGTTAGAGAAGTGCCCTGCACGGAGGGTATCTCCTCCTTATAGATGAAACCTTTGATTGCTGCAGGCACTACTTAAAAAATCCCTTGCAACAGCCCAAAGTCAAAACCGTGGAATATTTTTACAGTTTTCTAATACCCCACTAATGGGGTATATTAGTACCTCCATATATTCGCAGGAGACGCATACCCTCTTCCTGCTTTACATCCTGTGATGACAAAAAAAGCCGGACTACCTTACTAAGGCAGCCCGGCTATCTATTAAGACCCGAAGCTTTCCGTCCCTGTCTTGCGGCAGGTTTGGCTTTATCTTATTCGCATACATGATATCACTACGTAACACAATACCCAGGAGGAATACATTTGTCTATAGGTAAATATACCCATTTTTACTTACTATGAGCTTGTCCGAGAATAGACATTTCTTCTCAAATCGAGGTATTTTCAAAAATAAACACAGGTTGCCCTGTAAGAAATGCCCCTGGACTGCATATGGTTATATATTCAATAAAAAAACGTGTCCCCTGTTATTTTCTATTATTTTCAACTTTAATAATTCAATACCTGTAAGCCTTCAACTTGCATGGGCAGAAAGACTTACCGCAATAATTTCTCCTTTGATCATTTTTTTCAAAATAATATTAAAAAAAAACGATCAAAAAAACTTCTATAATTTCGATTAGAACGAATACAAAATAGGTAAATATACCCTATCTCAACGTGACATACGTGATAGCTATATAGTTAGACTGACTATTGAAAACAAAAAAATGGTGCTGTATTCTTATTTACATGAATGACAATCAATTTCTTGTCATTTAGCATTGGATCAGATAAAGCCAAACCTGTTGAAAAGCAGGGACGGAAAGCCACGGGTCTCTACAGATAGCCGGGTTGCCTTGAGAAAGAGGTAGCTCGGCTATCTTTTTTTGATTTACTCAATATCAAATAAAAAAAGGAGACAATAAAATGAAAAAAATACTTATACTCGGAATTACTTTTGGCTGTTTTGCATTACCGATCACTGGGATGGCAACTGTATTGGTTGATTCTAACGACTGGATTGGCAGTCGTTCGACCGCTACCGGCAGTGTCACCGGCAATGGCATGTGGGATGGGATCAACGATAATGGGTTTCAGATCGATTGGCATATTACTCAAGATTCAACAACGCAAATTTACAGCTATACGTATAGCATTTCCGGCATTGACGGGGAAGGATTAAGCAAGGGACTCAGCCACTGGTTACTTGAAGTAACGAATCCTGCTATAATCTGTGAATTTACCCCGTTCACAACAACTGAAAATAGTCAAGAAACAGGAACGGATAATGAAGGACCTCAGTTGTGGACTGAAAAACAAGGCAATCCTCTTATGCCAGATAATATCTATGGTATAAAATTTAACATGTCAGCTGACAGTGACGTGCGTATCTACACCCTGTCTTTCGACTCTTTAAGAGATCCTGTTTGGGGAGACTTTTATGCCAAAGACGGCCTTCGGCAGCCTTACACTGTAGCGTGGAATACAGGCTTTGGAACCGAGGTTACAGGAACTGATTTTACAAACTGGATTGCAAGGCCAAACGGCGGTGATCCCGTCCCCGAACCAGCGACTATGCTCCTTTTCGGTACTGGTTTAGCTGGTCTTGCAGGGTATGGTAGAAAAAAATCTCAAAAGAAATAGTTCATGGTATATCAACACCATCAAGGCAGGGTCGTTTTATTTGATCCTGCCTTTTTTTTGTGTCACTGAGCATATGGCACGACTGTTTTCATTCATCTTTCAACCTTGATGGAATCGCATTTGCACCCCTCAGGGTAAAAACTCTTTCACCGAGTCTCACATGAAACAAAAAAAAGGCACTCACCAAATTAACGGTAAGCGCCTTAAATTACTGGTACACTAGACAGGATTCGAACCTGTGACCCCCTGATTCGTAGTCAGGTACTCTATCCAGCTGAGCTACTAGTGCATATGGAAGGGATTATATACCCTAGTTCAATTATTTCCTCAAGGCTGTTTTCAACCTTTGTGCTCTTTTTCCTGCTTCTGACAAATAATCTCATGATCTGCAGGTTTGAGAACCGGGTCTGCAATAATCACGATGCTAATCTTATTTCGAGACTCCATTTCGCTGATCTCAAGACGTTTATTGTTGAGCAGGTATTGTGCAACATCCAGGGGAAAACGGCATTCCACCTGAACCACACCTTTCCGGCTGGCACCGGTTTGGATGCGCCGGAGATAAAAAAGTGCCAGGGTCTCAACTGAACGTACAATGCCGCGCCCTTTGCAATGTTCACAGACCCGGTAGTTACTGGTCTCGATGGGCGCGCCAAGCTTTTGCCTGGAGATCTGCATAAGACCAAATTTTGAAATCCGGCTGATATCCACCTTGGCCCTGTCCCGCTTCATGGCACTCTTGACCTGACGCTCAACTTCACGGATATTTTTATTGATACGCATATCAATAAAATCAACAACAATCAGACCGCCAAGATCACGAAGTCGCAGCTGACGGGCAAGCTCTGTGGCTGCCTCCATATTGGCTTTAAATATCGATTCTTCGAAATTCTTTCCCTTACCGGTTGAACCGGAGTTTACATCAATTGCAACCAGAGCCTCAGTGGGATCAATGACAATGGAGCCACCTGAAGGCAGCGGCACCTGCGGCTGATAGATCGACTCGATCTGATCTTCAACGTTAAACTGGTTAAAAATTGGACGCGATCCCTTATGCAATCGGGCTTGAGCACCTCTCTGTTTGGCAGGAAGCACTTCCAGAAAATCTTTGACCTTTTCAAGGGCTGCCAGATCATCGACAAGGATCTCCTTCAGTTCAGGATCAAAATGTTCACGCAGAAAACGGAGGACACAGTCATGGTCCTGATAAATCCTGCCCACCCCGTCAAGAGCCTGCCCTTTTATCTTAATCTCTTTCCAAAGCTTGGACAGATAGCGGACATCCTTAGTGAGAGCAGTCTTCGTAACATCAGCACTGGCGGTACGAACAATCCAGCCCACACCCTCTGCAATATTCAAGGATGCCATGACCTCACGCAACTGCGAGCGCCTTTCTTCTCCACTGATCTTCCTCGAGATACCAGAAGAATCAGAACCGGGCATCAGCACCACACCGCGTCCGGGAATAGAGAGGTAGGTGGTCATGTTTGCCCCCTTGTTCCCCACTTCCTCTTTCACCACCTGCACCAGAAGCTCCTGCCCACGCTCAAGCACTTCAGTAATTCTCAGCTTTTTCCATTGACGCTGCTGGATGAGTCGTTTGTTCTCCTCGCTTATTTCCTGTTTATAATATTCAGGGTGAATCTCATTGAAGGGGAGAAAGCCGTTTTTCTCAGTACCATAATCCACAAAAGCGGCCTGAAGATTACTCTCGATGGCTACAATTTTTGCTTTGTAGATATTGTTTTTTGTCTGTTTGGAGGATACTGTTGAGACGTGGATGGATTCCAGACGACCGTCAGCAAGCAGTGCCAGACGACACTCTTCAGGTTCTTCAGCGTTAATAAGCAGCTTTAATACCGGTGGTTTTTCTTTTACAGCGCGATTTCCTGCCGGCTTCTTTTTCTGTTCCTTTTTTCCGGAACTCTTTGATTTCTGCGTGTTCCTGCCACGGGTTGGTGACGATTTCTTTTTCGGCTTATCACCCTCAGCAGTCTCAGACTGCCCGCTCTCTGTCTCAGTCTTTTTCTGCGCTTCGGCTACCGGACTTGCAGATTCCTCAGAATCAGCAACTGGCTGAGCTTCTTTTTCCGACTCAAGCCCTTGAGGCTCTTCCTTCGGCTTTGCCTTGCTCACCGGTTTTTTTCTGGGGACGGGTTTCTTTCTACGTCCTCTGGCTGGTGTCCCTGCTTTTGTAGGAGTCGTTTTTTTCTTTGGAGCCGGCTCTTTCGCTGATGTATCTACAGTTTTACCTGTACTTTCAGAGGAATCAGACGTCTCCTTCTTTGTTTCTTTTGTTGTCGTACTCTTCCACCAGGCACCTGTTGATGCCTTCACAGGTTTTTTCTGTACAGCCTTTTTTTTCGGCTCTACTTTTTTATCTACCATATTTTTCCTTTACCAGAACAGGACCAGCCTGTTCTGCAATCTTTGTGACACCCCCTTTTTACACGGGGTGTCGCATTTTTCTTCACAGAAACAGAGGGCATGATACCCTTGTTTCTATCTTACATTTTGTCATCACCTGACCCAGGCCCGATCTTCAACCAAAAACGTTTGCGGGCCAGCCAGGGTATGACATTACTTTTTGGAAAAAAAATCAGCACAGCTTTATGCCTGAATCTTTCTTCCATATAATTCATCGGGAACATATCCCGCTTCACATCTCATTCCCTCGTAGTACACACTCAAAGATTGCCACCACCCGAGAACAGTCATTTTACATATTTTTCACACCACAACCAGACAACTATTTTCAACAGCAGGGTAGTAGACCCGAGGAGCCATAAATCACATTTCCTCTGAATTCATTTTAGTGCCTTACTCCTCAAAAGCTGTCATAAAAAACAAGAAAATGAAAAGTTCGTTTAACATTAGCAAGTTGGATATACCAATAAGGCACTTATACCCCTCAAGGGGGTACTGAAAAGAGTGCCGGCCTCACTTACCGTTTACCGGTGTTAGTACCTTACTCCTGAAAAGCTGTCAAAAAAACAAGAAAACGGAAAGTTAATTTATGATCAATGAGTTGCCCATATCACCAAGGTACTTATCCCGGCTTTCCCGTTCATCACCGGGGTTAGTGCCTTACTCCTGAAAAGCTGTCATAAAAAAACAAGGAAATGGAAAGTTCTCTTAAAGTTAGCAAGTTGAACATACCAACAAGGCACTTTGCCGGCCCCACTTACCGTTTACCGGTGTTAGCATTATAGTAATTAGTCAACGGGGATAACGCCAGCTGCTGAAATGCAGAAAAGGTGGTTTATCTGTCAGTATGAACAGTTACATAGAATGCTTTCCGACAGAGAGGAAAGAAAAAACTATTAGTCTTGCCTGGAACCCATTACAATGTAGTATACAAATAAAACAATTTTCCTTTATAATCAAGGCAAATATGTGATTTTAAACTTGACACCAACCTCCCATCCCCGTACATTTCATTCATTAATCAAATTATCCTTTGCCGATCAGGGTTATAGCGTTTTTGATCCGTCATTTAAGGTCACAGCTTTCAGGAACCCCCTGTGCAAACACTTTCTCATCAGACCCACATGCCCTGTCACATCCACAATTTGACATGGCCGAATACGATTTTTCAAGGAGTTAGCTGTGACAAAGTTCTTTAATCGCAATCATTCCACAAAATTCCCGCTCTTTTTCACCTCGCTGCTTGCCCTTGCGATTCAACCGGGTTCTCTTCAGGCTGACACAATCAAAACCGATGAGTGGCAGATTGAAGCCGACAAAGTTATTCGCTTTGACAATCCCAAAAGTGTTATCGCGGAAGGTGACGTGGTTCTCACCAAAATACGGATCCTGCCTCCTAAACAAAAAATAGAGACAGTCAAGACAACTGGATGGTCCACCCTGCTTGAAGAAGAGTCTATCGCAGCGGCAGAAGGAATTGTCAGCCAGGAAGATGTGCTGGACACAACTCCCCGTTATAAAACTGAAGTAACCATTAAGGCCGACTGGATAGCCTATGATGTTGAACAAAACGCTATTAAAGCAAAAGGGCATGTTGCAATTATCAGTGACACCGATCAACTCCTCGCTGAAGAGGGTGTACTTGACCTGAACAGTGAAACAGGAGCATTCAAGGAAGCCACTATCCTTCGCGAGTCTCTCGATCTCCACCTTGAAGGAAAAACCATTGAAAAAACCGGCCCTAACACCTACCGTATTCAAGACGGCTGGGTTGTTACCTGTAAATATGCAGAAGAAAAGGCACCGCCATGGAGTTTTGCTGCCAGTGAAGCAAACGTGACCCAGGGCGAATACGCAACCCTGAAACATGCCAGATTTCGCATTAAAGATGTACCAGTCTTCTACTTTCCCTGGCTTATGGTGCCTGTGGGAAATAAACGCCAGACCGGTATACTTTTTCCGGAAATTTCCAATTCTGATAATAATGGATGGGGTTTCAACATTCCCCTCTTTGTCAACCTTTCAGACTCCTCTGACCTTACCCTTTACCCGGAATATTACGCCAATCGCGGCTTTATGCCAGGCATGGAATACCGATACATTCTGGGTACCCAGAAAAAAGGAACCCTGATGGCCAGTTACCTCCATGATGACCTTTCTGATCCATCAGAGACTAAGTACTGGCAGGATACGGGTTATACTCACACCAATCAGGACAGATACTGGGTACGTGGTAAGCTTGATCATGATTTTGATAATAATGTGGTCACTCGTATAGATCTTGATATTGTCTCTGATCGGGATTACCTGACTGAATTCAATACCGGCATTACCGGTTTTGAACAATCCAATGATAAATTCACTGATGTTTTTGGTCGTGGTTTTCAGAATAAAACAAATGATCAACGTGAAAACTCTTTCAAATTCCTCAAGTCATGGAATGGTATGGCACTTGAAGGAGTCTTACTCGGCATCAATGATGTCAGGGAGCACGACACCAGCCCAACCCCTTTATGGAAATTACCCAGTTTGGATTTCACAGGCAGTCAACCCATTGGAGAGACAGACTTCACCCTTGACTGGGATACTGACTACGTCTACTACTATCGGGAAGATGGTGTGGGCGGGCATCGTTTTGATCTTTACCCTCGCTTGAGTGCGCCTCTTCCCCTTGGACCCTACCTTGAATCCCGAGCCGAAGCCGGTGTTCGGGAAACCTTTTACAGTGTCCAGACCTATGGCGACGGTACATGGGAGGAGAGTGACACGCCCAACAGACTTCTCGGGGACTTCCATGTAGAAGTAGGTAGCACCCTGTTGAGAGACTTTGCCCTGAACATTGGTGAAACAACAGGACTCACACACACTTTCAGACCATATGTCGAATACGATTATCTCACCAATACCAATCAGGATGATCTTCCTGATTTTGACTCGGTTGACCGCAAGTATGCTCAAAACCGAATCACCTATGGAATAGATAATTTCTTCAACCTGTTTGGTAATATAAACGGCGAGGAGACCGAGAAAGATTACGGCTACCTGAAAGTCGAACAAAGCTATGACCTGCGTAACGACCGAGACTCTGAAAGGGACTTCTCTGACACCCTCCTGACAAGCTATGATCCAAGTAACGACGCAAGCAGTAATCCGTTTTCCGCAGTCAATGTTAAACTGGGCTGGACCCCTCTGGCCAATCTTGAGGTGATCTACAAAACAGATATTGATGTCTATGGTGACGGTGTCATCTTTTACGGATTAGAGAGCTATTATCACAACAGCCGTGGTGATTATCTCAATCTTGATTATCGATATGACAAGTATAACGATATTCACCAGTTCAATGCCAGCGTCAAAGCGCAGCTTTTCGATACCATTTTTGCCGCTTACGACCTCGAACATTCCATATCTGAATCCCAGATAATTGAACAGAACATTTCACTCATGTATCAACCGGCCTGCTGGTCTGTTGAGTTACAATCCAGATACACGCCGGGTGACCATGCAATAATGTTGCTTTTCAACCTTGCCAATATCGGCAGCCCGTTAGGGTTAAAGCTGTAATCACCATGTACTTTGATATCTTCAATGGTGATGCAGACGGCATCCTGGCATTACATCAGTTCCGTCTGCATAATCCACAACCGGAAGCTACCCTTGTTACCGGAGTCAAGAGGGACATCAAACTCCTGAGCAAGATTCAAGAAATGCGTGACAGCAGTATCACTGTTTTTGATATTTCGCTCGATTCCAACCGTGATGCCCTCCTGTCCCTGCTTGATCAGAACAATGACATCACCTACTTTGACCACCATTTTGCAGGAGATCTGCCTGAAACAAAGCGCCTGACAGCCCATATTGATCCATCTCCTGCGATATGCACTTCGCTCATAGTCGATCAACTTCTTGGTGGTAAATATAAAGCATGGGCTGTTGCTGCAGCTTTTGGTGACAACCTCCATGATTCCGCACAGGAGGCTGCCAGGGGTTTAGCCCTCAGTGCAGAACAGCTTTCCGGATTACGAGAAATTGGAGAGTTGTTGAATTACAACGGTTATGGTGCTGACATAAGCGATCTTCATTTTTCTCCGGATGCCTTATACCGGGCCCTTCACCCCTATGAGGACCCTTTTTCCTTTCTGATGGAATCACCAGATCTTGCAACCCTGCGTCAGGGGTTTGAAGAAGATATGGCTCTTGCCATGGAACAAAAAGAAATGGATCCGGGAAAAAGGAACCGGATCTATACGTTTCCCAATACCCCCTGGGCCAGACGGGTTGCCGGAGTTTTTTCCAACCTGCGGGCAAGAGAGAAAAAAGATGCTGCTCATGCCCTCATTGTAGAAAATGACGATACCACATTGCGTATCAGTGTAAGGGCCCCCCTGAACGATAAAAAAAATGCTGACAGTCTATGTCTTTCCTTCCCAACTGGTGGTGGAAGAAAAGCAGCAGCGGGCATTAACAATCTCCCTGCGGATATGCTTGAAGCTTTCCTCGATCGTTTTGAGTCTATCTTTTCAGCCTGACCCCGGTACACGGAAAGCATATCGGGGCTCAGTTCAGTACCCTCATGTCGGAGTTTATACCCTGGGTTTCAGGGTGCTGCCTGAGGGCTAAAAACACACGAATAAAATGAACAATCTCACTGGCAGAATTTTTCTTTTACTTTTCTTTCTACTCCTTCTGCCCCACACTGGTGTGGCAGAAAAAAAAACTCCTGCTGCAGACCTTGTTAAAGACGGCCAGAAAATAGACCTGGACCAGGAAAAATACAGCCTTCTCTTCCTGGAGCTTGAGCGTGATCATCAATTCACAAAAGCTGAGCTGGATACACTGTTCAAGGGGGTCAGCATCAAAAAAAGGGTATTGGTTCTCATGGACAAACAATGGGAAGCCAAACCTTATTACCAATATCGTCCACTTTTTATAACCCGCTCAGTCATCAAAAAAGCCAAAAATAAGCTGCAAAAACATCAGAAAATCCTTGGCCGTATCGAGAAGGATCTCGGAGTTGATCGGGAAGTAATTATTGCCATATGGGGTATTGAATCCCGTTTTGGCACCCACAGTGGCGGGTTCAATGTCTTTCAAACCCTGAACACCCTCTTTGATGCCTATCCCCGCCGATCTGACTTCTTTCGTACACAGCTCGTCGAGTTCCTTATCCTCTGCAAAGAAAACAACTACGACCCGCTCACAATCAATGGATCTTATGCGGGAGCCTTTGGCCAGACCCAGTTTATTCCCTCAAGTTTTCGCGAGTATGCTGTAAGTTTTGATGGAGATGAACGACGCGATGTGTTCGGTTCCATCCACGATATTCTGGCTTCCATTGCCAACTATCTGCATCGTTTCCATTGGACACTTGACGCACCATTATACGTTGATATCGGGTCAAACCTGAAAGGACCGGAAGTGATCAAAGCGAACCTCAAAGGCCGTAAAGGACTGGTTGACTATCTTACAGTCCAGCGTGAACAGTCCATCTCACTCCCTGTCCCGCCAGAAAAAAGGCCGCTTACCATTGTCGGCCTTGAAATTGATCCAGCCAAAGGTGGTGGCAAACGTTACGTGGCAGGCTATCCGAACTTTCAGGCCATCACCGAGTGGAACCATTCCAACCGTTACGCCATGGCCGTCAGTGAATTGGCCGAAGCCATCAAGTAACCAGGCATTCGTATGCAAAAAAGAACAAATCCTTATTCTTTCATGCTGCTCTCAGCAGTATTGCTTCTATTGCTGAACGCTTGTGCCAGGGCTCCCCTGGACAAGCTATCCCCCTCCGATCTCCCCTGTTTCACTGATGACCTGCAGCTTGAAGGCTTACTTACAGGAGCCGTGCGCCATCTGCACTATTTGAATACACTGCCGGACGACTCATTATTTACCTTTGGTCCTGACACCTATCCTGTTTCCCGGCTGCGGGAATCCATAAACTCTTTTATTGATATCCTGAAACAAGATCCGGATAGTGATGAACTCCATCGCATCATCCGCGAAAATTTCACTGTCTATCAGGCCGGTGGCAGGAAAGGATATACCAGGGGTGAAATGTTGATTACCGGATATTACGAACCCTTTCTCCATGGAAGCCTTACCCGACAGTCACCTTATCTTTATCCGCTTTATGCACCGCCCCAATCCCTTGTTCAAGTGAGAAATCCTCAAAACGGAAAACTGCAATTTAAACGGAAAAACGATAAAGAGCAGCTCATTCCCTATTGGACACGCAAGGAAATTGAGGAACAGGGGATTGCTGCCGGCTATGAACTGGTTTACCTGGACAATCCCGTGGATGCCTTTATCCTGCATGTTCAGGGATCCGGCAAAATTCAACTGCAGGATGGCTCTGTGCGATCCGTCCATTATGCTGCCTCAAATGGTCTTGAATATTTTTCCATTGGCAAACTCCTGGTGGATCAGGGAAAAATGAGCCTGGAAGAGGCTTCTATTCCCAGCATTCGCAGTTATCTTCGTGAACATCCGGATGAACAGAAGGATATCCTGTATCACAACATAAAATTTATCTTTTTCAGCTGGGCACCGGGCGGAGATCCTGTTGGCAGCCTGGGAGAGCCACTTGTTGCAGGACGTTCCATTGCCGTGGATCAGGATGTCCTGCCCGGGACAACGCTGGCCTTTCTCCAAAGTCGCAAACCACTACTTGATGAAACAGGTACCATCGTAGAATGGCTCCCCATGCATCGTTTTGTTTTCCCACAGGACACCGGTTCTGCTATAAAGGGAAGTGGACGGGCTGATCTATACTGGGGGAACGGGAACTATGCAAAACAGGCAGCAGGAAACATGAAAGAAAAGGGAACGCTCTACTTTCTGGTGAAAAACGATTTTGAAGGGTCGGAAGAATGACTACAGCAGGACACTTACCGGAAAGCTCCAAAGTGTTTCATGAACGAGCCAAAGAGTATGACAGCTGGTTTGACGAGAGTCTCCTCTTTGAGATAGAAACAGCTGCCATCCGTGCTTTATCCATTCCTGTAACAGCCCCAGCCCTTGAGATCGGTGTGGGGCCCGGTCGTTTTGCAAAAGCACTTGGTTCAGGCTTTGGTATTGATCCTGCCCTGGCTCCCCTTCACATTGCCAGAAGCCGTGATATCGCTGTCTGCCAGGCAATCGGAGAAGCCCTCCCCTTTCGCAACAACTCAGTTGCCAGAGTTTCACTTTTTTTCACACTCTGTTTTGTACAAAATCCAGTACAAATCTTTCGTGAATCGTATCGTGTTCTGCAGGATGAAGCTTATTTTATTCTTGGATTTGTCCCGGCAACAAGTGAATGGGGGAAAAATCTGCAACAGAAAAAAGAAAACAACCATCCATTTTATGAACATGCCCGTTTTTTCACTGTTCAGGAAGTTGAAACACTTTTGAAAGACCGGGATTTTGCTATTAGCAACTCTGTTTCAACTCTCTACCAGGCACCTGGAGAGGTTACCCGGATTGAATCGCCCCAATCCGGGATGGATGAGAACGCCGGCTTTGTGGTACTTGCAGCCACAAAAACAGAAACACAGTGAGCAGAATACAGGTTCCTTATCAGCCAAGCTTTCCAAATCTCTCCCAGAAATCCGGAAAAGACTTGGCAACGCAGCTCTCTCTATGAATCCGCACTCCCGGAACCCGTAATCCGGCCACAGCAAAACTCATGGCCATGCGATGATCATTATATGTCTCGATCTCAGCTCCGTGCAGTCCTTTCCCACCCGAACCATGAATCACCATGAAATCCTGCCCTTCTTCCACCTCAGCTCCCATTTTTCCAAGCTCAGTAAGAACAGCACTCAAACGATCACACTCCTTGATCCGGAGATGGGCAATATTCTTAATAACAGTTTTTCCATGGGCAAAAGCAGCAACAACAGCAAGTGTTGGCACCACATCCGGCATATCTCCCATGTCAACAGTGATTCCCTCAAGACGATCACGACCAGTGAGGGTAATACCGCCACCATCACGTGTTACTTCACACCCCATACGGGCAAGAAGTGGCACCAGGCCGGCATCACCCTGCAACGAAGGAACCGGCACGTTGGAAACCGTCACCCGGCCGGCGGTGATTGCAGCAGCAGCCCAGAAGTACGAGGCATTGGACGCATCTCCTTCGATTTCATATTCCATGGCTCGATAGCTGCCTTGGGGAATAATGAAAGAGGTGAACTCCTCATTGCATTCCACGCTGACTCCAAAGTCGGACATCACTGACAAGGTCATGGCAACATAAGGTTTTGATAACACCTCACCTCTGACCTCAAGTGTTGCTGGTTCAGCTGCATAGGGGGCAACCAGGAGCAAAGACGAGAGATACTGGCTTGATTTGCCCTCAGGAAGCACTGTTGCCCCACCGGTTAATCCCCTGCTGTTCAACTGCAAGGGAGGGCAGCCGGTACCCAGAACAGAGACAATGTCAACACCCCACCCCTGTAAAGCCTCCATGAGTGGGCCGATTGGACGTTCACGCATTCGTTCTTCGCCGTCTATGTGAAAGTTGCCGTGGCCAAGGGCTGCCACTGAGGTGAGAAAACGGGTGGCAGTGCCGTTATTGCCCAGGAATATCTCTTTCTCAGGTGTTGTCAGCAATCCACCGTTGCCATACACTGTCCACACATCTTCTTCACGTTCTACTTTAATCCCCATCTGTTCCAGAGCTCTTGATGTATAGCTTGTATCTTCGCTTGCAAGGGGACCTGTAAGTCTGCTTGTTCCATCAGCCAGTGCTGCTGCAATAAGAGCGCGTTGGGTCAGACTTTTAGAGCCTGGAACAGCGATTGTGGCATCAACTTTTGATACTGTTTGTATTTCTATCATTTTTTCTTATTCCTTTTCAAACTACAGAGCAATTACTTCAATGCCTCAGCAAGTGCTTTACGCATTACCGCAACCGGGGCAACTTTCCCTGTCCAGAGTTCAAACTGAGCAACACCTTGATAGAGAAGCATCTCAAGGCCATTGATTATCTTACAGCCATTTGCCTCTGCTTCCTGAAGCAGGCGAGTTTTAAGTGGGGCATAAACAATATCCATGACCACCTGAAATCTGGACAGTATCAGTTCAGGCACAGGACTGTTCTCAACATGTGGCTTCATGCCCACTGATGTTGCATTAATCAGGATAGCACCTGACAGGTAGTCAGCCTCGGAAAGAGACACCCAGGAACAGCCAAGTTCATCTGCCAGGGCTTTGCCACGGGACTCGGTTCGGCTGCAAAGTACAAACTTTGCCCCCCTTTCCAGAAGCCCGAAACCTATGGCTCGTGCAGAACCTCCGGCTCCTAGAATTACCGCTTCTGCAGCATTCAGGTCGATTTCTTCTTCCAGTGCACGGGTTGCACCCAGCCAATCAGTATTGAGCCCCGTAAGTGTTCCGTTTTTATTCATTACTGTGTTTACGGCCCCAATTTTCCGGGCCACGGGATCAATCTCATCAAGCAGAGCCATCACTTTTTCTTTATGAGGAATAGTAACGCTTACCCCCTGAATGCCAAGACCACGAATGCCGGTGACAGCAGCAGCAATATCCGGTGCCGGAAAAGGCAGATACACCGCATTAATACTACTCGTTGCAAGAGCAGCATTGTGCATGGCAGGACTGAGTGAATGCGTAACCGGATTGCCGAGGATGCCATACAGAACTGTCTTCCCGTTAATGGTCATACTCTCTGCCTCCCATCAATGAAAAAATTTCACGTAAAGCCATAACAGACAACTGACCAGGAGCTGTTGCGTCCTTGTCACTGACAGCGCAGTATGTCATATAGCCACCAAGATCGCAGGTGGCAACCCGGCTGACCACTCCAGGCCGCCCCATACAGAAGGCAATGAGCGGAAAACCAAGTTGTTCTGCTACTTCCTGTAGATGCAAAACTTTCAGCACATCCTGATGAGAGTGAGCTGTTGTTATAATTTTCCCGATATCAGCACCCTTATCCTGCATCATGGCCATCCGTCCGACAAGTTCTTCGCGCGTCGGGGTATCCTGAAAATTATGCCAGGACAGGATTAATTTCGTCCTGCTCTGTTGTAAAGCTGTACGCATTTTCTGGTGGGAATCATCAGGAGACAGCAGTTCAAGATCCACATATCCGCTGTTTTGAGCAACAGCCTCAAGCAGCGGCCCCAGACGTTCCTCCTCATCCCCGGAAAATTCTCCGCCTTCCCACACTGGTCGGTTGGTAAACAGGAGAGGAGTGGCCAAGGTATTCACAAAAGATGAAACAGCAGGCAATGCCAGATAATCAAGACGAATCTCCAGAACATCAGCCTGGGATGCAACAAAATCTGCAATGGCTAAGGCATCGTCGATGGTCTCACGACCAATAGAGACACAAATACGGGAATGAGGATTCATAGGTGTGTTACTTATTTTGTTTGTCAGCGATTTTCAAAGCCCAGGCGACCATGAGTGAAACAACAGTGAAATCATCCAGAAAGCCTAAGCCTAAAATCCAGTCGGGTATAAGGTCAAAAGGAGAGAGGAGGTATAAAATGGCAAATCCGAGGATGGCTTTTACTTTAAAGGGGGTATCGCGACGGAAAAGAAGTTTGGCCCAGGTTTCTATCCTTGACCACAAACGCATCTGTGATGGTGTATTTTTAGATGCCATGGTCATCCTCAAGAAAGTATGAGGCCTCCGATAATCTCACGGATTGACCCTAACTTCTGCTCGACAACGTATTGCGCGAGCCCTTCCACAGCATCTTCGCTGGCTCTGGGATTAACAAAATTAGCAGTGCCTATCTGCACAGCAGTCGCTCCTGCAAGCATGAATTCCACAATATCCTCTGCGCTTTCAATGCCACCAACACCAATGACTGGAATAGAAACTGCCCGAGCCACCTGGTACACCATGCGCAAAGCCACGGGTTTGATGGCTGGCCCGGAAAGCCCTCCAATTACATTGGCAAGTTGCGGGCGTCTGCTGCGATAATCTATGGCCATGCCGATAAGGGTATTAATAAGTGAGACAGCATCAGCGCCACCCTCTTCAACAGCACTGGCAATTTTTGTAATATCTGTAACATTGGGAGAAAGCTTGACAATGACCGGCACGGAAGAACTCTCCTGAACTGCCGCAGTGACTGCTGCTGCCATCTCAGGCGCAGTACCAAATGCCACACCACCTTTTTTCACATTAGGGCAGGATATATTAACTTCAATTCCTGCAATACCCTCAACATCAGCAAGACGTTTTGCGATCTCCCGATACTCTTCCAGGGTATCGCCCAGTATATTTACAACTACCGGAACATTAAGTCCCTGCAGCGATTCCATCTTTTCAGATATAAATCGCTCAACTCCCACATTCTCAAGACCAATAGCATTAAGCATACCACAGGATGTCTCAACAATCCGAGGTGATGGATTTCCAGCACGGGGTTCAAGGGAAATACCCTTTACCACAACCGCACCAAGACGATGAAGGTTCACATAAGGCTCAAACTCCCTTGCATAGCCAAATGTACCAGAAGCGGTCATCACGGGATTTCTAAGATTCAGAGAGCCAATGGCTACCCTGAGATCAACTGATGTTATTTCACTTCCCATACCAATTCCTTTGCATCAAATACAGGGCCGTCTGTACAGGCATGACTATAACCACCCTTTTCTACAGGAACAATACAACCAAGACATGCGCCCATGCCACATGCCATACTGGTTTCCATGGACACCTGACAGTCATAATTCCTACCTTGAGAAAAAAGATGTACCGCTGTCATCATGGGATGAGGGCCGCAGACATAGGTTGTGCAATCAGTCCCCAGATCAAGCGTTTTTAAAACATCAGTAACTAAACCATGATGACCAAGAGAGCCGTCATCAGTGGCTGTATGCGCTGACAGACCAAGTTCAGCAAAATCAGACACAAGCGAAGTAAGCTCCTCACGATTTCGTGCGCCTAATACAACAAGTGGAGGAGTATTGGGACATTTACGCAGCATGGTTTTCGCTAAAAAAAGCAAAGGGGCAATCCCCATACCACCGCCAATCAGGCAGTTACGACTCTTGCAATTAATGCGGAAGCCATTTCCAAGAGGCCCCAGCACTGATAGCGTTTCACCTTCACGACAATGGGCAAGAAGAGAGGTTCCTCGTCCAACAACTTTAAAAAGAATCTGGAAATGTTTATTGTTGCTGGTCTGTGAAATAGAAAATGGTCGCCGAAGAAGAGGGTCCTTTGTGTTGCCGGTACGAATCATTACAAACTGGCCAGGTTTGGCAATAGAGGCAATATCGGCAGAATCAAGTGTCAAGCGAACAATATCTTCAGTAAATCGTTCAATACGCGTGATTTGTGTTTTTTCCTGGAATTGAGACATAGTTAAATGCTACTGTTTAAATACCTTACTTTTTCTTCTGCTGAACTCAGCTCCCATAAAAAAGAAATTTTACCAATACGATTTAATTATATGGATATTACTACATTTTCCATCATTGTCGGTTTCCTGTTTGGTGCAATTGTCGGAAGCTTTCTCAACGTGGTTATTCTCCGTCTGCCAAACAAAGAGGAATCCATAATTTTTCCTGCATCCCATTGTACCAGTTGTCGTGCTGAACTGCACTGGTATGAGAATATTCCCATCCTCAGCTTTCTTGTCCTTCGTGCTAAATGCAGCCATTGCAATGCGAAGATATCATACCAGTACCCCCTGGTTGAATTGAGCATGGCTCTGCTTTCAGCTGCACTCGTTCAGAGATTTGGTCTCAGTATTACCACAGCCGGATATTTTTTATTCTGCGCGGCACTCCTGGTAATCATCTGGATAGATATTTACCATCAGATTATTCCGGACGTTATTTCACTGCCGGGTATTGTTATCGGTTTCCTTTTTTCCATAATCACCCCAGCCCTGCATTGGAAAGCATCAATGATCGGCATACTTGCCGGTGGTGGAATTCTATACGCAATTGCCCTACTTTACTTCCTGCTCCGTAAAGTCGATGGCATGGGAGGTGGTGACATTAAATTACTTGCAATGATTGGGGCCTTCCTGGGATGGCAATCTCTGCCTTTTGTGATCTTTGCAAGTTCATTGAGCGGTTCAGTTGTCGGGCTGATGGCAATGATTAAACAGAGAAAAGGCGGACAGACACGAATTCCCTTTGGCCCATTTCTCTCACTGGCAGCCCTTGCCTACCTTTTTTTCTCAGACAAAGTTTTTATGCTTTATCAGATCTACCTGAGCGTAGCCTATCCTTCATAGGAATTCTTACAACTCAGTTTTTGTGGGAATAGGTGTTTCAAAATGAAGTTCAGCAAAATCCCTGCCTGAGACGATATCACGCCCAAGTTTTTTACCAAGCAGCAAGGCGGTCTCACCCTGTTCACGACTGTGCCCATACTTGGGGTACACCTTACGAAACCAGCCGCCACTCGCCTCTGGTGTCTTCCCTGCAAGTTTTAAGAACACACCGATAGTACGCCAGGGTTCAGCAACCGGGTGTGAGAATACTATGGGAGAAAGAACATGTTTGGTTCCGCATTTCTTTAACAATGAACGCAGCCCCCAAAAATGCATACGCCAGTAGCCTCGACAAGAGATAAGCGGTAGGACAGCCTGTTCGCTAAACAATTTTTCACCATCTCTGTCGAAAAAAGAGAGAACAGGACCGGATGGATGATAAGACCAGGTTGGCCCGGCCAGAATGATTACATCCCATTTTTGGAAGAGACCTGGATCAACTGCTTTGATGGGAGTACGTTTACGAAAAAAAGTCTCAAGCATCATCCAGACAGTAGAGGGTATTGTTCCGATGGGAAAACGCAGTTCTTCAACAGGGTCAAGCTGTTCCCAATGAACCTCAACATTTTCAGTCTCCAGACCAGCAACAATCTTTTTCAGCAAATTCCTTGTCTGATTACTAAATGAGTATGATAAAATTAATACACGTTTTTCAGCCACAATACTCCACGCAAGTAATATTAATGTCTAGCATCAGTCTGCGAATACTATACTGTAGAAAAGACCAAAAAAAAAGCCCCCGATTACTCGGGAGCTTAAAAAAAACAAATAATCAGACGTCGATTACTATTCTTCTATTTCATGTTCTACACCAATAGCTATTTTGTAAAGGACAGTCACTACAAAGAAACCTGCCGCCCACACACCAATGGTAATTCCAATTTCATTGGCAGTAGGAACATACTCAACGATCTCATGCAGAGGAGTGGGAACAAAACCGGCAAGAACAAAACCAATACCTTTATCCAACCAAAACGCAAGAAACAACCCGGCACAACCAAGTCCAAGATAGAAATCATCCTTTTTAACAATAGGACAGGCAAGGAGAGCCAGGGATCCAAAAGCAAGTATAACAAAGGCCCACATGAAAGGAACCAGATTGTTGTACATGTGGCCATGATGCTCAAGGCCAAAAAACAGATATTCCAGTGCATGCATGTGGCCTGGGATGTTGGAATAGTATCCGACAAAAAATTCAAGGCCGACAAAAAACATATTCAGCAGACCGGCATAAACAATAATGGTCACAAGCTTATTCATTGCCTTTCTACCGGCATCAAAATTTGCAACACGTTTTAAAACAAGACACGCGATAACAATAAGTGCTGGTCCTGCAGCAAAAGCTGATGCCAGAAAACGTGGAGCAATAATGGCAGAGAGCCAGAAATGGCGTCCGGGCAGACCACAGTACAGCATAGCTGTTACGGTATGAATGGAAACAGCAAAAGGGATAGAAAGGTATACAAAGAAATAAATCCACTTGGGTGGTTTTACCTGTTTCTTCTCTGCTGTAAGAATCACCCAACCACAGAGAACATTAAGGAAAAGATAGCCATTCAATACGATTGCATCATAGAACAGCATGGAATTTGGGGAAGGATGAAGAACTACGTTCAAGGCTCTCATTGGCTGTCCGAGATCTGCCATGATGAAAAGCAGACACATGACGATGGCACCAATGGCCAGAAACTCACCTAAAATAGTAATCCTTCCAAACTCTTTATAATTATGAATGTAATAGGGAAGCACCAGCATCACGCCTCCAGCCGCAACTCCAACCAGAAAGGTGAACTGGGAGATATAAAGTCCCCACGAAACATCCCGGCTCATGCCGGTCATGCCCAGACCAAAATTGTACTGTCTGACATAACAGGCAGCACCAATAGCCATGAACATTCCTAAAAATGCAAGCCAGATCCAATAGGCTGGTTTGCCTTTGAGTGTTTTTTCAATCATGACTACCTCACACTATGTAAAAGACTGATGGTTTAGTACCCAGTGTTGGCTTTCTCTGGATAGTAAATTCTTTATCAAGTACCGCTCGTACCTCGGACTTGGCATCATTCAGGTTGCCAAATGTTATGGCACCTGTTCCTTTGCAAGCTTCAACACAGGCTGGTTCCTGCCCAAGAGCCAAGCGCTCACCACAAAAGTTACATTTTTCCACAACACCCTTCATGCGTGTTGGAAATTCTTTATTGTACTTCTTGATGTATGGACGTGGATCCTGCCAATTGAAAGACCTGGCACCATATGGACAAGCTGCCATACAGAAACGACAACCAATACAGCGATGAAAATCCATTGCTACGATACCTGTGGACACAACTTTAAAAGTTGCCTGGGTAGGACAGGCCCTGCAACATGGTGGATCGTCACAGTGATTACACAGTGCAGGAAAATCAATATGAGCTGTCTTTTTGGAAGCATGATATGCCGAATGATCGGTGAACACGTTTTCAAAAGGAGTTTTCCATATCCACTTGATTGCATTTTTTGAATCAGGGAACTGCGGGATATTATGGGCGTGATTACAAGCCGAAATTGCATTGTCGAGCAGGCCTGGATTATCAGCAAACTTACGCATATCAATGACCATGCCAAGACGTAAACCTGTTGGTGCTTCCTCTGCATGACCGCCGTGGGCATCAGCTACCGGCGCATGGCCTGCAGCTGGAGCAGCGTGATCTGAGGCAAGAGCTGGAGAGGATGACAGCTTAATGATTGCCGGAGCTCCTATTCCTGCAACCACTGACGCACCTGCAATTTTCAGAAATTTTCTTCTTTGCTTATCCATTAGTGAGTTGCCTCCTTCGATACTGCCTCATCGGGTGTCAAATGACATTCCCAGCAATAAGGCTCTACTGCTGCATAGGTATGACAGCTATCGCAGAATTTCTCTTTTTTAGAATGGCATTTCATACATGCCATCTGCAGGCCTTTGGGGTATTTTTTGCCATCGATCTCAAGAATCTCACGATCGGCATCCCGCAGAACGTTATCGCGCCACTCATTGAGCAGCTGCATATGATTGGCCCGCATATATTCAGCTGACTCTACACAGTGTTTTTCTCCACCTGGCGGTAACTCGGGTTTCGGCAGATCACCAGCCGTTGTAAACCCGTTGAACCAGATTGGAAAAGTCACAAAAAGGACGAAAATGATCAGTCCCGGTATGATTGTTCCTTTGTTATACATTGAGTTATTCCTCCGTTCCGATCCATATTAAACCATGGTTCTGAAGCCATCAGGGAGTTCAGACTCGTTCCCTTCAGCATCGTAGCCCATGGCTCGTTTCTCGTTATCCATAATCAGTGCATTTCCTACAAGCTCGGAAACACCACAGACTCCACAGCCAGGATTCCAGTAATCCATCAGGGAAGTCAGTGTTGCACGGTCAATGGCACATACACAGGAGAGCATATTGACATCATGTTTATCAATAACATGCTTCACAGCATTCGCCCGTGGCAGACCTGAACGCATCCGAAGTTCCATGATTTCATCAGTGTTAAGCCCTGTTCCGGAGCCACAGCAGAAGGTTTGTTCACGAATAGTGTTTTCAGGCATTTCGACCCATTTCGGAACCACATGATCAAGAATATAACGCGGCTCATCAACAAGGCCCATGGCTCGCACAGGATTACAGGAATCATGATAGGTAGGCATAACATTAGCGTTACGGCTGGGATCAAATTTAATCTTCCCGTGTTTAATCAAATCAGCTGTAAACTCACTAAGGTGTACCATCTTCGTTGATGCAGCATTTTCAAAAACAGTACCGGTAATTGGAGATTTTGGAACCTCCAGAAAATCAGCAGGACCATTCATGGTATCCATATACTGATGGACAACACGCCACATATGACCACACTCACCACCAATGATATATTTGACCCCAAGACGTTTGGCCTCTGCATACATTTTACCATTCAGCTTCTTCATGGTCTCGTTGGAGGTAAACAGTCCAAAGTTACCACCCTCAGAGGCATAGGTTGACCAGGTGTAATCAAGGCCGATTTGTTCAAAGAGTGCCAGATACCCCATTGCCGTATAAAGACCCGGTTCTGCGAAAACATCAGCAGAAGGAGTGATAAAAAGAACCTCGGCACCTTTTCGGTTAAAGCTGTGATTCACCTTCACACCGGTTAGGCTTTCAACGTCTTCAGCAAGGAAATCAACATTATCCTTAAATGTATGGGGTTGGAGTCCCATGTGATTACCGGTACGATTGGAATTTGATACAGGCTCAAGAATCCAGTTAATACCAATACCTAGAAGATGGAGAAGCTCACGGAGCATCATGGTAACTTCTGCAGTATCAATACCGTATGGGCAGAAAACCGAGCACCTTCTACATTCCGTACACTGATAAGAGTACATGAACCACTCTTTTATTACACCAACCGTCATCTCACGAGCGCCGGCCATTTTACCGAACAGTTTACCCGCCAGGGTATAATCATTCCGATAGATGGAACGAAGCAACTCAGCCCGCATAACCGGCATGTTTTTCGGATCACCGGTACCGAGGAAAAAGTGACATTTATCTGCACAGGCGCCGCAACGCACACAGCAGTCCATAAAAATCTTTAGGGATCTGAATTTATCCAAACGTTCTTTCAAACCGTTTGAGATAATTTCCTTCCAGTTCTCCGGCAGCTTCCAGTCGTCTTCATCAGGAGACCAGATACGGGCATTAGGAAAATCAAGGCCCTGGCTATCCATATATTCGACCTTTTCCTTTTTGGCAGGGTAGCCAAAGTTCCCCTCTTTAAAAATAGCCGGGGTGTCCATCCAGTCCTTAGTTGGTACTGCTCCTGTTACCAAGGACGGACCCTGCACTACGCTTTTTGATAATTGTTCTAATTTTGCAAGTGCCATTATTCTATATCCTTATATAATTTGGATCAACAATCCTGTTATTCCTCATCCTTCTTGGGAGGTAATTCCTTTTCAACAGGGAGGCCGGCCTCAACCATGAACTCTCTGAAGTCATCCTCATATCCTGCATAGGAGTGAGGCTTAATGGTAGGATCATTCCATGGATTAATGTGTCGTTTGGCACGACTGTTATTTGCCATATTTCTGGTGGGACTCATGAAGACACCACCCATATGCATCAATTTACTGAATGGAAAATAGACAAGCAGAGCAGAAACCAGAAAAACATGGATATAAAAAATAGAACCTATCTTGGCACTTATGACCGGTGATAAGGTTACCAGCCCGACCAGCAGCTCTTTGATAGTTACAATATCAATGTTTGTACGAAAAACGTAACGCATCAGCATGCCGCTAACAGCGATGGCAAAAATCAGAAAGAGCGGAAAATAGTCATTGGCAAGTGAAAGATAACGCACATTACGATTCACCAGACGACGGCCAAAGAGAAACAGTAGACCACCAAGAATTGCCAGATCAGAAGCGTAGAGCAATGGAGCTCCCACCTGAAGCATAGCACCGGCATCAAGAAAATCCAAAAACTGCAACCATTCAGGAACTGGATTTAAGAACAGACGCATATGCCTGATAACAATCACCAGAAAAGAATAGTGAAAGAGCAGAGCAGCCATCCACAGCCATCGGGATGATTCATAGGTAATTTTCGGTCCCTCGTGGAGTTCGGATTTGGTATTCCGAAACAGAGACCTGAATGCAAAGATTTCCAGGCACATCCTGGCAATAACTTCTGATGTCTTGGTTGGACAGTCAAGCTTATCCTGTTTGATGAAATCCAGAGATTTCCCCTGACCACAAGTGGTCGGAATGGAAAACGGCACAGGCGATTTAGCCCATTGCACTACTCTGTAGATAAAGCCACCCAGGAAGATCATGATCGCAAGATACGGAATAACAACACCGAACAGGTACTGCATACCAGGTATCATGGATCCTAGCCACGCTATAAAAACCAGCGCTAAGACTGCCAGGAATGAGAAGGTATACTTCATTTCTTCTAACCTCGCTTCAAATTGAACTGTATGGGCTCCCACCCCGGAAAATTTCCCCAGCCCCGGTGTAGAAACCTGTTAATTACTCTTGATGGCGTTGCAAAAACTCTTCATCTACTTCCTTGCTGCCTCCCCATAAAAACACCCTGACTACGGGTAAAATGCCTCTGGGTACAACTCGAATACGGAGGTTTTTACTTATCCATCAAAAAAAAAATTATGCGTTCATTACTCTTGCTTGTCTGTAAATTCCTGACACCGGTAAACGGTAAACAATCCGGCATGAAGACTAAAAAAAATATTTTCTAAGGTATTAAATTGGAAAATTTACAGGGTCATCTTTATCTTTTTTCAGCAAGTTCGACGGACACTTGCTGTCAGTAAGAATAATGGTGCCGGTTTTAATTTCTTTAATCCTGACTTTGTACAATTGCTCACGACATTGCATGTACAAATCAAAAGCAGCAAGGACAGCCATATCAACGGAAAATTCAAAATCGTAAAGATCTGCAATGAATTGCTTACGCTCAGAGTCCTTGGCTAAAATTTCGCGGGTAATATGTTTGACGGCATGAATGGGTGCAACTGCCTCAGATGCGGAAAACTCCTGAATGGAACGAATACGCATGATCTGATCAAGCGGTGCAACAAACTCTGTGGGATCTCCATTTTTTACAAGCAGTTTAAAGAGTTGCTCCAAGGCCTCGCGGGTATTCCCTCCCACTGGATTAGCAAACTTATCAGGAGCTTTTTTAAAAAATGTGGATGATTTGTAACTTGACAAGGTGTAGTCAACCCATTGGTTTACTATCTTATCTTCGTAATTACGAAATGCCTCGGCAAGATCCATTGAATATCCAGTCCTTTTTTAAAATACACATTGAATGAATGGTCATTCATAAACACATCGAGACTTAGCATTTTTTCACATGTTAATCAAGAAAATTATATAACTGATTCGTTCATAAAAACTCAACCTCACATGTCGCTGAGAATGAGAAGTGACTCATGAATATAGGGATCCTCCTTAACTTCTTCTTTCCATTTATCCTTATCTTTCTCCTCGTCAACACCCTCAGCATGTCCTTCTCCTCTCTCAGCCCCCTCTTCTTCACGGTACTTCAGATAATGTGCACCTATTTTTTCGCGTGCCAGCTGCGCCTCTTTTCGCTTCGCCTTCATGTCAGCAAGCTGTAATGACATAGTTGTCTTTTTAGAGCGCTCTGTTGCCTTTTCCGCCTCATCGGCAATAACCTGCAGACCGTCATCCACCTTCACTCTTTTAGCAGATTTTTTCTCAAGAGAATCAAGGTTTATTGGAGGAGAACCGTTTCCACCCATCAAAATAGGATCCACCTGATCCCAGGGCAAGGAATTATCCAGATACTGTTCACCGGACTCAAGGTGCTGGAAGAGACTTGGCAAAACCACATCAGGCTCTACACCTTTATATTGTGTAGAACCGCCGTTAACACGGTAAAATTTCTGGATAGTCACCTTTAATGCACCAAGATCTTCATATTTCTTCAGATGAAACAACGGAATATTTTCATTGAGATCAATAAGAGTCTGCACAGTTCCCTTTCCGTGAGTATGAGCTCCTCCAACAATTACTGCCCGGCCATAATCCTGGAGAGCAGCAGCCAGAATTTCAGAGGCAGAAGCTGAAAACTGATTCACTAATACCAGAAGCGGGCCATCCCAGGTGATTGACGAATCGTCATCACCCAGCACCCGCTTATTACCATAACTGTTCTTCACCTGGACCACAGGCCCAACTTTGATAAATAATCCAGTGGTATCCACAGCATCCATAAGTGAACCACCGCCATTATTACGAAGATCCAAAATTAATCCGGAAATCCCCTCTTTTTTCAAACCTTCAATGGCCTTTCTCGTGTCATCAGTAGAGTTTCTGGCATCTGAGCCGTCACGGGTTTTTTCAAAATCACGATAAAAACTTGGAATCATCACATAGCCGATTTTAGCTCCATTGGAACTCTCAAGTAATGTGGACTTTACAAAGGTTTCCTCGATCTGTACCACATCACGCTGAATGGCTATCACCTCTTTAACACCATCCGGTTTTTTTACAGTCAAACGAACTACTGACCCTTTAGCACCACGAATAAGTCGAACAGCATCACGCAGACGCATATCGGTAATTTCAACTGGTTCCGTACACCCCTGACCTACCGCAAGAATAATATCCTCAGCCTGCAGTCGCCCCTGTCGTGCAGAAGCAGAACCGGGAATAATACTGACCACCTTTATATAACCATCCTCTTCACGGAGCAGAGCTCCAATTCCTTCAAGGCTTCCCCGCATATGGATATCAAAGTCTTCCTTATTGGCGGGAGGCATGTAATTTGTATGTGGATCAAAAGCCCTGGTAAGTGCGTTGAAATAGCGATCATAATGATCCTGCCTGGTCTCCTGGTGCATCCTGTTGAAAAAGTTTTTGTTCCGTTTGGCAATCTTTTCTTCCGCTTCTTTCCACAGATCCTTATCACTTTTTTTCTCTTCGTCGTTCTTTTCCTGTTCTTCCACAAGATCAAGGTAACGAAAGATAACCTGACTTTTCAGTATCTTACGCCAACGCCCCCGAAGGTCTGCAAGAGTTGCTGCATACTTCAACTTTTCAGGATCTGTTTCATAGCCTTCATCCCGATTATAGTCAAAACCCGCTGCCAGAACATCTTGGGTCATCTTCTCCACTTCTCCAATCCGGGCAGTCAAGATTCTATCCCCCACATCCGGCAGAACAATCGTTCCTTTCAAAAGATTGTTATCAATGGCAGGAGCAAGAACCGACAGTTCATCAACATCAGATTGAAGCAGGAAACGTTTCTGATAATCAAGCTGTTTAAGATAGAGGTCAAAAGCAGCAAAAGCCAGATCATCATTCATGACTTTGTCACTGAAATGCATCACAGGCAACTGCTTACTGAGCATATATCCGATCAGTTTATTACGGGAAACATCGATTGCAGATGCAGCATCTGATTTTGCAAACGACCCGGTTGGCAACAAAACGCTGACAAGCAAAAAGGATGTCAGACATACGCGAATTATATTTTTCATCTGTATCTCTATGGGCTGAAAACGGAAACCTCCATTGCACTTTAGTGGAGCAATGGTACCTTAGGGGACATTCAAAAACACATAAGTACTTCTGTGTGAACCCTTATATCACACAAAACAGCAAAAATTACCAGAATACGACAAGAAATACCAACAGAAACACTTATTCCCATGGAAAAACTAAAAACAGCCCTTCGTGAATTTGCGTCAACCAGGAAATGGCAGCAGTTCCACACCCCAAAAAATCTTGCGATGGCATTGAGCGTAGAGACAGCAGAACTTACTGAAATCTTTCAATGGATGGAGGGGGGGAAAAGCCATGACGTGGATGAGAGCACCAAAAAACATATCGCAGAAGAGGTAGGTGATGTGATGATATACCTTACCATGCTTGCTGATAAATTTAACCTTGATCCGCTCACCTGTGCCCGGGAAAAAATGCAAAGAAATGAGATAAAATACCCACCACCTGAATGAAAATCAGGGTATAAGCCGCTTATCAGAATATTTTCTTTGTCAAAAACAAGAAATATTCTGTAAGGCGACCTTTTCTTTTTCGCTTACTCTGGTGCAGGCAAGAGTTAACGCCAGTCTTCAGGGATGTAGTAATCAGATTTTATCGCCATTGAACTTATGCCTCATAAATGGAACGAATCATCTCAAAAAAAAACGGCCGGTACATTACGTCCGGCCGCTTCTTTGATATGTTCCACCAGGAGGCTTAATCAGTCCAATGGAATACGAATTTTTTGGCCCACATAAATTTTATCCGGATCTTTGATCACTTCACGGTTGGCCTCAAAGATACGCATATAGGCTGATGCCTTCCCATAGTACTTCTGAGCCACTGCCGACAGAGTATCACCGGAGACGATTTCATAATATTCCACCGTCTCTGTCGCGGCAGGTGCGGTAATACCATCAGAATTCACCTCACTGACTCCTTGAACATTACCGGCCATCAAAACCGCTTTTTCCAGGGCTTCGGCACTTTGTGCCTCGCCACTGATCGTAGCCACACCACTATCAACAGTTACCTTTAGATTGTCGACGCCAGGATTATCTTCGTTGATATATGAAGTAATGTTATCCGCTGCTTCGGCCTCATTATTGAATAGCTTGTTTCCGATACTTTTTGCAAAACTTAAAAGTCCCATAACTGTATTTCCTTAATAATAGGTTGCTTATTTTAGGCCTGCATTCCCAGTGTACTTTCGATTTGCGAGGCAACTTGTGGGTGCAGGTCAAGTCCTGATGCCAATTGCTGCATATAGTCTTTTTCCGCCTGTGTATCTACCTCTATAGCCAGCAGGGATGCGGCATAGATCTGAGCAGCCATCACTGGCTGATTACCTGCAGAAGCCACAACTCCAGCTAAATCCAGGGGTTTATTGGCCTCGCTGACAAAGAAGTCTTTTTCCTTCTGGGTCAGACCCTCATCATCCAGCTTACCAATGATTTTATTTATCTCTTTCTGGTCGATTTGGCCGTCAGCCTTGGCAGCATTAATCATGGCCTTGACAATGACTTCAGCATCATCTTCAAGCGCCTGTTGTTCCTGTGCGTTTTGTGCTTCAAGCAATGCTCGCGGAGCCTGTGCAGGCGCCTGACCAAATTTCTTCAGAGCAGAAAAAGCCAGGGAAGCGAGCATGGCCATGCCACCGCCACCCACAGCTCCTTTTGCAGAACTGGATCCTCCCCCAAGCAAGGCACCTGCAAGGGCACCAAGACCGCCAAGGGCAGCCTTATTATTGCCCAGACTACCAAGAACCTCACCAAGCATACCGCCAAGTCCACCGGCTCCAGCCTGGGCTTTTTGCCCGGATCCTCCACCACCCATCATCTGGGTGAGAGTACCCATCAAATCACCAAGCCCGCCACCGGAACTCCCTGCCCCCATGGCATTTGTCATACGGGATCCACCCGACCCTGACATACCCTGCTTTATCAATGCCCCTAAAATATCAGTAAAACCAGCCATCTGTTGTCTCCTATAAATAATTTATCAAAATCCGCCGCCAGTGCTGAAACCACCACCACTCCGACCTCTTGAGCCACCGCCTGGAAAACTAAATCCACCGCGCCGACCACTGCCAAAAATACTTCCACCTCCACTACCAGGAAAATGCATACCGCCCCCCCATACCGTGCCCCGACCAAAACCACCGGATCCAAAGCTGGGATTGGCACGCCGGGGCTGGTACCTTCGCTGTTGCTCCAGTACCCGCCAGAATGCGTCCCTGGTCAGGACACCATTAATCAAATTGCCAAGGGTTGCGTAAATGACAGCAGGATCGGAAAAACCAATTCCCGCACTGTCGTATCGATGCCCTTTAAATTCAGAACGCATAGACTCCAGATCGTGAAGCCGTTGTTGCTGTTGAGCATTAAAAGTCTTTAACTCTGTAATTCCATCCTGCACATCATTCTCTTGCCCTTCCAAATCAAGCAGTTTGCTGATAATCAAGTCATCTTCAGGATATGGAGTTGCCTGTGCCTGACGCCGCAGATCTTTGATATCATCGCGGCGCAGTTCAGTTGCCAGATAGTCGATTGCCTGTTTGTAATATTGGTCTTCACCCACTGAATAATCCGTTTGCAGCTGCTCCTGTTCCCTCTGTCGGGCTACCACCTTTTCAAGTTGTTCGTCTATAGCCTTAAGCTCAGCTTCTTTCTGCTTAAGAATCTTTTCCAGTGCGGGAATCCCATCCTGTTCCCTGGCTTTGGTATCCAGGGCTTTCAATACCTCGAATTCCTGTTTTGCCTTCTGCTCAACCTGGCCTGCATGCTCCCTCAGGCGACGGGGAATTTCCTGTAATTTACTAAAATTAACCCTAGCCACCCCGTAGTGGATCAACCTGGCAACTTTTCCATCAAGCCAGCGGGTCAGGGGGTTCGCCTGATATTCTACAGTAGAGTACTTTCGATTCCACAGGTACATGAACAAGGGATCGCTGTGGTACGGCGTTCCTTTATTTTCAAGTTCCTCTTCCCTTTGCGTAGCCTTATCCTGGGCATGTTTGACCGTACGCTCCATTTCCTTGGTAATCAGCAACTGCTCTTTATAGGCCGGGTCATCATCCAGCCTGTCCTGAGTTCTCTTTTCAACGGCATCCTCAGTTTTAGCTGCTTCTTCCACAACAAGGGCCTGGGCCTGTCGTTTCTGTTCTAAATCACTGCGCTGTTGTTGAGAAGCTGCGATTTCATCACGAATCTTTTGCAGCCCACTCAGTCGTTGTTCAAGTAATCCCTGGACTGTCCGTTCGGCATCATCGGGAAAAGTGATCCGTGGATCAGCGGAAAGTACTTTTACTCGCAATCGACTAAGTTCTTTGTAGCTCTGTATCTCTTGCTGCTGCAGTGAAAGTAGCTGCCTGCCGCGTTTTTCAATCTGTTGCTCCCCTTTGGATATCTTGCCCCGTAGTTCATGCAGGCCGGAATCAATAGAAGCAAGTGTCTGTCGTCCGCTAATCATATTATTCATTTACCATGATGTTATGGCTCCACCGTTAGTCGGTATGACGTAGCTGGGGTCCAGATACCCTTTTTTCTTTTTACCAAGGGTATTGTTCTGGATTATACCATCATCCTGTTTGTCGGCAGCGACTTCTTGAAAGAAATCTTTGTCAACCCGCAGGCCCCACTTGGACACCATTGTTTTCTTGCCGGTTTCCTCACTGGCTATCGGCACCTTCAGAACCTGCCCGTCTGCTGCAACAGCTTCAACAATTATATAATAGTTCCGTGCTGAGCTGTTGATATCCGGCACCCGCCAGACACCGGAACGTTCGCCTGAACGCGCGACAATTCTCAGCGTGTATTCCTGATCAAGGAGTTGCCTGAGCTGGTCAAACGCAGCCAGTGCCTTTTCCATCTCTTTTTGGTTTCCGTTTTGCACAGCTGTCTGGGCCTGAGCATTAATTCGTTTGGCAATATCTCTGGATTTATCAGATTTTGCACTGTGCCAGGCAACCTGATAGCTGCTGCGAATTTTGTCAGGCATGGCTGATTGCGGGCCTGCAATGAAAAACTGGTAGGCGACCAGGGCAAGCAGGCATGTGGTCACTAACCCGATAAACCATTTGCCCCACCGGTTACGGCTTATATAGATTCTCGCCAACTTTGCAGCAAAACTGTTTTTGGGTGCTTTGTAACTGAAACGCTCATCCCGCAGAGCCTGCACACCCTCTTCCAGTACTTTATCCGGAACCTCAATTCCCTGGGCACGGTAAATCTTACGCAGTTTTTTCTTAAGCTCTTCGTCCCTGATATCGGAGTCGAGTTCCCGCGCCACCAATTTTTCCTGATGGCGCAGGGTATCGACCACGTCCATGGCCAGCATCACCTCGTCAAGAGGCTGCTTTTTTACGTTAGCAGCAGGTTCACTCATTTCTCTAAACTAAGGGCTTGAGACGCAGCTCCTTCCGCCAACCGGGCCATCCTTTGTTTGCCGTCTTCAACAGCTTCACGAATCTCCCTGGCATTGGCGGTGCTCTTCACGCGCATCTCTTCAATAATAACGCGGGATTTTTCCTGAAAGCTAACCACGGATTCAACCAGCTTTTTAACCGAATCAGCACGAATTGTCGGGCCATAACCTGCTTTGACGGCAGCCTCCTGCACCTTACCCCCCACTTCGGCAAGAACCTCAAGCGACTGACTGACCCCTTCTTTCATGGCCTCAATTGTCTGTGTACTTTCATGGAGTCCAAACATACCGGTAAAAGAGGCTGTCAAGGCTGTCAGTACGACTTCGTTGGTGGAAAAAAAGCTGACTGACTGGGCGTAAAGGCGTTCTTTAATATTAGTGGTCTGCAGCAGACGTGCCATGACAACTTCAGAGGTGTTATAGCCCACTGTCAGGTTGTCGGAGAGATCCTTGGCAATCTGATAGCGTTTTTCGGTATCTTGCAGGGCCCGAACCTTTTCATCGCGGGCCATCTCCAGACGGGCGCGTTCAACTGTATCATCGCCTTTAAACTCTTCCACAGTCTTCATGGCCGTTTGTACTTGTTCTTTATCGCTGTCCAGCAGACCTTCGGCTTTTTTCAATACCTCCAGGGCAAGAACCTCGGATTGTTTCATGGCTCCGCGAAAGTCCTGATAGGCATCAAGAATCAGCTGTTCACGCTGGATCTGATCATTGGTGGAATCGCTCACTTCAAGATAGGCATCTTTGATCTTGCCGAAACGGGAGGCAATGTCACCCCGGGTAGTTTTCATCCAGACATTGGAAAACCTTTCAAAGGTTGAAAGCTTGCCGTCATCAAGTTGCTCAACCATAGTTTTGGCATCATCACGGATGGAATTAAACGCATTGGTTATTTCTTCATAACGGTTGCTGATATCCATTGCCTGAACCTGCTCCCGCACCACATCATTAAAAAACGATGCCTGGTTCAAGGTACGGCTTATGGCAATAATTCGCTCTTCATCAATATCAATAAGCTGGTTAAGCAGGGCAACCATGGGATCGTTCTGGCCTTTTGTATCCTCTGGCACAAGGCCGAGATCTCGAACCTTTTCCATTGCTTTATCCAGGTATTTCATCGGGCTTGCTAACATAGTGGGTCTCCAGTTTATAGTCTGCTTATGGGGAGTACGTTCTTGTCAAAAAATAAGTAGTAGTAGTAGTAGTAGTAGTAGTAGTAGTAGTAGTAGATATTTTTTTTACTCTATAACACTTTCAGTGCTGAATGGCCAGCAATAATATTAAGAAACATTACCACATGAAAATTATTTTCTTATTTTTTTGTAGAAAATAATTTGATTAAGATTGTTATATCCCTCAGGGATACTAACACCGGTAAACGGTAAGTGAGGCCGGCACTCTTTTCAGTACCCCCTTGAGGGGTATAAGTACCTTCACCAAATTCTTTTCAAAAAAACACGAAAAGAATTTATAAGGTACTAAAATGATTACCGGTTTACCGTTCAGCACCGGTGTTAGGTTCTTCGATAGGTATCATGCAAAAAAACATATCCCTGTCGTCAAGTAGACAAAGAAGATATGTTAACGGTTGATCAGGGTGAGAGTAAGGACTTACTTCATCGATTTTATG
>JAYEOK010000201.1:0-10672 GCA_034722915.1 Thermodesulfobacteriota bacterium | reverse complement strand
TAAAAGGAGGCGGTGTTCGAATCGGAATAGATGCCCCAAAAGAAAAAAAAATCTACCGCCAGGAAATTTACGACAAAATAACCCAGGAAAACCTCGAGGCCTCACAGTGGGACATCACAGATCTTGATGCCATCAGTTCGAATCTTTCATCAGGAATAATAAAAAAATGAGAAAAATAGAAACACGTTTTGGTGAAGTCGAATACAATCCTGACAACCTTCTCCATTTCCCTACAGGAATGATTGGCTTTCCCAATCTCCGTCACTTCATTGTGATGCCAAATAAAAAACAAGGCCCCCTTTTCTGGATTCAAAGTGTAGATAATTCTGATATTGCCTTTGTTCTCACAGACCCCACCAATTTTTTTCTTGAGTACAAAGTAATTCCTGATACTTTTGAAAGAAGTACTCTTCAAATTGGAGAAGAAGATGAGTGTTTCAGCTTAACAGTGGTAACAGTACCACCGGACCAGAAAATAACCATCAACCTGACAGCTCCCATACTTTTCTCTCCCAAGACTAATAGGGCTATACAGATCATATTAGAAAAAACAGACTACAATTCAAAAACCCGACTTCCAGTGCAGTGATACGGTTAAGAGCTAGTGGGTTTGCAGACCTAAGTGATTGATGTAGTTCTCGTTCATCCATTTACCAAAAATGTGCTTATTTTTTTATTCTGAGCGTAATGTCATCAATCATATACTTTTAAAGTTACAACAGCCCCACAACATTGGAAGTTCATTATCAACAATGATACACACTGAGTTCCAATGCACCGCTTGCTAAGATACGAATAGTGTAACGTTAGGAGACGCCCTCTGTATATTTCTGACCTGATATTAACCTGATATTATAAAAACGATACATTCAAACACCTGAAATAGCATGGGTACTCTAGCGTTGCACGCCCATTGACAGTGCAACGCTAGAAATAGGCGATAAACTTTGGAAAAAAATTTTTAAAAAATGTTTATTTTTGTTGCCCATATCAGTATGACATTAATTACCGAGAGCTACTACTATGCCTGTTTTTATTAAAAATAACAATAACTTATTGTTTGTTCATGTCCCCAAAACTGGTGGTTCATCAGCAGAAGAACTCTTTAAAAAAAGTGGTTGGAGAATCGCCTGCTTAGACAAAGGCTCCCAAGGAACTTTAAACCATTTACGACCATGCTCCCCGCAACATATGCATGCAAAAATGCTCCAACAACAATTTGTACTTTGTCAGTTTAATGGCATCTTTATGATTGTCAGACACCCCTATGATCGTTTTTGCTCTGAATATTGTTATATTAATAAAAATAATTGTGATTTTTCATCTAAAGCTGTTGAAAATTGGACGCGAAAAATTTTTTGTGAATACACTTCAAATAATTTTATTCTTGATAATCACATACGTCCTCAAAATGAATTTTATATCCCGGGAAGTACAGTTTATAAACTTGAAGATGGCTTTGATTCAATAAAACAGGATTTGAATGGGCAATATGGAATTGAATTTGTAGCTGAAGATATACGAGTTATGTGTCGTAAGACTGAAAGTGGATTTTCATCCAAAGATATTGCACTCAATGCCACTGTAAAGAACATGTTGAATATAATGTACTCTCAAGATTTTATTCAATTCGGCTATAAACCTGACAACAAAATGCGCCACACAACTCCAATTGATACATTCCCGAGTACTAATACACTCCCTGTAGATCTTGGCCAGACTGAAACTAAAAAACCCACCGAAAAAAAAGAGCCTCCTGAGATTAATAAAAATGATCTAACAATCTACAACCTTTGGATACAGCAACACAAATTTATTGACAGTGATCTCAATTTTTTTTCAAATATCATCTCTCTGCAGGAACATCATTCTATAATTCATATATTAATCAACATTAGCAAAGGCGAAGAAATCCTCTTGGCAGACACTATTGACTCCATTGGAGCACAAGTTTACACGAATTGGTGTTTATCAGTTGTGGCAGATTTCACTTGTCCTGATCCATTGTTTGAAGAATTAGACCAACTTCAATGGATTGTCTGCAGCAATAACATGGCAACAACATCAATTGAAGTTCTTGAGTCCGTAGAAGCAGACCTTGTGGTAAGCATGAAACCAGGAGATATTTTAGATTCTGCTTTTCTTTATTTCATATATTTATACACAGAAACAAATCCATCCTGGAAATTTATCTATACTGATGAGGATACTATTGATAATGAAGGAAATTTTGTTTCTCCAAAATTCAAACCCGATTGTAACCTGGATCTCATCCGATCGACCAATTATATAGGTGATGCATGTGTTATCAAAAAGGAAGCATTAAGCAAACTGCAGAAAACTGGCACATTTGATTGCACAAATAATTACGATCTATTCCTCCGAAGCCACGATGCTTTCGGAGAGCAATCCATCGGTCATATCTCAAAACTTTTATTTCACTCGTTTGACAGAGAAGACAAAAACTTAAATAATATAAAAAGTAAATATGAACTTTCTTCCCTGAAGAAACACTTTAAGAGAAATAATATTCTCTGTACCATTTCCGAAGGAGTGCTCGAGAAAACATACTTTGTTAAATATGAACTCAACCCCACATCCCTGGTATCAATTATCATCCCAACAAAAGATAATGTCAGTCTTCTCCAAAAATGTATTTCATCTCTTTTTGAAAAAACAGACTATAAAAATTATGAAATCATCATTATTGACAATAACAGTACCGATCCAGAAACAATCTCATATTTAAAATCAATCTCAGTATCTCACCCTGCGATACGAGTACTCTCTTACACCAAACCTTTTAATTACTCTGCAATTAACAACTTTGCAGTTAAAGAAGCTAAGGGTGAATACCTTCTTCTCTTAAATGATGACACTGAGATTTTGCAAGGTTTCTGGCTTGACAGGATGTTACAACATGCCCAGCGAAAAGATGTCGGAGCTGTCGGAGCACGACTTATCTATAGCAACAAACGCCTTCAACATGCCGGTATTATCCTGGGATTATTTGGCTTAGCTCATCATCCCGGCATAAATCGAGACATGACTGAACCGGGTTACATGAACAGATTTCAAGTTGTACAGAATTTTTCTGCAGTTACAGCAGCCTGCCTACTAGTAAAGAAGAGTCGATACCTTGAAGTGGGTGGATTGGACGAAGAGGGATTAAAAGTCCTTTTTAATGATGTGGATTTCTGTCTTAAACTTGGTAAAGCCGGATATCGAAATGTATGGACGCCTTATGTCACATTAATCCACCATGGTTCCAGCTCGCTGGGCAAAAAGACAAAGAAAACCAAGAAAGACGTAAAAAAAACCATTGCGCGCGTACAAAAAGAGCATCAAATCATGAAAGAAAGATGGACGCCGATACTCATAAACGACCCTGCTTACAATAAGAACCTTTCATTAAAAAAATTCAACTGGAATCTTGACACTATTTTTCCTGTCCCATGGGATCAAAATATTGCTGATCGTCTAAAAATTGCTGCGATCCCAAATTCCTCAGCAGGATCTACACACTATAGAATAAGTTCACCTTTTCATAGTTTAAGAAAAAGTGGGGTTGCCTGGGATACTATTTTTCCGACTCCTAAACAAAATAGGATGCCGAATGTAATTGATTTGAGTCGTATTGCTCCAGATTCACTTTTACTTCATTCAGTTTTTTGCAAACAAGATTTACTAAAAGAATATAAACAACAAACAAAAACGTTCCTTATCTACGGATTGGATGATTTTCTAAGCCAAGTACCTGCAAATAATCCAACACAGATCCTTATTCCCAAAGATATTAATTCACGCCTCAAGGGAATGATTTCACAATCTGATCGTTTCATTGTTTCAACGGAACCTTTATACGATCATTTCAAAAAGAAAAACATAATTGACGACATAAGAATCTTACCGAACTGCTTAGACGGGGATAGATGGATGACCTTACAATCTTTAAAAAGACAGGGGAAAAAGATCCGTATAGGATGGGCTGGTGCTATTCAACACCATGGTGATTTAAATATCATTACTGAGGTAATTAAAGAAACCCACAAAGAAGTCGACTGGATTTTTATGGGTATGTGTCCTGAAAATATAAGGGATTTTGTCCTTGAGTTTCATCCGTCAGAACATTTTGATAAATATCCTGCAAAGCTTGCCAGCCTGAATCTAGATTTGGCGGTCGCCCCACTTGAAATAAATAAATTCAATGAGGCCAAAAGTAACCTACGTTTACTTGAATATGGTGTGCTTGGAATACCGGTAATAGCTACAGATATTTTTCCATATCAAAATAGTCCAGCAAAAACAGTATGTAACGAAAAAGATCAATGGATAGCAGCAATTAGAGAGAGAGTCGCCGATATTGATGCAGCTGAAAAAGAAGGCGATAGCTTAAAAAAATGGGTGTTGGACACGTTTTTATTAGAAAACAATTTAGAACTATGGCTTAACGCATTGACACCGTAACATATGTTTTGCTTGAAAATGGCAGGCTGATGATATTTCTTCTTACCCGCTTCATTTTTTCCGAGAATTGAGTTGTTTGGTTATTTCTTCAATAGCTATGCTCTGATGAAATATAGTGTTCGACACATCCCTGTTAACCAATACTACGATATTTTCGTTGCTTAGGTACTTTAAAAGCGTATCCTGCAAGAGCAGTCCGACCGCCACGAATTTTTTTGAGTTCAACTGCTGTTACAGCTAGTATACCACGAATTTTCGGTACAAGTGATTCGTTGAGCTTAAGAATAGAATGAATATAATTCTGCCGCATTTGATAACGTGTATTCTCTTCCCAGGCTGCTAAATCGGCCTTCAGGAGGGAGAGTAAAAGTTCATCCTGCCGGCTTGCTGTGGCCTGTAGTTGCCTGAGACTATGCAAATATTGCTCAACCTGAGAATAATCGCAGTCATCCAACATTTTCGACAAGGCTTCAGCATGTTGTAAAAGTTCCCCGTATTGTTTAACTGACAGGATGAGAAGTTTTTCAGTCTGCGAATCAGGCATGGTTATCATTGTGTTATTTACATTTCTACAGCAATGCTGCTGCCAAAAACTTGCATCGGCACCTGTCTTTCCTTGGCGTAGATATCAGCCGCCTTAACCCAAGTGTCCCGCAAACCGGAAAGCAGCTCCTCCACTGTTTCCAGAGCCTTTCGGTCCTTTTCAATATTGGCTCTGGTCAGCTCACGGATCATGAACATATAAAGCGAATCAAGATCTGTTGCAATCTCACCGCCAATTTCATGATCCAGGCTAATTGCAAACTCAGCCACAATTGCCATGGTACGACTGATCTTCTCGTTTTGAACTTCTTTATTTCCCTCAGCCATTGCCTCAATTGCCTGTCTGCAAAAACGGATTGCTCCATCATAAAGCATTATCAAGATCTTCTCAGGGGATGCGGTCTGGATGTGATTGTTCTGATACTGATTCATATATGTGTTCATTAGTTACTCCCTATCAGCATACTATTTAACATACTCATTTGCTGAGACAAAAAGGTACTCTGCGAATTCATGCCACTGACCAGTTCTTCCATAGCATTAAAACGAGAGCGCAATGTTTCTTCTTTTTTAACAAGACGCATTTCCGCCTGCTCGATCCGCACATCTATACGCCTCACGTTAGAATCAATACTTTGTTTACGGCCAGCCAGGAGGCCATCAAACATATCGGTATTACTTTCCAGATAATCTTTAAACTGAGTGGCAATTCCCGTAACTCCATCTTCACCAACCAGCAGGGTTTCTATGTCACCCAAATTATTCTGAATTTTCGAGGACAACACCCTATCATTGATGGTAAGGGTTCCGTCCCTCTGTGTTTCAAGTCCTAATTCAGATAAATAACTGAGTTCTCCAGAGTTAGTAACACTAGTCGTGAGCATATCTTGAAGATGCCTTTTGATAGAGGCTAACCCGGAATCTCCGCGAAGAATCCCTCCCTCAGACCCATTAATAACCGATTGGCTTGTCACAAAAGATACAACATCGTTATAGCCGTCAACGAAAGCCTGTATCTTTTCCTTGATACCATCTTCATTGACCTTAACATTCATTCCGGTTTGTGTTCCAGACTCTGCCTTCAGAAGATCAAGGGTTACTCCTGGGATTGCTTCGGTCAGTGTGTTGGAGTTACTATAGATATCAATATTGTCTACCTTGATGTGGGCCTGGGTCGCCTCTTGGGTGATTGATATGGGGTCAGCAACCGGATCAAGCACGATACCGTTTGAAAGTCTGGAGACATCCATACTAAATCCTGTTCCGACATCATCGCCTGTTAGTGTCAGTCGATAGGGGGTTCCGGTTCCATCATTTATTATTGCAGCAGATACACCAATATCGGCATCGTTAATAGCATTCATAATGCCTTCCAGTGATCCGTCATTTGCTGCAATAGTAACAACTGAAGTAACTCCATCAATAATGAAAGATAGCGTTCCTTCACCAAACTGATCCAATACCTTGTCAGTAAAACCAGTACTGACATTTTTTTGTACCTGGGCAAGCTCTACAACTTCAATCTGATAATTAGTCCCGCTAAAGGCATCAGTATCAGCAGTCGCAGTAAAAAAATTTTCACTGGCGACAGTAGCAGTTTTCTGAAGCAAATTGTTACTGGAATCAAGCTCATCGATATTCGACAAAAAACTTTTAAGTTTAGTATCAAATTCCGTATAAGCTTCTAAACGACTGGTGAGCCAGAGCTTATCTGCCTCCATACGCTCGATAGGACCACGCTCCAATTCAACCAACTGGTCTACGATAGCATTGGTATCCATACCTGTTGCTAAACCGCCAAATGTAATCGCCATACCTACCTCCCCTTGACTGGACAGATTCTACATATTCCAGACAAAATCAACCCTGGGTATTTACAATATTACCACGCATATCTTCTAGCATAACGCTGAGTTCCAACAATTCTTCTGCAGGAACCTGACGGATAGTCTCGTCTGTCTCACGATTTACAATTTTAACTACTAATTGACTGGCACGTTCATCCCGTTCGAAATGTACGCTGTATGTCCCTTCCTCGGTCAAACTCTTAATCTGTTGCAGTAATTCCTCCGGGGCCACCTTGGCTTTGTCAACCTGAGGTTCCTGAGCTACCTCCTCTTTATTTTTTTGCAAGGCATTAACACGTTCCGCGGCCTTATCCAACGGCCTTGACGACATGCCGGCTATATTAATCGCTTCAATATTCATAAGCCTCCTCCCTGAAATCTCTAATACGACTTCAACGATAGTGCACAAAAAGGGGACCGGACAAGCCGATCCCCTTCACATGGCAGTTATCCCCTTAATTTACCCCAAAAGTGACAGGGCCAGCTGCGGTGCCTGATTGGCCTGAGCCAATATCGAAACACCAGCCTGCTGTAAAATATTGCTTTTGGTCATCGCTGAAGTTTCCATAGCGATATCCGCATCCAATATCCGTGACCGGGCAGCCGTGAGATTTTCTGAAACATTATTCAGGTTGGCAATAGTTGACTCAAAACGATTCTGAATAGCACCAAGGCCACCACGAATGGTGTCAATGCTTGAAATAGCACCATCAACAGCAGTAATAGCTGTGTTGGAGCCACCTTGAGTAGAAATATCGACGCCACTGACAGCAAGATCACTGGAAGATGCGCCATCGATATCAAATGTGATGGTTTGATCCGCATCAGCACCAACATGAAATATTGCTCCAGTCATGCTACCATCTAACAAAACTTTGCCGTTAAAAGCGGTGTCAGTTGAAATACGATCCAATTCGTCAATCAGCTCAGTTACTTCAGCTTGCAGAGAATTACGATCTTCTTGACTATTGGTGTCATTGGCAGACTGAACAGCGAGTTCACGCATACGTTGCAGGATATTAGTACTTTCCTGCAGTGCACCTTCAGCAGTTTGTGCAAGAGATATACCATCCATTGCATTCCTGGCAGCCTGATTAAGACCACGGATCTGAGAAGTCATACGATCAGAAATGGCCAGACCAGCAGCATCATCTTTAGCACTGTTAATCCGAAGACCGGAAGAGAGGCGCTGCATGGATTTGTTGAGCGCGTTTTGAGAAGTACCCAGATTACGTTGGGCGTTAAGGGAAGCTACATTTGTATTAATTGTTAATGCCATGGTGAATCCTCCATGAAGTTAATAGATTGGGCGTCCTTGCCCGCTTGCAACACATGTTAAACTATTAAGCTTTTTCCTCCTTTTGAGTTAAATTTTTATTTGCTATTTTTAAATAAAACTTATTACCTGTTTTGTCACTTACAGTACCTATCGGTAACCAGTTCCGTGAACTTTAGGAAAAAATGCATTTTTGTAAACTTCTCTTTGAGCAGACATAACTTCCCTTTTTAACACTATTTTTTTCTGGTAAACTTTATAAGAAAAAAGCTATACTGAGGTATCTTTTACAAACAGTTAACGAATCACAGCAAGTTATTGTTTACAGGATATAGGTGTATGAGTCTCTTGATTTAATAGGATTTTTGTTCGATATCGAGGCAAACGAAAAATTTAACCGCAGGCATATATTTACTATTCCGAGGATAAAATTTTTCGTTTAACAAAGAGATCGGGAAAAAAGGCATTAAATCAACGGGCTCATGTATAACCATTGCAAATGACACCATAATACAACACAGCCTTCAACACCTTGGAACCAATGAGTAAAAAACGTAAATCCAAAAAAAATAAACGACGGAACAAAGTCAATACTGGCCGTATTAACAAGGGCCCTCAATCTCAATTTTTAGAAAAAGCAGTCGAGCTCTACCACAAAGGAGCGATGCACAATTCATTACAAATGTTGCTAAAAATTTCAAAGCACAATTCGGCCAATCAAAAAGGGGTTGTCTCTCATTTGAAAGGAATTGTACTGTATAACCTTGGTAAATTTGAAGATGCTATTCACGCAGTTAAACATGCGCTTGTCCTTGATCCTAAAAATTATGAATTTCTCAATACTCTTGCATTAGCATTTGACAAATCCGGTCAACCTCTAATGGCACTTCGTTATTTGTCACAGGCCTGTGCGATAGATATGGGGTATATAAAGACATATAAAAATATGGCAACAATTCTTCATCAACTTGAACGATATGATCAATCCTTAATTTGTTTAAACAAAGCTCTGGAGCTTGATTCCACCAATTTTGAACTGTTAAAACAAACGGCATACAATTATTATCAATTAGGAGATCTAACGTCCGCCTCACAATATTACGAAAAAGCCCTTGAGCAGGAAGGAGACCATAGCGTAATATGGTTAGCTATTGGAACTTTGTTTCAAAGTAAAGGAGATCTTGAAGGTGCAAATCAATGTTTTATAAAAGCCATTGTGGAAAATTCTCACAACTACTCAGCCTATGAGAACTACGTACATAGTGGAAAAATTTCTGACAATGAACGAAAAAAAATCGCCGACAGGTTAAAAGATTTTTTGGCAACCCTCCCCCTATCCGTAAGCGATAAACGACATATTTATTTCACATTAGGTCGTGTGTACCATGACTTAAATGATCACGACAGTGCCATGCAATTTTACGTAAAGGGGAATAAGGCTCGGGAAAAGGAGCTTAGGTCTAACTTCTCTCTTGCCCGTTATGAAGAACAAATAAAGCATTTTATTTCTGTTTTCGATAAATTATTTTTTAAAAAAAATTGTTCGTTTGGTTCCCCTTCCAGGCAACCTGTCTTTGTGGTAGGCATGCCCCGATCTGGCACTACATTGCTTGAGCAGATTATAGCCTCTCATTCAAAAGGATACGGCGCTGGAGAGTTATCGACTATTAAAAAGATAGTGCATACAGAATTTAATGCCCTGCAACAAAAAAAAACATTTGAGTATGGCTTGCAAACTGCTACAAGGGAAAAAATCAAACACCAAGTGGATTATTATTTTTCACAATCGAAAAAACATGCGCCATCAAATGCTGTAAAAATTGTGGACAAATTCCCACACAACCTGCAATTTCTCTGGTGCATAGCACTGCTTTTCCCCCAAGCACCTGTGATTCATTGTCGCCGAGACCCCCGAGATACCTGCCTTTCCTGCTTCGTTACAAATTTCAGTTCAGGCCATGGATACAAGAATGATCTTTTTACTTTAGGAAGCTATTATAGAATTTACGAAGGCTTAATGGAACACTGGAAAAGAGTTATCCCTAACCCGATATTAACAGTCCCATACGAAGAGCTCATAGAAAATCCAGAAAAACATTCTAAAAAAATTATTGAACATATTGGACTTGAATGGGAGCCGGATTGTTTAACCTTAAGAAGTAAGCAGCATTTTTCGTTAACAGCAAGCAATGTTCAAATTCGTAAAGGGATTTATAAGTCATCGGTACAGCGATGGAAAAAATATGAAAATCATTTACAACCATTATTAGATGGCTTGGCAATGACACTTGAATAAATCAAAAACGTCTTTACCTCACAGGCCTTTTTGCCATGATGATTTGCATGGTTTCTTGATACATACTTGTTTAGATGATAAAGTATCTATATTTATAAATTATTCTGAATAAAATTGTAAATATTCGGGTTGAAGGAAAACTAGTGCTACAATCCATCAATTGTAAATGTTTGGATAGCACCCCAGGTTCGCTCAAGCCGGCTTGAGAGCTATATTGGTTCATATGCGAAAAAGCTGGATCGG
>JAYEOK010000200.1:0-2487 GCA_034722915.1 Thermodesulfobacteriota bacterium | reverse complement strand
CGTTAGAAAAATTCAAACCACCTGTATTCTTCCCATAAAAAACATACAATAATTAATTAAAAATTGGACAAAACCGCAAACGAGAGTTATCATCTGTTCATAATCGTATAGGTTTTTAATAGGTGGAGAATAAGTGTGTAATTCAAAAAATAGTTCAGGTCTAGAAACACTACTACAACTTGATGGCGAAGTGTTTCCAATGGATAACGGGTATTGGGTAAAGTTTAAAATACATATTACTCCTAAAAATATTCATATCCCTCATGGCATCAAATATTCACTCACTTTACACGACAAATACAACCGAAGAATCATTGGGTATGACAATGCACATGGTATTAAACCTCCTAAAAAAAAGAAATTCTCGGGAACCAGACAAATATGGGATCACAAGCACCGAGAAACAAAGGTGCATCCATACGAATTTGAAAGCGCATATCAACTAATGGAAGACTTCTGGAACGATGTCAATAGCATCACAAACTAATGAGGTATCACTATGGCTACCAGAGTAATGAAAATAGGAATCATCTCAAAAGAAGATTATATAAAAAGAACCCTTGCAATCGCAAAAGGAGACTATAAGCCACGAAAAAACGAGCCTAAAGTCTGGTTTGAGTCTACAAAATCAATGTCTCAAATTTTAAGCACTGAAAACCAAGAATTGTTACGGACAATTATTGAAAATAAACCACATTCAATTACTGAGCTTGAAGAGATAACAAACAGAAAAAAATCTAATCTATCTCGAACACTCAAGACATTAGAGAAATATGGCATTGTTGAATTAAACAAAATAAAAGGCAAAATTATGCCAAAAGTTAAAGCAACAGATTTCAGAGTTGAATTCGGGCTTCACTATAGTTGCCCCGTAGCACAATGACCTAAAAGGCGAAGACCTAACGAATAAGGTTAGATTGTGTGAGGCACGAACCACAATCTGAACCGTTTGTTGGACAAGCCCGGTGGTTATATAGAAAACATCTTTTTAGGGGAATGCTGCCCGATCAGGCAGAAGTAAAGATTCGGTGTTTTTGTTGGTGCTGCCGGGTACGCTGAGTGGTAGTTCTTCGATTCATTGGGATCTTGCTGTCAATAGACAGTCAAAAAGGCTGATTTTCAGGCGTAGGTAGCCCTTTACCTGTGAAACCGGTTTTTTTGGTACCAGAAGATTTAGTGTCAGGGTTACATAATCATGTTCACCTCCTTGCTCAATTGCAACATGGTTTCAGTCGTGCAGACGGCGGCTTGATAAGTCTGGTGGCGACAATCTTCATTTTGGCTCCGCAGACCGGGCAGCGTATTGAAGGCCTCTGTGTCTGTTGAGAAGGAATTATTGTGTACGGGGTGAACCTGAGCAGCAGTTGCAGGAACTGGATGAGGCTTTTGCTGCAAGGATGAAGGAACCCGTAGCATCGTGCCCTGCGAAAGCCTTTCGGCAGCACATGGAGCATAAGCAGGTAGAGGAACTTATACCCACTGACTGTCCTGGTTCTATATTTTCCCGACTTGGCATGAAGATACCTGAAGGTGACCATGCCGTCTTTGCAGGTGAGGATATCCTTTTCCTGGATGACACCCCGGTAAAGGTATCTGCCCAGATAGATGATGGCCTTACTGCCGTTGCCGACACTTTTGCAATCGACAACCCATTGTTTCGGGCAATCCCTGGGTACCACCAGCCCTTGATCGACCATGGACTGAAGGAGTTTTGCCCGAAAGACCTTTGCCATGGCTTTATGGCTGAAGAGGTATTTGGCGGCCTTCTTTTTCCATAACCCTGCTTTTTATCGATACTCGCCCCCGGCATGAGGACATGGATGTGGGGATGATAGGTGAGAGTCCTTGCATGGGTATGGAGTATGGCGGTAAATCCAGCCTCTCCGCCGAGTCGTCTGTCGTTTCCGGTAAACGTCTTCAGGGTATCCTGGACACAGGCAAACAGGAGGGAGTATACGGCTTTCTGATTCCGCCAGCTCAGGTCTCTAAGCTCCCTGGGGATGGTAAAGGTGACCAGAAAATACGGGGCAGGTAAGCGCTTCCCCAACTGCTTGTCGATCCATTGCTGGCTCTCATGGCTCTGGCAATGAGGACAGTTCCTGTGGCCGCAGGAATGTGGAATATAGGCCTGTGCCCCACACTTGTGGTCTGTACACTGAGCCAACATGTGCGGACCATGTTCCTGCCTGCAACGAGGAATAGTCCACAGTGCTTTTTTGTGGCCTGGCAGAACTGACGACTGGTATTGTGCGAGGAACTCATCCCTGAATTTGTTAATAATCGTTGATAGCAGAATCATTTGACCCCCTCCCAGCTTATATCAACGGTGTCGGCTAAGGAGTTGATGGCCTGGCGGGCGTTATTTTGAGTGATAGAGGTGAGGTGGGTGTATCTGGAAGTGGTCAGGATACTGACATGGCCAAGGATCTGCTGAAGTTTGACAAGATCAACTCCTGCTTCCAGCATATGGGTTGCATAACTATGGCG
>JAYEOK010000199.1:0-2491 GCA_034722915.1 Thermodesulfobacteriota bacterium | reverse complement strand
GCAAAATATCCCTCATAATCGCTAATAGTATTGTTTACATAGTTATTGTACGGGATGGAGGAAAAAAGAGCGATGAGCGTTTCTTTGAACAATGGTATGTCGGCACGTTCAAGGGCTGTGTAGATGTTTGATTGGAAGGCGTGTGTCGTTGTTTAGACTTCAGGCTCTGTGTGGTTAGTTGTTTTGGCTGCGCGTGGTGATCGAAGATTTTGATGTATTTCGTCGATTCCATTGTTGTGGTTATTTTTTGTAGTTACAAAAGGACTGCGGTAAGGGTGTTTGCTTGCAAGGTGATGAAAAGTGCAGTAGTATTTGTTTGTGGTCAGCGCTGTTGCTGTAACTTTTGGAGGTCAAGCCATGCCATCATTACAAGTAAGAGAGTTACCGGATAATATTTATCGCTTATTACAAGAAAAAGCGAAGATGGAACATCGTAGCCTCGCCCAGGAAGCAGTTGTCACGCTGGCTAAAGGGCTTAAGACAACAGCATCCAATCAAGACCGCAGAAAAAAACTCCTTCAGGATATCGTTACTCACCCCTGCAGCTCTGAGAAAATGGAATATGATGTTGACCCAGTGTTTTTAATAAGAGAGGATCGTGATCGATGATTGCGGTTTTAGATGCCAGTGCGGCAATAGAAATAGTTCTACAGAGGGAGCAAACGGAAAAGTTTACAAGCTATGTCATTGATGCTGATTGGGTGATTAGCCCAATTCTTTTCATAGCTGAAGTGACCAATGTTTTTTGGAAATATCAGAAACTTGTTGATTTTCCTTTCCTTGTCTGTGAAAAAGGGATTGAGCAGGCAATAGGCCTGCCTGATGATTTTATCGATGAAAAAGACATCTGGCGTGAGGCTTTCAAGCTGGCCTGCAACTTGAATCACAGTGTTTATGATATGCTCTATCTTGTTGTTGCCAGAAGAAATAACGGGACGTTGCTGACTTTGGATAAAAAAATGATCAAAGCTGCTCAAAAATGTTCAATCGAGGTGGCTTTTTGATTGAACGACATGGAGGGATTTATCCGGGGACATGATACCTATACCACCTGTCCCCACTCAAAAGTTGTGATATTCTTTTCCGTTGAACTGAAGTCAATTCCAAGAAGATAAATAGTTTTGTTTTCTTGCAGATATTTTTGCTGGTAGTTTTTGTCTTTGATCTGCTGTAAAGCCTTTCTTCCTGGGCCATCGACCTTAAATTCAAGAATATAGATATTGTCATTCAGCTTGATTGTCAGATCAATTCTTCCTTTGTTGGTGACGTCTTCAGCTGTGATATCCAGTCCAAGGCTGGCAAGATATGCGTAGATGACACTGGCAAAATATCCCTCATAGTCGCTAATAGTATTGTTTACATAGTTATTGTACGGGATGGAGGCAAAAAGAGCGATGAGCGTTTCTTTGAACGACGGTATGTCGGCACGTTCAAGGGCTGTATAGATGTTTGATTGGAAAGTCGCCTTTTCGCTTGTTTGATCGGTCAGATAATCTAAAATAAAATCATTAAAGGAATATTTTGTTTCAAGATTGGGAAATGACAGGATGTACATGGTAATGGCACCAGTCTGTTCCACCTCCTTGATCGTAAGATATCCGGCCTGGAATAAAATCGGTTCAAGTTTAATGTTTTCAATATTGAAACTGTCAATGAGAGAGTTGTTTACTTTAAGATTCTCCAGCTGGGGAATGAAAAAGTTCTGCTGTTGGATGAGTTTGATCAGGAAGGTGGGTGTGCCGGTGGTAAACCAGTAGTTGCGGAATTCAAAATCATTGGCGATGAAAAGCAGGATGTCAAATGGATTGTAAACACGTTCACCAAGAAAATTAAAGCCATTGTACCATTGTTGTACTTTTTCCATGTGGGCACCTTTCAGATGCTCTGCAAATACAGTTTCCAGGTCATTATGAGTATAGCCGCAGATAGTCGCGTATTGTTTCTTCAGGGTAATATCCATCAGGTTGTTCAGACCGCTGAAGATAGATACTTTGGCAAATTTACTGACTCCGGTTAAAAAAGCAAATTTGATGAATTCATCACAGTCTTTAATGGTGGTGTACAGGTCTTTCAGAATTTCCCTGGCTTCCCTGGCCATTTCTACCTGGTCAAGGTTGTCGAGGATCAGTTTGTCGTATTCATCAACCAGAATAACAACTTTTTGTTGATGCTTTTCGTATGCCCCTTCGATTAATTCATGAAAACAACCACCGATATCTGTTGTGTCTTGACAAGTTATTCCTAATCTTTTCTGATTTGATTTCAGGATGTTCTCAATATCCTGTTTCATGTCGGAAATATTTCTGGCAACACCGGCAAAGCTCAGCTTGATAACGGGATATTGTATGTCCCAATCCCATCTTTCGTAGGCTGCCAGTCCGGTAAATAAGTCTTTTCGTCCTTCAAACAAAGCCTGCAGAGTTGATACAAAAAGACTCTTACCAAACCTCCTGGGGCGGGAGAGAAAATAGTATGTACCGTTTTCTATTAA
>JAYEOK010000198.1:0-2506 GCA_034722915.1 Thermodesulfobacteriota bacterium | reverse complement strand
CTCATTGAAGTACCGGTGGACTACTCTGAAAATGAAAAAGTATTTTTAAAAGAACTACAGAACAAAACCTGTCTTCTATAAAAACCTGGAAATAAATATTCTACTTTTTTATTCCTGTTCACCAGTGCCAAGGGATCGTTTTCATATCAACCTGTTCAGATAACACGGGAACACTATGACTGGTCAGTTATCCAATTATCGTTTTCTGGCAATTATCATCTGGCTCCTGGCTGTTGCCTTGTCACTTGCCTGGAACACTGTTGATAATATCCGTGAACAAAACGAGACAGCCCAAGAAACAGCCAGAGCATTTTTTGAACAAATCATAGCAGCCCGCCGCTGGAATCTCTTGCAAGGCGGAATCTATGTCTACACCACGAAAGACAGTCCCCCAAACGAATTTCTCCCCAAAGATAAACAATTCATTCGCGATAACAACGGACGGAAGCTTTCTCTGATTACCCCTTCCGACATGACCAGGCAAATTGCAGCCACTAACCGGGAAAAAGGGCAAATTCGCTTTCATATTACAAGTCTCACCCCTTTACGTCCAGAAAACAAACCCTATCTCTGGGAAGTTAACTGGCTGGAATCTTTTGCACTTGGCAGTACTGAAAAGAGTGGCTTTGCTGAGGAAGATGGAAAAAAAGTCTTTCGGTACATGGCTCCACTTGCCCACAGCACATCATGCAATCCCTGCCATACTGCAGAGAAGGAGGCACACGGGAATATTCAAGGTGCCATTTCCATAAGTCTGCCCATACGCTTCCACAAATCATCCTGGCCACTGATCCTCAGCCACCTCTTTATTGCCCTGACAGGTATTACAGGCATCTTCTTTTTTGGCGGACATCTGGCTCGCAGAAGAAAAAATATTCTCAACACCAACAGGCAGCTGGAACAGGAAATTGAAGAACGTAAACAAACGGAAGACGAACTCATCACCATCCAGGAAAATCTTGGGGAAATTGTTGACAGTCGTACCACCGAACTTCACAGTATCAATGATATTCTTGACAGCAAGATAAAAGAACAGCAAAGAATTGAGGAATCTCTGGTATCCATCACGCATGAATTTATCCAAATTTTCGATAGCGCACCAGATGGCATGCATTTGATCGACCTTGACTTTAACATAATCCGGGTTAATCGTGCTTATCGACAACTGGCAGGAATGAGCACCGAAGAAATCCTGGGAAAGAAATGTTACGAAATCTTCTCCGGAAAACTCTGTCAGACCGAACAATGCCCCCTTACCCGAATACTGGAAGGAGCCAAAAGGGTTGAGATCGAATCCAGAAAGACTCGTCCTGACGGAACAATAATCCCCTGTATAGTTACAGCAACACCATTCCGGAAACCTGACGGAAAACTCACTGGAATTATTGAAGTAACAAGGGACATCAGCAACTGGAAAAAAATCGAGCATTCTCTTTCAACCACTGCTGAACACTTACGTGCCAGAAATGTTGAACTCGAAGATTTTACCCACGTCATCTCCCATGACCTGCAGGAACCTTTGTTGCTCATCAAGGCGTTCAGTGAAAGAATTCGTACAAAATGCGCACAGGATCTCCCTGAAAAAGGAAGAACCTATCTGCAACGAATAGAAAGCTCAACAAACCGCATGCAGAATCTCATTAACGGCTTGCTTCTCTATTCCAGAGTCAGCAGCAAAGCCAAACCTTTTGAACCTGTGGATTTACAATCTATTATTCATTCAGTCCTTGATGATCTGACCATCAAAATTGAAAAATACCAGGCAAATATTGACATTGATAAAACCATACCCACCATTGAAGCTGATCCTTTGCAGATGCGGCAACTGTTCCAGAATATCATCGGTAACAGCCTGAAATATCATCACCCTGATCGCAGTCTAAAAATCACTATTACATGCATTGTCTTGCCCGAACAATCCGACAGACAGAAATATATCCGCTTTTGTATAGAAGATAATGGAATCGGTTTCAAAAAAGAATACCAGAAGCTTATCTTCGATATTTTTCAACGCCTCCACACCAGGCAACAGGCTCAGGGCACTGGCATCGGTCTTTCGATATGCAAAAAAATCGTTGATCGCCACTTGGGAACAATCACAGCAGAAGGCATCCCCGACCAGGGGGCAAAATTCACTATCACCCTGCCTTTACGACAAAAACGACTGCACGAGACAGACGATGGCAGCAACAACCTTGTGGATGTTGTCATGAATCGTCGCTAAAAAAAAGTAAATATTCGGCTAGCACCCCATCTTCGTCCAATCCAGCGTGTTCACATATGAGTCAATATTGTTCACACGCCGGATTGAACGAACCTGAGGCACTATCCAAACATTTACAATTTAGTGGTTTAGTGCCTTACTCCTCAAAAGCTGTCATAAAAAACAGGTAAGCGTAGACTCCGAGAAAATGAAAAGTTCGTTTAACATTAGCAAGTTGGACATACCAACAAGGCACTTACACCCCACAAGGGGGTACTGAAATGAGTGCCGGCCTCACTTACC
>JAYEOK010000197.1:0-10851 GCA_034722915.1 Thermodesulfobacteriota bacterium | reverse complement strand
TTTTCGTTTCCAGGGTCCTACTTTTTTATTACGTTCCTGTCTCTCTTTTGCTTCCTGTTTTCTTTTTTCTTTGCGGGATACTTGTGCTGCAGATTTTGCTTCACCATGTTTCATGGTGGATTGTGGGACTTTTTTTTGTTTTTGACTGCCCTCCCGGCTTGCCTCCGCCGCTTCAATTTTCAGCAGGTAATCACTGACATTTCCTTCGTACACCTCGACCTGACCATCCTTCACCTCAACAACCTTATTCACAAAACTATCCAGGAAATAACGATTATGGGAAACCACCAGAATAAAGCCATCATACTGAGACATTGCCTCCTGCAGAACCTCCTGTGAAGTAATGTCCAGATGATTTGTGGGTTCATCAAGGAGCATACAGTTGGCAGGAGAAGCAATCATCCTGGCCAGCGCCAGCCTACTCTTTTCTCCACCTGAAAGAACTGATACCTTTTTATCCACCTCTTCTCCACGAAAGAGAAATGCACCTAAAAGAGAGCGTATTCGAGTGATGGGCATATCTTTTACGGAAAGCGACAGGGTCTCAAGCGCTGTCAGAGAAGGACTGAGTTCCTGAGCCTGATGCTGACCGAAATATGAAAGCTGAACATTATGCCCTAGCTTCACCTCTCCGGAATCAGTAGGAATCTCGCCGGAAATAATTTTTACAAGCGTCGACTTTCCAGCGCCGTTAACTCCAACCACAGCCACCTTATCACCACGCTGAAACTGAAAGTTCACATCCTTAAACACTACTTTTCCGTCAAACCCTTTGCACAAATGTTCAACAGTCAACACATCCCTGCCGGAAGCCGGTGCCGGAGGAAAACTGAAACGAATCTGCCTGTCGGATTCACCAAGTTCAAGCAGCTCCATCTTTTCCAGTTGTTTGACACGGCTCTGCACCTGTTTGGCCTTGGTGGATTTTGCTCTGAAACGCTGGATAAACTGCATGGACTGCTTGATTTGTGCCTGTTGATTATCGTAAGCTGCCTTTTCAATGGCTTTCCGTTCCACCTTCTCTTTCTCGTAATATGAATAGTTCCCCTTGTAGACCGAGAGCCTACCAAGGCTTAATTCCCAGGTCGTTGTAGTCACCTTATCGAGAAAAGTTCGATCATGGGAGATTATCACCATGGCACCATCATAGGAGCGAAGAAAGTCCTCCACCCAGGTGAGTGAAGTGAGATCAAGGTGATTGGTCGGCTCATCGAGCAGGAGAAGCGATGGTGCTGCCAACAGCATCTTGGCGAGCATCAGGCGCATGACCCAGCCACCTGAAAAAGAGGAAGCAGGTCTATCCATATCATCTTGATGAAAGCCTAAACCCAACAGGATCTTTTCTATGCGTGCCCGCATGGTATAGATACCGCTTCCTTCCAATCGATGCTGGATTTCCCCCTGGCGTTCAAGCATCTGAACAAACTTTTCTGATTGCGGATCTTCACTGGCCAGATCTTCATGGATTCGATCCGCCTCCTTCTGCAACTCCAGAAGTTCTGCAAAAGCACTCTCAGCCTCTTCGTAAAGGGTCTGGCCCGAGACCAGAGCACTGGATTCCTGGGGAAGATAGGCCACAGTAAAATATTTTGCCCGGCTGACAACTCCGTCGTCACACTCATCCACCCCGGCCATAATCTTGAGCAACGTGGACTTTCCTGCTCCATTAACGCCCAGCAGCCCAATACGCCTTCCATCGTGAACCTGAATGGAAAGATCCTTAAAGAGATGTTTGTCTCCGTAACGGATATCCAGATGATTAATTGATAACATATTTCATTGTGCCTCGTTTCAAGGTTTTATCCGTTTCCAGTTTCAGTCGTGTTGCCAGTCCCAACTCCTGCAGACGCTTAATATTTATCCGTTTCTGACCAACAAAGGCAGAAATATCCCGATTAGAAATCAATAGATGGAGCATACTTTCAGGGGGACAATCGGCAAGTAAGGTACGAACCCGCCTGAACCAGTGGCGAGTGGCAACCAGTTCTCCAAATGATGGATGATAGGGCCCTGCGAGGAGTTCCTTCTCAAGTGTTTCAGAAGCCTGCAGCCCCATTCTCATGATTTTGATTCCTGCACGGTCAAATCGTTCTTTTGCCAGGCAACAGAGAGCTATTGCCCGGTTCATACTCATGGGTTGATACTTTCCCTGTTCATACTGACCAGCAAGCCCGGAGCCTCTAATAACAAGAGTGGGATAAAGACGAACAAAATCCGGTTTCAATTCAATTACCTGCTGCAAAGTCTTATAAAAAGAAACTGTAGTTTCCCCGGGTAAACCAGGCATGAGCTGAATGCCCAGCTCCAGTCCTTTCGCTTTTAAAATCCTGGCAGCCTGCAAAGAATCTTCACTGGAATGTCCCCGATGAGAGGCTGTCAGTACAAGGTCATCCAGAGACTGAACCCCCAGCTCCACAGTTTTCACACCTTTCTCAAGCAGGAAATCACAAATTGTCTCATCTATGCAGTCCGGCCTTGTGGAAAGACGCACAGAGGTGACAGCGTCTGATTGGATAAAAGGCTGAACTGCATCCAGCAATCTTTCCTGACGAACGCCAGGAAGACAGGTAAAGGATCCTCCGTAAAAAGCAACCTGTACTAAGGAACGACGATGGGAATAACCAAGCCATTCTGTAATAGTCTTGTGAACCAGATCTGAATCGTCTTCTTTCTCTGCACGTTTACCGCTGATGGAAATCTGGTTACAGAAAAGACAGTGTTGCGGACAACCCTGATGGGGAATAAAAACAGGAATAACAAGAGGCATGTCAGGACAACCTATTCTAAAAACCTCTTGAGAACATCATCAAACTCAGCAAGCGTCGCCGATGCTGCACGCTGCTCCGCCTCTTTTTTAGAGCCTCCGGTTCCACTGCCAAGTGCAACATCACGAAACAGGACAGAAACACTGAAAATCTTCTGATGCGATGGCCCCTCTTCAAGATCAATGCGATAGGAAGGAGCCTCGTTGAACGTTTCCTGTAATGCCTCCTGCAGCCGGCTTTTGGCATCTGCCATCAATAACTCTTCCTTTTTTGCAGCCATGGCCGGAACAAAAAACCTGCAGATCACAGCCTCCACTGTGGCGTAATCACTGTCTTCAAATATTGCGCCAATTAACGCCTCATACGCGCAGGAAAGAATTGAAGATTTATTATGGCCATTGGAGGCAGCTTCACCTTTGCCAAGACAAAGATAGTCGCCAAGTTGAAGATCTCTTGCCATTATCGCAAGATGCGTTTCATTGACAAGCGATGAACGTAACCTGGTCAGTTCCCCTTCGCGCATGTCTGGAAACCGTTTACACAGGGTATGTCCAATGACAAGGTCAAGAACCGCGTCACCAAGAAATTCAAGAATTTCATTGTTATTATCGATCTGCGCCTGTTCAAAAGCAAAAGAAGAGTGAATCAATGCTTTTTGCAACAGGCGCAGGTCGGTAAAACGATAAGCAAGGACCTGTTCCAGCCGGGCTAGAGCGTCCTTGTTCTGTTGTACCAGTGAATCAATATCCATTGCCATTTTCCTCTTGTGAAAAACATAAACTGTGGTATAAAGTGTGGCTCATGCCTATCAGGCATTTTCCGGCGGCGTAGCCAAGCGGCTAAGGCACTGGTCTGCAAAACCATGATTCAGCGGTTCAAATCCGCTCGCCGCCTCCAGTACTTTCAAGGCGATATCCTGTTTACTCGGGGTATCGCTTTTTTTTTGGTCATAAAAAAAAGGCCGCTCCTACTCTGCCGCCCCTTGAAACACACCTGTATAGCATAAATATAATGTTAGAGCACCTTTTTCCTTTTCCGAAGGATTGAAATAGGTTCGCGGGCAGTTGCTACCACAATATATCATTTGACAGCGGACTTTTTCTGTCTATATTTTTCCAGATAGTATCATTTTTTTTTCAAACACATAAAGGAACAAACAGCAATGACTGAAAAAAGCACTCTGGTAAAAAAAGAAACTCTCATTTACGCCCTTCTGATTGGATTTGTGGCTGGTTTTATTGCTGGATCAATATTTTCCGTGTATAAACTCGGACCCACCACCGATACCCACGATCACGCGGCGCCTCCCCCCTCCACTACTTCTTCACAACTGAACAATCAAACAACAGAGGCCATTGCAAACCTGGAAGTTGAAGTCACGAAAAATCATGAGAACGTTGCTGCCTGGACCCAGCTTGGTCACCTTTATTATGATTCTCAGCAGACAGAAAAAGCAATCAAAGCCTATACCCACTCCTTACAGTTACAACCTGACAATGCGGATGTCTGGACAGACCTGGGTATCATGTATAGACAAAACAAACAACCGGCAAAGGCCATCGAATCCTTTGATAAGGCATTTTCCGTCAACCCAAAGCATGAACCTTCACGCCTGAACAAAGGTATAGTCCTCCTCTATGATTTCAACAAACCGGAAGAAGCGATTGCTGCATGGGAAGATTTACTGCGTATCAATCCGGAAGCAACACTGAAGAACGGCATGCCATTAATCCTGGCAATAGAAGAAATCAAAAAAGAGATCCATTCACAAAACAGCAAAGAATAAGGAACGGGAATTAAATAACCTGAACATATTTCGCCGCAATTTTTTCGTCAGCGACACTTTAAAAAGCTTTGCATACTCCCTGTATGTAACGGTTTTTAAAGTATTGCTGGCGGAACAAAGGGCAAGAAAGATGTTCAGGTTATTTAATGTACGTTCCTAAGGAACGGGAGATAAATAACTTGAACAAAAATTAATAGGAGTTTTTTTCGTATTCAAGGCGCGAGGCGGGAGCATAACGGGTTACGTGAGCAACGAGCAACACAGAAGACGGAAAAAAATATGCCCCGGAGGAAATGCCCTTGGGGTGCATTCATTTGTTCAAGTTATTTATTGTACGTTCCTAAAGGAGAATTCCAGGTGGCAACCGACGACATTCACATCCCGGAACACTGTGATCATACAATAAACGCTGCCAGTGGTCTCCACGACAAGTTACCTCCAGTGGTGGAGACTCTGGTTGCTGCCTGGCAGACTGAAGACTGTTTTGACCATGTGGGACCGGTTCCTATTCCCTCACACACCTCAATTATTGACATTATCTACCAGATTCGGCAGATATTATTTCCGGGCTATTTCACAAAAACAAAACTCCATGCTTCGAATCTGGAATACTATCTCGGCAAGGAAACCACAGAACTCTACGAACGACTGAGTAGAGAAATTATCATGGCCATCCGCCATGACTGCCGCCGCTCCAATCTTCCCTGTACCCGTTGTGAAGCAAGAGGTCATCGCATGGCACTCTCTTTTATCGAGACTCTGCCAGGTATATCAGCTCTCCTCTCCACGGATATCCGGGCAACCCTTGCCGGAGACCCGGCCACAGCAAGCAGCGACGAAGTTATCTTCTGCTATCCAGGGCTTCTGGCCACTTCTATCTTTCGCATGGCTCATGAACTGTACCGACTGGATGTGCCTATAATTCCAAGAATAATGACTGAACACGCCCACAGCCTGACAGGCATCGACATCCATCCTGGTGCAACCATCGGCCCTGGCTTTTTCATTGATCATGGAACAGGGGTTGTCATTGGTGAAACCACAACAATCGGGTCAAATGTCCGCTTGTATCAGGGAGTTACTTTAGGTGCATTGTCTCTTCCTAAAGATGCCGGAGAAAAAATGCGAAACACAAAGCGCCACCCCTGCATCGAGGATGATGTGATCATCTACGCCAATACCACCATTCTTGGCGGCGAAACAACCATCGGAGCACGATCTGTGATCGGGGGTAATATATGGCTTACCGAATCTGTACCCTCTGACACAAGAGTTATACTCAAACGTCCGGAACTTGTTTATTCAGGAAGAAAAGGAGGAACATCATGATAGTATCTGCAAGTGACACCATTGGCAATACGCCATTACTCGCTCTTGGTAATATTCTTCAGAACGGCCATGCACAGCTTTTAGCCAAACAGGAATCCCGCAACCCCATGGGCAGTGTGAAAGATCGTATTGCACTTGCCATGATTGAGGCGGGTGAACGAGATGGGCAGGTTAAGGAAGGAACCACCATTATCGAGGCAACCTCAGGCAACACAGGTCTGGGTCTGGCCTTTGTCTGTGCCGGAAAAAATCTTCCGCTGGTTCTTACCATGCCGGAATCCATGTCCATTGAACGAAGAGTCCTTTTAAAACATCTTGGTGCCCGGCTGGTATTGACCCCAGCAACTGGTGGCATAAAAGGATGCATTGCCGCAGCTGAAGAACTTTTACGGGACACGCCAAACAGTTTCATGGTCAGGCAATTTGAGAATCCGGCAAACCCGGCAGTCCACAGAGAAACCACTGCTGAAGAGATCTGGCAGGCCACAGATGGTAAAGTAGATTTCTTCGTGGCTGGAATTGGCACCGGGGGAACATTCACAGGCGTTATGGAAAACTTAAAAACAAAAAACCCTGCTATTATCGGGGTTGCCGTGGAACCAGCCGATTCACCTGTTCTTTCAGGGGGTGAACCGGGTCCCCACAAAATCCAGGGAATCGGAGCCGGATTTATCCCGGAAATCTTAAAAACTGACCTTATCGACCAGGTTATCACCGTGACAAACAGTGATGCAGTAGAAACAGCACGACTCCTGGCCAGGAAAGAAGGTCTGCTGGTAGGTATTTCCTCAGGCGCTGCAATCTGGGCAGCCATGCAGCTTGCCAAGGATGAAAGCAACCGTGGCAAAACAATCGTCACCATCCTTCCTGATACTGGAGAGCGCTACCTGAGTACTGATCTTATGGCAGAAGAATAACGGCTGCCTCGCCTGATATCAGTCATCGGCAGGTAAAGCATTCGGGTTAGCGCCAAATTCGCGGCACAGGCAACATTCTGTAACTATTTGGAATTGCCCCTGGTTCGTTCGAGTCGCCTCGAAGTCTCCGCTATATTGAGTCATATGTGAGTAAAGCGAATCGGACGAAGATGGGGTGCCAGGAGGCTGTCCGAGAACACCCAAACTACGGGTACAAGTGCCCTTTCTCCCCATCTTCATGCCTGCGACGACGCTGCCACCTGAGATAGGGAAGGGTAATTACGGCCGAGGTGACAATATAGGCTGTAATCAATACTGCGGTACGTGGTCCGGGCAGAGTCGCAACGACCAGAACAGCCACCCCCACGTGGCGTGTGGCACAGGCTACAGCGAGTGCCGTCCTGCCGTCTGGATGCGGCCCACCCAATGCATGCCCGATGCCGAGTGCCAGCAGCGCCATGGTGAACAATGTCAGCACAAAGGGCCAACCAGCCTCCAGCAACAGTGTCCAGTGCAGTGCCAGGAGCAACAATGCACAGACCATGAACACGACACCAACGATACCCAGTAACCGATCTATGATGCGCTCGGTCAGCTGTGGAAACAGCCAGCGCAGCAACATTCCGGCTACCAGTGGCAAAAAAAGCGCCTTGGCCAGGACCAGTGCCACCTCATTTGGTTCAAGCACTCTCGGGACAGCGAACATTGATCCGAGCAAAGCCAGCCATGTCGGCACAATCAGAATAGAAAGCAGGCTCGACAGGACCATAAGGCTGAAAATATAGGGCTCCCGGCCCAGAAACTTCAGCTTGCGAGGCAACAACGGAGCACCAGCGGATACAGCCAGGATCAGCAGGGCGATTTCGACCCCGGAAGGCAAATCCAGAGATACCACCAGCAGGACAGCCACCAGCGGTACCATCACATACATGGCCAGCAATGAACGTAATAAGGAACGTACACGAAATAACTTGATAGCATAGGAATTTTCATTTTTTACGAAGCTTAAAAAATGAATACCGAACATTAAAGGACGAATATCGAATATCGAACAAGGAATGTCGAACCGCAGAAGGGGAAAAGCCCTTGATCCGTTGTTTTTTATTCCGATCGATATTCGATATTCCTTGTTCGACATTCGACATTCTCTTTTTAAAACCCGCCCGCAGGGCGATAAGTTCAACAAATTAATGTCCTTTTGTCCGTCTTCTGCGTTGCTCGTTGATCACATAGCCCGCTATGCTTCTGCCTCGCGTCTTGAATACGAAAAAAATGCCTATTAATTTTTGTTCAACTTATTTCGTTCCCGTTCCTAACAAACCGGGTTGCCGCCACAAGTACACGATATCCGTAAAGCGTGATTCCAGACCAATCGCGAGGATCAGCAAGCCAACAGTGCCCTTCAGGGCGAGCATCAATGCTGTGGTCATACATTTTCCGCCATATTGCAGATATTATTCCGAGATTTTAATCATCAGTTGCTTACAGCAGGCTCACGCTGAAGAGTACCGAAAAAATTGAGCCTGCGATATACAGTCCATGCTTCTGGCTGGAAAATTTGTCATGCCCGGAAAACCTGTCCAGCCCCTCAGACCGGCTGACATAATTGACTGGAGCTGCAGCGGTTAGAGCAGGTGGTTTCTCATAATCTGATGCCCAATGAAAGGTATCCACATAGGTCATACAACACCCAAAAAAGCAGCTGATGAAAGACCTTATAAAAAGATTCTCTGGCTTGGTCAAGGGAACTATCAGCGGATGTGATCGAATCGTACTTAAAGGGCTTATGCTTCCCATGATTTCCGCCGGTGAGGTGATGCTTTTTTGTAGAGCCAAGGGGGCCTCAAAAAGGAATATAACAATGGAGAGAGCAGACAAAAAAGGTTATTGCAACTGCTGGGCATTTACGCATTGTGCCCCCTTCATGAGAACTATTGCGGAAGGTGTCTTTGTATAGTAGATCATCAATCTATGCAAATTTAAGTTACAAAAACTGATTTCTCAAAATCTGTTCTTTTTTTGCCTGCAACCATAATGGTGTTAATCAAAATCAATAAGAGTGCTCAATGAAATTCATATATGATCGATCATTTTTTTTCAGCATATTCCTGATGTTAATGATTACTGGCTGCTCCCGCCCTGATCTTCCCGCTCCCCACTACCGAGCTGCTGCTCTGGATCCTCCAGACAGGATGATTGTCGAAAAAAAAGTTGGAGATGTCCGCTATCTCAGCATTGAAGGCTTTGAGCATATAAAAGTTGATCGATATCTCCTCGAACGTGTCGATTCATACAAGGAACTTCAGGGGATTACAGCCAAAAAGGCCTTTATTAAATCTTTCCTGCAAGATGCCTTTGCCCTCAATGAACAAGTGATTACAGATGTGGCCAACAAGTTACCGGAATCAGATCTCACTATTTTTTTTCATTCCGCCCCCAACCAGGAGGAAAAAGTGTGGGATGATGACGATCTGCCTGATCCAAATGTTCCCGGAGATACGACAAGAGAACGTTTCATTAATGCTTACCGTAAACATGCTGACAAAGAATTTGAGAAAGAGCTGAGTGGGCTGTCTTCTCTGGAGACTGAAGCCAGGGTTGATGAATACTGGTATTATTTTCTGGACAATGTTGAAAAATCCATCCTCACAAGAGGGCGGACAACCCGCTTGCTCACGACAGCCCCGCTGATTCCGGTCATTTATGCATGGATATGGTATATCGCCCTGACCGAAGACAGAGAGCCCCATATCCCCGAATTTTCCGAACGGACAACATTCTATCCTGAAAAGGAATCTCAAAATATTGATCCGGCTCTGCTCACAGACGACTGGGCTTTGCTTGAGTATTACGCGCCTGTTTTTATTCTGGAAAAAGCAGCGAATCCCACGTACGACTCTGCAATTGATCGATTTGGCGAAGTCTGGATGGATGGCTCTGACATCAATGATGCCACTCCACAAGTCGACACAGAAAAACCGACCGTCTATGCTTATGTGGATCACACACAACAGGGAGAGGATGTCATTCAGCAGCTCATTTATACCCGGTGGTACCCAGAGCATCCAAAACTCCGCTCATATGATCCGGAAGCCGGCCATATGGACGGCTGGACCCTGCGGATCAGTCTGAACAAAAAGAACCAGCCTCTGCTCTTTGAATCTGTCGCCAATTGTGGCTGCTACTACAAAGTTTTTCCGACTGAACGCCTGGAAAACTGGAGCAGGGAAGAATATCCTGAAAAACTTTCCGGCAAATCATTTCATCTCGAAAACGAAATTACCGGGAAAATCGACGTTGTTATCCCGGAGTTACTCTCTTTTGAGGATAATCCAACCCAAAAACCAGTAGCCTATTATTCAGCAGGAAAACATCATCTTGAAACCATCAGGCCTATTGAAAAAATGGAGCTAGTCGACCTGACAGCCCCACGGGAATCTTACCAGTTACAGTCATATGATTCCCTTGAGAGCCTCCCTTTTCATGATTATCATATCTGTCTCTTTGATGAAAATGGACTGGTCAGGAAGGCCCATCGACCGGAATGCACCCTTCTGAAACCATCTGGACTTTTCCATGCCGGTCACCCCAGGCAAAGAAACACTCAGATGATCTATTTCGATCAGGCAGTTTTTGACGACAATCGACTTTTAGAAACGTATCTACGGTTGCCGGCAAAGGCTTTTTCAGGCGATAGATAGTACCTGAACGAAAAGTCCTATTCAGAGAAAATTCGAATATCTAAATTCGAAATACGAAACAATAAAAGAAAAATTGACAAATTTAAAATGACAAAAATAATCTTCCATCATACTGTTTTGGCAGTTGTTTGTCGTTTTTTATGTTTTTTGTTTTGAATTTTGTTTCGTATTTCGTGCTTCGGATTTCGAATTTATTTTTGGCCATCAATGGTTTTCGTTCAGGCACTAGATAGTACCCTTCCAGAAAGGGCCTTCTTTAAAAGAAAACAATATCCCCATACCATGCAACAGCCTGTCCTCCTGTGTTGTCGGTATCGGTCATGATAGCCACGCCTGAAATCATGGGGACGTTT